>CP064964.1:721502-1082254 GCA_016699205.1 Candidatus Uhrbacteria bacterium
CGTACAGAGCCGACGCTCGCGCTTATCGATTTCAAGAATCAGTACGCCGATGTCGTTCAGCATGATTTACTGCGTACGATTGATGTTTCCACGGATACCAACGTGAAGGACTTTCAAGAGAAGATCATGGGCGTACCAGTTGGTGTTGATACGATGGCTCTCTACTACAATAAGGATTTGTTGAATGCGGCCGGTATTCCGACGCCGCCGGAGAACTGGGCCCAATTTTCTGATCAGGTGAAGCGATTGACCAAGCTCGACAGCCAGGGAAATGTTACGCAATCGGCGGCGGGTATTGGTACAGCAAACAATGTCGAGCGGGCAACCGACTTGGTGTCTTTGCTCATGATCCAGAATGGTCAGACGATGGAGGATGATGCGGGCTATCCGATTTTCCATAAGATTCCTGCGGCATTGAGCCGTGATAATCCGCCTTCCTTTCAAGCGCTGGAGTTTTATACGGACTTCGCTAACCCTAATAAGGACGTTTATACCTGGAATGACACGATGCCTAACTCGCTTGAGGCATTTGTATCTGGTCGCGCTGCATTCTTCTTTGGCTACGCGTATCAATATGACTTGATCCGTGCACGGGCTCCAAAGATCAATCTTGGTTTGGCTAAAGCTCCTCAGATTGAAGGTAATCCGCAGAAAAATTACGCCAATTATTGGAACTGGGTGGTTGCCAAGAAATCGACGAATCAGGATTTGGCTTGGAATTTCTTGATGCAGCTCACCCAGCCAGATGTTTTGCAAAAAGTTTTGGATAAGGCCAAGCGTCCGAGTGCGCGTAAGTCTTTGCTGACGGCGCAGCTGCAGGATGAGCGTGTTGGCGTGTTTGCGGCGCAGGTTTTGACGGCCACGAGCTGGTATCGCGGTAAGGATTCTGCGGCGATGGAACGATCATTCCGCGAGATGATCACGTCCGTAGTGAATGGTGTGACCGCTCTGAAGGCCGTACGGTTTGCCGCAGACCAAATCGCGTTAACGATTCAGTAAGTGGTATGATGGGGACTATGAACAGTAAGCAAAGAACAAAGAGTATCTGGTCGGTGCTTGCCCTCCTGCTCTCTGTTTTCTTGTTCTCCGTTCCTTCCGGCGTGCTTGCTATTGAATGCCCGCCACAAGCGTCTGACTTGAACTCAGCGCAAATTGCGGCTTTTGGCGATCTCACGCTGATGAGTTGTCAGAATTTATCAGCTGAAGTATCTGGGCCTGATCGGTCGCGGCGCTGTGTTTCCGGCGCTTGTCCCGGCGGAACTGATACGATGTGCTGCATGCCAGGCACGGGTGCCTCGCGCGGATTGGGCGGGGAGGAACCGTCAGCACCAGCTGGTGGAGGCGGTGGTGGGGGTGTGCTCCGACTTCAGCTGCCGGCGTGCGTCGCGGATGGAAATTGCGGATTGGATGACATTGTTGAGACGGGTGTGAACTTTGCCAACTTCTTGTTTGGTATTTCCGGCGCGATTTTTCTTGCGATCTTTGTTTACGCCGGATTCAAGTATATTTTCTTTGCTTCTCAATCGAGCGAGGTTTCGGCAGCCAAAGGCATGCTCGTGAATGCAACGATTGGTATTATCTTGATGTTTGGTGCAAGCGCGCTTGTGACAACCGTTTACAACGCATTCCGCGCCGGTGGTTCCGGTGGGGATGCCCGCTGTACCGCGTCGTTTCCCGCAAATTCTTGTCAGCCGCTTTCTGCTAACTGGGAAGATGTGACGGCTCGCAACGCGGAAATCCGTGACAGAAGCTGTCAGCCGGGATTGTGCGGGGATGATAATCGTTTGGTCTGTTGTCCGACGGAAGCTGCTCGCTAATATGACTCGATTACACTCTCTTTCCCAGCTTATCAAGATTCTATCGATGGCGATCGTATTATTACTTGTTTTTCCGACAAATTCTTTTGCTGCAATTGGGGCCGCTTGCGATGTAAGCGGTGAATGTGGTGCGGGAGAAAATTGTGATAATGAAGCGGGTGGCTCGAGAACCTGTCGGCTGCCCATCGGAGCAGCTTGTACATCAAGTGCACAGTGTAGATTGGAAAGTCCTTGTACAGCAGGTACGTGTACACCCTCATCAGGTGCCCCTCCCTCGGCCCCTGTTCCAGCACCGTCCGCTGGAGGAAGTTGTCCATGCACATGTACGATTCAAACGGGTACCGGCCCGCAAAGTGTTTCTATTAGCGGAGGGATAACCGGCGTAGGTACTCCGACCGGTCCGGCGACGCGTGCGGAAGCGCAGACGGCTTGTCAGACAGCGTGTCAGGCACAGGCAGCAACGAGGACTGGAACGCTAACGACCGCGGCGCTTGAGGGGTGTCCGGCCTCTTTGTTTGGAGCGGGCGGAGCCGGTACCGGTGCGTCAGGGACGGGAGACGGCTCAGGGAGTGGGGATGCCGGCTCCATTGCTCTGTATAATCCTCTGGACGCCGAGGTCGGCGTTGCGGAATTTATTAGCCGTGGTTTGCGCGGGGTTATTGGTTTTGTGGGTGCGCTCGCCTTGCTCATGTTTGTGTACGGCGGTGTGATGTGGATGACGGCGGGGGATAGCAAGCGTATCGATACCGCCAAGGAGATTTTGAAAAACTCGACCATTGGGCTTGTGCTGATCTTTTTCTCGTATAGCATCGTTTCCGTTGTCTTCAGTCTTTTGGGGAGCTCGTAATATGACTATCGTATCGCGTAAGCCGCAACTTGCTAGTCTATGGATGGTCGGTGTATTTCTTTTTTCGTTTTTGGTATCTGCGATGCCGACGAGCGTATCCGCGCAGCCATTTTGCTGGTGTAAAATTGCAGATGGAACGTGTTCACAGCACGGAGCGCGTGTTGGCGAATCGCCGCGTCAGGTGACGCAGTGCGGTGATGCTCCTGCAGGAGCATCTGATACGGATCGACTTACGTACTGTAATACGTATTGTTCGAGCCGCGGTTGGCGTGCCGTTCACTGTGAGACGGGGTATAATAATTATTATCAATCGGATAGCACTCCTGATGAGGCAAATCGCTGTACGCCTCGCGAGGCACCGGCTCCGGCCGATTCTGGGAGCGTAGAGACGCCCGGTATGGGCGATGGCGGAGAAGATCGCACAAGTCCCAGCGACTTTGGTTTGCGTAATCCTATCGGTTCCACGGATTTGCGCGTGATTATTAGTCGGCTTATCCGCGCGGTCCTTGGTATTGTCGGCGCGCTTTTTCTTGTGATGTTTGTGTATGGCGGAGTGCTTTGGATGACGGCTGGGGAGAGTAAGCGGATTGATTCTGCCAAGAAAACATTGATCAATGCGGTCGTCGGAATGATCATTGTCGCCTTTTCGTACTCGATGGTTTCTTTGGTGTTTAACCTCGCTGGACAGGTTGCGGGCGGCGCGTAAGTCCTTGTGGTATACTTCCCTCGTCGTTCCGCGCGTTAATTGCAGAACGAAGACATATCTTTGACTATGAGAAAGGAGGTGACATACGCATGACTTTACGTATGAAAAAGCTTGTTGGTTTTGCCGCTACGGCCGGTATTCTTGCCGCCACAGCGCTGCCAGCTGTCACCTTTGCTCAGGGGGGTTTGAATGCCAACGATCTTGGTGTTGGAGCCATCCAAAACGATATTAAGCTCGGTTCCGGCGACGTTCGCCAGACTGCAGCTCGTATCATCAACGTTGCTCTCGGTTTCCTCGGTATCATTGCCGTGGTAATTGTGCTCGTCGGTGGTTTCAAATATATGATCTCGGGTGGTAACGAAGAGAAGACATCGGAAGCCAAGAACTTGATCGTGTCCGGTATTATCGGTCTCGCCATCATTCTCTCGGCTTGGGCAATCACGAGTTTCGTGATCGGCCAGCTTCTCACCGCAACCTCTGAATAATCTTGCACCGGCATAGCGCCGGTACTCACTACATGTCTCGTCACTCATTCATTACCGCTTGTCTCACCGCATCACTCGTGTTGATGCCGGTTATGGCATCGGCGCAACTCACGGCGGATAACACCGGACTTTCCGGCGCGGCTGCCGGAACGGGCTTGTCTACTTCTTGTGAAGGGACGGAGTGTTTGCTCTCGATCATCGGGAACGTGATCAACCTCGTGCTCGGTTTCCTCGGTGTCGTTCTCTTGGTCATGCTGCTCTATGCCGGCTTTCTCTGGATGACTTCTGGAGGAGACACAAAGGGCGTGCAGGCGGCCAAGACCATGATTACCAATGCCGTTGCCGGCGTGGTCATCGTCGCCATTTCCTACGCTCTCACCGCTTTTGTTCTTGGCCAGTTGGCTACGATTACGGGCGATGCGGGAGGTGCAGGCAGTGAAGCACCTGGTGCGGGAGGGAGAGGAGCGGCTTGTTCTGCTCCAGCCGACTGTCCCGAGGTTACATGTCCTGCTGGCGGCAGTTCTCCGGTCGGACCTCATGAGGGCAGGTGTGTTCTTGGTGAATGCAGTGCTTACGTCTGCTCGCCGTAATGACCGGACGTGTATCGAGTATCGGTGCTGTGCCTTGTAAGACTTAATTCCCAGATTGATCTATGAACTTGAAAAAGCTTTATTACGCCGCCGGAGCCGGTCTGAGCGTGATGGCGGGTTCCATCCCGTTTATCGCTCAGGCTCAACCCGGTCGCAACCCGTTTGATCCAAGTGGAACTGCGGCGCAAAATGTTGGTAAGATAGGTACTCAGATTGGACAAACAGGTGACCAGTCAACAAGATTGCCAATCATTATTGGCAATATCATCAACGTTGTTCTTGGATTCATGGGCATCGTGCTCTTGTTCTATTTACTCTACGGCGGATTCCTTTGGATGACTTCCGGAGGTGATTCCAAGGGTGTTGATGCAGCCAAGACGATGATTCGCAACGCTATTATCGGTCTTGTCATCATTGTTTCTTCCTACGCGATTTCCAGCTTTGTGCTTGCACAGCTGTTGATCGTTACATCGTAATTTTGCTGGCCCCCAAACACATAGCCCGCTACTGCGGGTTTTGTGTTTTCTTGTCATTCCTGCGGTGGTAGGAGTCCATCTGACTAAGGTTACGAATCGTCCGACCTCTAGCTGGATCCCAGCGTTCGTTGGGATGACAATGAAGTTATGAGATATCGAAAACGACCGTCGGAGCTTCTCTTGCGAGATGCTCACGACGGTCGTGATCAGAGTAGGGGCACATGGCAATGTGCCCAAGTTGCGTCAGGGCGTTCCGGCCTGTCCGCAGTCGCCATTGGTGATCTGCCACTGCAGACCGCCAGCCATGTGGAATGGGTGAGTGCCGCGATATGCGGGAGCAGAGGCGAGCCGTCCACCTGCTGTGCGGTAGCAGAAGTAGGTGATCTCGTGACGGGGACGATCCGCGCCGTCGACGAGCGGGATGCTCATCGAAGTCGGAGACATGGGGCCCGCGCGCCGCGGGATCGCGGGCATCGCGCACATGCCGGACGTGTCGCTCACCATGAGGGGCGTTCCACCTGCAAAGGTGTGGACGACACGGCCATCGATCGCGATGGCGACATCGAAGATGGAGTTGTTCTGGACCAAGTAGTCCATGCCGTCCATCGTGTATGCTCCCCACGGCTCGGAGCCGGTGGAGAAGGCCATTGTGGAGGTCAGCATGCCCGAGGTGAGCATGCCGGCACCGTCGACGCCGTCGCACATCTGGAGAACGCCAGGCATGCCGGTCGACGTCGTTCCGATGGGCGTCATGAGCGGGGCGCCCACGATGGGTGCGACGGGAGCGGATGCCACGACCGGAGCCGTGTCACCACCGCTGGTCTCGGAAGCGGGCTCGCGGCCGGCCATGAGGTCGGCGCGATCACGCTCGAGACGAGCGTTCTCCTCTTCCGCTTCCGTGGCACGTGCCTCGGCGCGGTCGAGACGCTCCATGATGGAGCGCATGTCGACGCTGCCGCCGCAGCCGATGAGGGTGAAGCAGGCGAGCGCGAACACGAACGAGAGGTGCTTGATCATCTGGGCCTCGTAGGGTTTTGGGTTGTTGTTTTGAGGAACGTTGGTCGTCTCAGGTTTGAGACTTCCCTCCAAGTCATGAAGCTTGTTCATGATCATGTTCATGAATCGGAGGGAAGGAGCTCCAGGTGTAATCCCGGAGCTCACTTGCCAGAGTGATGTGTGTCAGCGAGAGCGAGGTGCGTGGTCGGCGCGGAGCTGGTCCTCGACGGCCTCGATGCGCGCCTCGAGCTCGGGGTCGGAAGTGACCTCGGCTTCGGGGAGCGGGCAGCTCCCGTCTGCGCAGGGCGACGATGTCATCGGCACGGAGGGAACGGCGGCCGAAGCTGCCATCCACTCGGCACGCCGAGAGGCTGCCATCATCGTGAGCTCCGGGTTGGTGTACCCGGTGCCGTAGTAGGCCGATCCGCCGTAGGGCGAGATGCGGCCGCGCGCGCCCACGGGGAGCGCGCCTGCGGTGGAAACCGGGGACGCCGACCATGGGGCCGGCTGCCATCGGACCGCCGACGCCGCCGCCTGCGGATCCGTAGGGACCCGAGCCGTAGCCGACGCCGCCGTAGGCGCCCATTCTGCCGCGGCCGTAGAGACCGCCGCAGCCGGACGCCATCGCGAGGAGCATGAGACCGAGGATCATCATGAGGTTCTTCATCATCTTCTCCTTGTTCATCGAATTCATCGAAGTCCGGGGGTGATCGAGAGGGTGGGAGAGGCGCCCCAGGCGTAGCCGAAGCCCATGCCTGGGGAAGCCGTTCATGTTCCAGCCCGCCATGCCGAATCCGCTCGTCTGCTGAAAGCAGGTCTGCTGGATGTCGGTCATCTCGGCCCAGTTGAGAACTCGGCCGGAGCGGTAGACGGGCATGAGTTGAGTGCGAACAGCGAGACAGCGCTCGTAGTCCGCGTCGGCCTCAAAATCCTCGTTGTACTCGGTGACGAGACCGCCGGCGTAGCTTGCGCTACGCATGGTGGTGTCGCCGCCCGGCCGCGTCGCGTGACGCTGGCCGTGTGGCTGCACCCCGAGATGCTATAGATGGCTACACCGATCAAGATGATCGGAAGCCACGAGATCACGATCCAGAGACATCCTTCACGGTTGGGCATTTTCGCCCTCCTTTCTGTTAGACACACATGTTGTCCAAAGAACTTGTTGAGCTGTTTTGGCACCATGCCTACTCCAACTCCAACGTAGTAATATAACATAAATAATGCCTTTTGTCAAGCTCATTATACTGTAAGGTTAGCCAAATAATCATGGCTAACCTTAGCAAAAATAAACGTGTTCACCTTTATTGACAAAGGGGGCAATTTGTGCTATATTATTGTGTTCATTCTGGAGGATTGTCTCTTCCGGAATGGCGCTGTTTCACAGCATGAGTTTGTAACAATCAACAGTTCCTCCGCCAAAAGCGGCGGAGAAAGGTGTCCCATGCCCCCAACGTGCCCCGTGTCGCCTCCTCGGGTCTCAGCAAGCTGTACCTCACTGAAGCATCCGGCTTCATTTCTGGACGGCTCGGCGAGCTCATCTTCAAGGCGGCTCCTCCTGCGCTCATCAGCAAGGCCGCGGGAATGGTCCCCGATGGCATCCTCGATACGCCGGACCGTCAGAAGAGCTTCGCGTTCGCGCTCGGAATGTTTGCGCTTACGCTCTCCCAATCGGCGGCAGTCGCACAGGTCACGGAGAAGTTCTTGATTGAGTCGCTCGAGGAGCTCGCCCTGCGTAAGGGTGAGCTCGTCGGCAACGACGCCAAGAAAACGGCGATCATCAAGGATGTCTTCAACAAGCACGCTGCTCCGATCGACGCGTTGCGAGCAAGCATGTCCCGGGCGACGGCTCCTGGCCGGAACTTGTGGGACACGCTGGCCGTGCTCTCGGCGGACAAGCAGACCGCTTTCTGGGACTGGTTTCAGCTTCAGGAAGATGCCTTCCGCAAGGAGGTGCACGAGTCTGGTGCCGGAATCGTGGTGAGCGAAGAGCGTCTGCTCTCGTTCATCAGCGCGCCCGACAAGGTCAAGGCGGAATCGATGGAGCATCTGCTCAGGAAGAGCCCCAAGCTCGGACCGGGCAAGAGCGCTCTCGAGCGCTTCTTCGGAGACATCCGTGGCAAGGGGAAAAGTACCTCGAGCCGGATGGACCCGAGATGGTCGACTTCGCGACCAAGGCCACGGCCCGCGCCACCGATCGTAAGGATCGGGTGAAGGCTCGCAGCCGCATGTTCTGATCCATTGGCGTCCGCGCATCCTTTGTCCATGTTGGACGGGGATTGAGCGCGGACGTCATCCAACGATAAAGCGGGACATTGTCCCGAGAAGAGGGTTCATGGACAAGCTCAAGGAAAGATCGTCGAGTGGGGAGAGGCTCTGCTCGCCCCGTTCATCCTGTTTCTCTACCGAGACCAGGTCTCGGCGCTCGCCAGCGATGTCTCGTCCTTCATGGTCGAGCATGTGCAGCTGGCGCGGATCTGGTGGAACTACAATCTGCCGGGCCGCGTTCGTCCGCTGCTGCTTCCCGTCCTCCTGATGACGATGCTCAGCTGGTTCGCCGGCTCGCTCGTCTTCTGGGGCATGCATGTTCCGGAGGCGGGCTTCATCACCTACGTGTGCTGGACGGTTTGGAGCCTCGTGCTCGGAATCGTCATCCAGCGCGAGCGAGTGAAGCTCGGAAAGGTCAAGCCGATCACGCGTGCCGATCTCGAAAAGCTCGAGGCCGACACCGTGAACATGACCGATGCGGAAGCGCGTGCCGAGCGTGAGCAGCGCTTTGGTCCGATGCGAGTCCTTGGACTTCGAGCCTTCGCGCTCGTGATCCTCGGATACTTGCTCATCGGCATCGGTCTCGCGCTCATGGGTAGCTTCTCCAACCTGGAGGGCAATCCCTGGCCCGTGACCGCACAGTTCATCCTGTTCGCGATCCTCGCGGCTTTCATCTCGCTCTTTGCAGCGATGCTGACGGCCGTGATCCTCGGTACGGCGTTCCGCGTGGTCGGATCGATCGTGGTCGCCCTGTTCAAGGGCGGCTGGGACTCGGTTCTGACCATGCTGCCCAATGTCGAGGGGAAGAGGCCAAGGAGCTTCTGCCCAAGGATCTCGACAAGCAGCTCGCGCAGACGTGGAAGCTCTTCAAGGAATTCCTACTCAGCGCTCCCGGTGTCCTCATTCTTGGCGTGTTTGCGCTCGGGATTGTGTGGCATCACCCGCTCATCGTCTCGCTCCTGCTTCTGGCCTTCATCGGCCTCATGAGCACGACGACGTTTTCCATCGCGATGGGGAACGACGAGGCTCCGGCGCGCAAGCGTGCGGGCAAGATCGTCGCCTGGTTTTTCACCGGCGGCTTTCTCTACCGCTGTGCGGAGATGTGGTACTTCGGCCTCCCTGGAGGAACGTGGTACTGGAACTACGACAGCGTCGATTCGCCGCTCGCTCAGACGTGGAACCGAATCGTTCCTTGGTGGAATGGTTTCATGAACATGAGCTGGTGGCAGGCGCTGCTCGTGGTCGCGGTTCTCGTGATCGCGATCATGTGCATCCTCAAGATGCCGGGTGGCAAGTGGTTCGAGCGTCTCAAGTACGGACTGGTTGGCGTTTGCGGTGCTCTCATCGCGGCGACCATGATCGGCTTCATCGCGAACCGCGCTTCCGTGGATGCTTCGATCTCGACCATCGAGATCCCTGCGACTACGGAGAGCACTGACGCTACGACCGAAACGGCCGAGGCTCCGGCACATGTGCCCGACGCGATCGAACGGATGACGGGAACGGCGGAAGCGCCCACCCGGATTCCGCCGACCGCCCCGGTCGTGCCTGCAGCCGTGCCGGCGACTCACGTCGTCGAGCGCCGCTCTACGGAACGTGCAAGCGCTCCGTCTGCGGCCTCCGCCGATCCGTGCGAGAGCCTCGAGCGCTCGACCGGACTCACGGACCTGTTCCGTGAGAGCATGCGGCGCCGCTTCCACTGCGGCGGCTGAAACAACGCACCTTCGTCCGCAAGGACACAATCTGATGAGCGCCCGTTCCAATTCTGGAGCGGGCGCTTTTCGTTTCTGCTAAGATCTCGGACATGTTCAAGTGGCTCCGTTTTCCAGTTGCATTCTTTCTTGGCTCGGCCTGGTTCTCTTTGTTCCAGATCTGGGGTTCTTTTCCTGATCCGGATGCGTTTTATCATGCAAAAATAGCCTCCTTGATGCTGGAGCGTGGGCCATTGCTGTCATTCCCGTGGCTGGATTTAACGGTGCTTCATTCTGGATTCAACGATCAGCATCTCTTGTTCCATTATTTCTTGATGCCGTTTGTGAAATGGCTGGGGTTTTGCCGGGGCGCAGATTGCCGCTGTTGTGGCTGGAGGTCTATTTACGATGCTTGCCTTATGGGTGATTGAGAAGCTCTCGATACGTCATGCTTGGTTTTGGACCATCGTGATGATTGCCATGCCACCGATGATGACGAGGCTTTCTCTGGGTAAAGCATCGCCATTTGCGATCGGGCTGTTTCTTTTGGGGATACTCGCCTGGAAAAAGAATACGCGCGTTTGGGCATTTTTAATCGGCGCTATTTATGCGTTCACGCATGGCGGCTGGCCATTGCTGATCGGTGCACAGATCGTTCTTTCAATGGGAATGTGGGTGTATGCGCGCTTTGTTAATGAAGAGCATGTTTGGCCTGATATGCGTATCGCGATCGCGACATTGGGCGGGGGATTGTTTGGATCGTTTATTCATCCGAATTTTCCGGAGACCATTCCGTATCTTTGGGTTCAGATTTTTCAGATTGGTGTTGCGACGCCGATCGGACGGGTGATCATGGGAACGGAATGGTACCCATATGCGCCAATGGAGCTGCTTATGCATCTGTCATTGCTGATTGTGATCGGATGTATTGCCGTTATTGGTTTTGTCAGGGCTCGTAAAAGCCAACTGGATGTTGTGCAGGCTTCATTTACGATTGGCTTGGGGTTACTTTCTGCGATTTTTTTGGCGCTTACGTTTAAGAGTGCGCGTTTTGTGGAGTATCTCGTTCCTGTTTCTGTTTTGTGGTTTGCAAGTTTGTTTCAGCAGATCGATGAGATGCAGCTCATTGCTTCATTACGAAAATTGTTTCGGTATCTGCCGCATATTTTTGTGGTTGCGATGTTGTTTATCGTCGGTAAAGGCGCGATTGCGACGCGGCAGCAGCTGCGAGCGTCGGCTAAATCATTTACACGCTTTGAAAAATCGATACAGATTGTTTCTGATGAATTAAAACCAGGCGAACGATTGTTTCATTCCTGATTGGGGCCAGTTTCCTTTGCTGTGGAACAAGAATGATTCTTTGCGTTATGTCGCGGGACTTGATCCGGTGTTTTTATTGCAGGCTTCATCGACCTTATCTGATGCGTATACCGATTTGACTCTTGGAAAAAATACATCGACCGCCTTTGAAGTCATTTCCGGACTATTTGATTCGCGCATGGTTCTTGTTGAACGGAAGCCTGGTCAGAAGCTGGAGGAGATTTTGAAAAATGATCTGCGCTTCCAACAAGTGTATGCCGATGAAGAGGCCGTGATCTTTCGTTTGAAGTAACTTATCCACCGAGGGCATTTGACTCGGTCGGACGGTATGATAAGAAGTTTGGGTCAGTTCAGCACTTCACTCTCGCGAGAAACGTAATCATTCGTTTGTCGCGAGCGAGGGCCGAGCTCCTCGCGTTCGTCGGTTCCATGCTTGCCGACGAATATAAAAACATCCCTTCATTGGGATGTTTTTAATTTGTCATTGCGAGGAGTCCGACGACGAAGCAATCTTGAGCGTAGGAGCGGGATCAAGATTGCTTCACCCGTTGCTACGGGTTCGCAATGACATCATCAGGTTCATCATCTTTGAGGAGATCTTCCAGCGTCGGTTCACCCCAGAGATTGAATTCGCGTAGGGATTTGTCGATCAGATCTTCTGATTCATCGATGTCCATCATTTCATCGAGAATGCATTTATTAATCATCTCGGCGCGGACCTCGGCTTTGGGGCGGACGGTTCCTGCCTCGTCAAAACACATGGCGCGGAGTTGCTCTTTAGTGATCATAGAGTAGGCTATGGCTAGTATGAAGTCGTGGACAGCGTATTACAAGCAGGCGGCGACTTGGATGATTTGGGGACTGCCTTTGGCGCTTCCGTTGTATTTGGTTCGATTCAAGATTGGACCGTTGCCGACGACGGTACTTGAAGCGTATTTATTGGTTTTGTTTGTTGCTGCGACATTGGGATTTGGAATTGGTATTTGGAAAAAGGGATGGAAGGAAATAGGGGAGTGGAAATGGCCTGTCGCGTTATGGTCGATTGCGACGTTGGCGGCGGTGTTTTGGTCGCCATCGATCGTGACCGGGCTTGGATTGTGGCGGGCGTATGTTTTGGAACCGGTGCTCGTTTTTATTTTGTTGTTTGGATTGCGCGAGGTTGTTGATCGGAAGCGGATCGAGCAAGCGATGAGGCTGGTGATCACGATCGTTGGCTTTTGGGCGATTTATCAGTTCATTACGGGGCAAGGGATTCCGAGTCCTTGGAATGTTTCGATCGCGGAAGGCAGGCGCGCGACGGGACCGTTTCCGTATCCGAATGCGCTCGCGTTATTTGTGGTGCCGATGGGAGCGTATCTCTTTGCTCGAGCCACCTCTCCCTCGGTCCCTCTCCTTCGTAAGGAGAGGGAGGATTGGTTGGGGTTAATTAGTTGGGCGATGGCGGGGCTCTCGGCGTTTCTTGCGAAGAGTGATGGGGGAATGTTGGCGCTCGCGTCTGCGACTTGGTTCGTTCTTTTTGCGCGAAAGGAGACGCGACGGGTGGCGATCGCTCTAGCTGTTGTTGGAGTTGTCTTGATCGCGCTTGTCGCGCCGCTTCGAAATGCTTTTATCGAACAGGCGACGTTCTCTGGGTGGTCGGGGAGAGTTCGGACTTGGACTTGGACGGAGACTTGGAACATGTTGAAGGATAGGCCGGTTTTGGGTGCAGGATTTGGCGGGTATCCGACGGTGTTTAAGCCGTATCATGAGAAGACGTTTATCGAGATATTCCAGTATCCACATACGATCGTTTTTAATGTGTGGAGCGAAGCGGGATTGGTCGGTTTGTTTGTCTTTGGATGGATTGTCGTGACGTGGGTGCGTCGAAGGGTTTCTTGGATAGCGATGGCGCCTCTTATCGCCATCTTGATTCATGGCTTGGTGGACGTCCCGTACTTCAAGAATGATCTTGCGATTGCGTTTTGGTTGTTGGCTTTTTTAGCGACCATTCAGCTTGACCGAGAGGCCATTCGTCGATAGTATCCTGCTGCCTATCGACCAAATGGAGAGGTGGCAGAGTGGTCGAACGCGCTGGACTCGAAATCCAGTATAGCTTCACGGCTATCGAGGGTTCGAATCCCTCCCTCTCCGCCACGTAAAAACGACAGCCTCACGCTGTCGTTTTTACGTGCCCCGTGATCCGAGTAGCAACGAGGATTTTACGGGGCTCCGTTGTGCTGTCGTTCACGTGGCGCAGCCAGCCGTCAATCGTGTTAGGATTGAATGAATATGAAAGTAGTCGTCGATTTATTGGGGCTTAAGACCGAAAGGGACGTGCTTCTTAAGTTCGGAGAGGTTTTTGAGTTCGGAGGTCCTGACGGAAATATTCCGGCAAGAGGTAATGTGCATGGGATAGGATGGGGGTGCAATTGGGACGCGATGAATGATTCTCTATACTCACTTGAAGAAGGTGGTATTTGGGCAACGAGTAAGAAATTTAGTTTTCCATTGGAAATTGAGGTGACTAATTTTAAAGAATTTGAAGAGAATGATCCTAGGCGCTTTCAAACTCTTAAGGAAATCCTCGACGCTCATATCAATGAATATCAAAAGGAAGGAAAAGTCATGTCAGTTACGTTTATTTAAAAATTTTTATGTA
The DNA here is from genome assembly GCA_016699205.1 of Candidatus Uhrbacteria bacterium. Taxonomy (NCBI): domain Bacteria; phylum Candidatus Uhriibacteriota; species Candidatus Uhrbacteria bacterium. The sequence goes on from CP064964.1 coordinate 735,334, forward strand.
ACAAATCGCCCGAAAGGTCGGTTTTCTTTTTTGTTATCGTCGTATTATGCTATCGATTGATATGACCCATACACTTCAAGGTAGCTGCGAAAGCTGCCTCATGCCTTTTTCCAAGGATCCAAAGGGCGCAAACCGTGAGCATGAAAAGTATTGCTCTTATTGCTATCGCGACGGCAAACTCGTTTACGACGGTAATGATCTCGCTGAGTTCAAGCGCGCGATGATTGACGCGATCGTTGCGAGAGGCGAACCGCGTTGGAAGGCAAGATTTTTTGCCTTTATGGCTGGCTTCGCACCTCGTTGGAAAAAATAAATATTATTTTTACTTCTATTTGATTTGAAGCGCCGTGGCTTACGGCGGTTTCAAAGCGATCGTACAGCGTTAAATGAAAAACCGCCCATGAGGGCGGTTTTTTGTATTCTCGTGTACGATATCGCCATTGATATGGCCTCACTTGTTTTGGTTCGTCATGGGGAGTCCCGTTGGAATCTTTCGAATCGTTTCACAGGCTGGATCGATGTTCCGTTGAGTGAAAACGGTATTCGCGAGGCTCGCGCTTGTGCCAAGCATTGCGATGCATATGATTTTTCTGCGGCTTACACGTCCAAGCTTGAACGTGCTCACCTTACATTGTTTCTTTTGCTTGCGAATCAGAATCGCACAGGGATTGTTCAGCACGAGCATGATGCGAAGTATTATCGCTGGACCAAGCATTCCAATGGGTATGGTACGAGCGAAATCCCGGTCTTTGAGAGTACGTCTTTGAATGAACGTTATTATGGAGCGTTGCAGGGACTCGACAAGCAGCAGGCGGTAGAGCGATATGGCGCGGCAAAAGTTCTCGCGTGGCGCCGCGGGTATCATGCACGTCCGCCGGGAGGGGGAGAAAGTCTTGAAGACACGTTAAATCGCGCACAGCCGTTTTTGGTGAAGCAGATTCTTCCTCGCGTGCGTAAAGGAGAGGATGTGCTTGTGGTCGGGCATGGGAATACGCTTCGAACGGCCATCAAATATCTGGAGGGAATTAGTGACGATGACATCGCTTTTCTTGATCTGCCTAAGGCACATCCGCTTGTTTATACGTTTGTGCGCGGAAAGTGGAAGCGTACTTCCGGGGAATTTACGTTTCATCGACCGTTGCGATAGGGAGTGAAAGGGGTATCATGACTGAATCTATGAATGCTGTTTGTGAAGTTCCAAAACAACGTTCGTTTTGGCTGCGTTTCTGGCAGGCGCTGCTCGCCGTGGCGTTGGTTTGGTTTGTTTGGAAATGGATGATTTCGCCGTTTCTATTTTTGCTTCCGAGCGCGTCCGTTGGGCCGTCGTATGCCGCTATGTTTATTCTCGGTTTGGTGGCGAGTGTTTCCACGTGCCTCGCATCGACCGGTGCATTCCTCATCGCGTTTAGCGGAAAGGATTCGATGAGCGTGGCTCTTACTCATACCGGACGATTGGTTGCGTTTGTCGTTGGAGGTGCGTTACTCGGCGGTATCGGCCAGGGGATTGCGCTGTCTGTGGGCGCATACGGTATTGTCGGTATCATTCTTGGTTTCGTGCTTGCGGGGGTTGCTTTGTATCTCCTCGATCTTTTGCCGCGCAGTCTTGTGTCTCTTCCGATGGCCTTTGGCCGCTTTGCGCATGGCGTTGCGGGCAAGCACGGTAAGGCGATTCCGCCATTGGTTGGAGCCGTGACATTTTTGCTTCCTTGCGGATTCACGCAGGCCGCACAAACTATGGCTTTGGCTTCCGGTTCCGCTCAAGTCGGAGCGACGATGATGGGCGTTTTCGCTCTCGGTACGTTTCCCGTTTTGGTCGGGTTGAGTTTGTTTGGATCGATGGCATCGATGAAGAGTCGGGCGATTCAGCTTGCGACCGGAGGTATGCTCGCCTTGTTTGCGGTGGCGCAAATTGACGGCGGGCTAACCGTGCTTGGATCGCCAGTGACGCTAGAAGGTGCGATCGTTTCCGTGGGCGGTGCATTGACGGTTGCGCCGGTACAAGCGGAAGAGCAAATCGTGAGTATGCGGGTTGCGTATGGGACCTTTAGTCCGAGCCGTTTTGTTTTGAAACGGGGAGTACCCGTACGTTGGGATATTGAAGGTGTCGACGTCAGTGGCTGTGCGGAGTTCGATTGTCGCGCCGACCATCGGAGTAAATCAGAGCCTTGTTCTTGGGATGAATACGGTTCGATTTACGCCGTCTCGTACTGGTACAATTCCGTTTTCCTGCGCGATGGGTATGATTCGCGGTTCATTCCAAGTTGTCGATTAATGCTATGAAAACTCAATTAAAGATTCTTGGGATGCATTGCGCTTCATGCGCGCTTACGACCGAGCAGGCTTTGAAGAAGGTTCCGGGAGTCATCGAGGCAAGGGTTAACTACGCGAGTGAGCGTGCCTCTATTGAGCATGGCGAGCACGTCCACTTGGAAACTCTCGTGAATGCCGTGCGGGATAATGGATATGATGCGGTTGATGAGCATGCAAAACATGGAGAGAGCCATCTGACGCATGGCGGATACATCGATATGCGCGGGCTTGTGATCGCCGGAGTCCTTGCCTTGCCTTTGATCGCCAGTATGTTTGTGATGTTACCGACGCCTGTCCTTGCGATCAGTGCTTGGATTTTAGTTCTCGTGCTTGGTTGGAAATTTCATGTTGGAACTTGGAATGATGTTCGGCATTTCCGAGCGGGAATGGATGCCTTAGTGACGGTCGGAACGGGTTCCGCGCTTTGTGGAGTACGTATGCGATGCTGATTGGTTCTGCCGATGTGTATTTTGAGGTTGCTGGCATTGTCGTATTCTTCTTACTGCTTGGGAAATGGTTGGAGGCGCGTCAGCGTATGCAGGCAGGTACCGCGATCGAGGTTTTGCTTTCTTTGCATGCCAAGGAGGCGCATTGTTTGAAGCCGGATGGAACAACGGAGGATGTAGACGCGGCTTTGCTCCGGCCGGATGATCGATGTCTTGTGAAAAGCGGTGAACGCATTCCGATGGATGGCGTGATCGAAAAGGGCCATTCATCCATCGACGAGTCTATGCTGACGGGGGAGTCGATTCCTGTTGAAAAGCATGCCGGCGACTTGGTGTACGGTGCGACGGTGAACGGTACGGGATCGTTTACGATGAAGGTGACGGTTAAACCGGGTGAGTCGGCGTTGGATGCGATTGTGGCAACGGTTCAGCATGCGCTTGCGACTAAGTCGCCTGTCGAAAAGCTTGTCGACAAGATCTCCGGTGTTTTTGTTCCGATCGTTATTGTCTTGGCGATCGTGACGTTTGGTGTTTGGTTATGGGTTATGGGTACTGGGTTGGGTGAAGCGATTAAGCATGCCGTAACCGTTCTTATCGTTGCCTGTCCTTGTGCGCTCGGATTGGCGACACCGGCTGCCATTATGGTCGGGACGGGTGCGGGGGCTAAGCGCGGGATTCTTGTGAAGGAAGGATCGGCGCTTGAGGCGGCGCGGCGTGTGAATCTTGTGATGTTTGATAAGACGGGGACGCTTACGGAAGGGAAGCCGACGGTTACGGACATTATTCCTGCGGAAGGTGTATCGGAGAAGGAGTTGCTTTCCCTTGCCGCCGGTCTCGAGCTTGCCTCGGAACATCCGCTTGCGAGTGCCGTGCTTGCGGTGGCGACGGAGCGCGGTGTATCGGTCGCGCACATCGAGGAGTTTAAGGCGATGACAGGTAAGGGCGTACAAGCGATGCATGAGGGTCACGAAGTTCGTTTGGGAACGGAAGCATTTTTGAAGGAGGTGGGAGCAATATTGTCCTCAACGGATGCAAATCAGCTCACGGTTCTCCGTCATGAAGCCAAGACGGTGATTCTTGTCGCAAAGGATGGGAAATATCTTGGAGCGATTGCGGCGCGTGACAGATTAAAGAGCGATGCGGCGGGAGCGATTAAGAAGCTTCGTGAACATGGCATTGAAACGGGGCTCATCACGGGCGATCATCGCATGACGGCGGATGCTGTCGCCAAGGAACTCGGTATCGATATGGTTTTGTCTGAAATTTCACCGTCGGGAAAGTCGGAGGAGGTGAAGCGGCTTCAGGAGGCTGGAAAAAAAGTCGCGTTTGTTGGCGATGGGATGAATGATGCGCCGGCACTTGCGCAGGCCGACCTTGGAATCGCCATGGGAACGGGAACGGATGTGGCGATTGCGACCGGACAGATCGTACTCATGAATGGTTCGCCGTCCAAAGCGGCTGACGCGCTCTGGCTTGCACGTAGAACCTTCCAGACGATACGCCAGAATTTGTTTTGGGCGTTTGCGTATAACGTTGTGTTGATTCCGCTTGCGATGACTGGCGTTGTGAATCCGATTTTTGCCGGACTTGCCATGGCGTTCTCGAGTGTTAGTGTACTGGCCAATAGCTTACGCATTTCGCGAAGTCTACACGCTTAAGTTCTATGATGAATAACATGCGCCCATATCTTTATCCCGTCGCATTTCTACAAGCGGTTGTGGCCATGACGGGGAGCTTGTACTTCAGCGAGGTGATGCACTTGGTGCCGTGCGTCTTGTGTTGGTACCAGCGCATCACGATGTATCCGCTGGTCGCGATCCTGTTTGTTGGAATGTATTTTAAGGATTCGAAAGTGTATCGATACGTTTTGCCGCTCGCGATTATCGGTCTTTTAATTGCGACTTACCACGTTGTTTTGTACTACGCCGTGAATTGGGGGATTCGTCCGGATTGGGTGGGGCCGTGTGTTGCGGGCGTTTCTTGTACGACGCGGTATATTGAGTGGCTTGGGTTTATCACGATTCCACTTTTGTCTTGGGTAGCGCACTTGGTTATTGCGGTTTTGATGGGGTTGGCTTGGAAATCGGAGAAGCGGGTGGGTTGACAATTTGCTTATTTTCTGTAATATCTTATTGCTCGTTGAAACTTATCGTTTCATCTTTGCTTACGGATAGGCAGGCCTCAAGTTCTGCACACGTTGTGTGGAATAGGGAGGTAAGCCGAGCGTGATCGGAGGTGCCGCATGGCACGCAAGAAGAGTGAGTTTCTGTCTGCGTACGGAGTCGCGTTTCAGGTTCTGAAGTCCATCACCGACGCGGTGCTGGCGGAGGGAGGATCGGATGAGGATCTGCGGTCGCTGCTGAGCGATTCTGAGAAGTGTAGGCGCGTGGCGATGGAGATCGTGGGTCATAAGCCGCGCGAGCAGAAGGGTACGTCCTACCGCGGTGACGTATCTCCTGCTGCTACCGGCTTCCGCGCCGAGGTCATCTACGTCCAGCCCTCCTACGCCGATCTCAAGAAGGTGTTCGACTGTGTGTACGACGGCTACAAGAACGCCGAGTTCAAGCCGATCGACATCTGCAAGGATGTCTCGGTTGAGAACCGTGAGATCGAGTTCGAGCTCGTGCATCTGAACAAGGATGTGAGCACGGACAAGGCTCTCGCGGAGCTCGACAAGCAGGGCCTGTGCCCCGCTCTCTACGAGGAGCTGCTTGCCTTCGCGGCGAAGTATCCGGAGCTGCAGAAGCAGTTCCCGATCGTGGCCTTGGGCTCGGTGTGTCGCTACGACGACGACCTCTACTCTCCGTACGTCCTCTGGAACGACGTTGAGCGGGGCCTCGACTTCTACTGGATCGACGACGACTGGGACGGCCGCTACCGGTTCCTCGCCGTGCGCAAGCAGCCCAGCGCTTAGCGCTCGGTCCCTTAGCTCTTTCCCACAGCACTTACTCATTCGGCCCTTAACACTTCTGTTAGGGGCCGTTTGAATTTCTTTGAGCAATCATTGCTTGACAAATACCTTTCATAAACGTAAATTCCCAGCTACTAACTGGGTATTTCCGCCTGAGGCGGATCCTTGATATGAATTCGCTTTTCCGCGTGTCTGAACGCAACCATTTTGGCCTTATTTTTATGACCCAGCTGGCAAGTTTGCCGGCTGATGGGTTCTTGAGTGTGAAAGATGCCGCCAAGGCCATGAACATGGCGGAAGGGTATTTGGAGGAGGTGGCGGGGAGTTTGAAGAAGGCGGGGCTTGTGGCCGGTCGTCAGGGGCCGGGAGGGGGTTACAAGCTCGCTAAGCCTGCTACGGAGATCACGGCGGAGGAGATCGTGGTTGCGCTGGAGGGACCGGTTTCCCTCGTGCCTTGTCTTGAGTCGCATGGATGCCCGGTGGAATCAAAGTGCCAGAGTAAAAAGTTGTGGGGGTTTTTGCAGAAGGATGTTCTTGCGACACTACGGAAAACCAAGCTTCAGGAAATTGCCGTATGAAATCGACCAAAATAATTTATCTTGACTGTGCCGCAACCACGCCGCTTGATAGCCGTGTGCTTGAGGCGATGAATCCGTATTTTTCGGATGATTTTGGGAATCCGTCTTCATTTCATAGCGTTGGCATGCAGGCCAAGGATGCGGTGTCCGATGCGCGTGGAACGATTGCGCGTTTGATTGGTGCGCATGAAGAAGAGATTATTTTTACTTCCGGTGGAACCGAGTCGGATAACTTGGCCGTGATTGGCGTGCCTCGATATCACACAAAAGCTTTGATGGAAAAGTTGCAGGCATTGCCGCACGTCATCACGAGTGCCATCGAACATCATGCTGTGCTTGAGCCGTTGATTGCTATGGATCGTAAGAAGGAAATTGAGCTGACGATCGTTGGCGTGAATCGTGAGGGGCAGGTTTCTGTCGATGAAGTTGTTGCGGCTTTGAAGCCGAACACGGTTTTGATTTCCATCATGACGGCCAACAATGAAATCGGAACGATTCAGCCGATTGGCGACATCGGTCGCGAGATTTTGAAGTGGCGTAAGGCAAAGGAAACGGTGTTTCCTTATCTGCACACCGATGCGTGTCAGGCGACGGGGTATCTTGACCTCAATGTCGAGAAATCTCATGTCGATTTGCTCACGCTTAACGGATCGAAAATGTATGGACCGAAAGGAATCGGCGCTTTGTATGTTCGGAAGGGCGTGAAGCTGCAGCCGTTCTTCATCGGGGGAGGGCAGGAGCGGAATATTCGATCGGGGACGGAGAATGTACCTGGAATTGTTGGGTTGGCTAAGGCGCTGGCGCTTGTGCAGGCGGATCGAGAAGTTGAAAGCGCGCGACTGACGGCGTTACGTGATCGACTCGCCGACGGATTAATGAAAATCCCAAAAACCATTCTGAACGGCCATGCGACGGAGCGTTTGCCGAATAGCGTGAATGTCTCGTTTATCGATATTGAGGGAGAAGCGGCTGTTCTGTATCTCGATGCGGTTGGGATTATGGCGTCGACGGGGTCGGCTTGTGCATCGACCTCGCTTGATCCATCACATGTGATTCTTGCGACGGGGCTTTCTTATGAAGCGGCGCATGGATCGATTCGATTCACTCTTGGGCACTCGACCATGCAAGAAGATGTCGACTATGTGATCAAGGAAATGCCGGCCATTGTCGAGAGACTGCGCATGATGAGTCCCGTTAACATGGATATGAAATATTTTACATAGAGCATTGACCATAGAACATTAAGCATATGAATAATTCAGTTACACCGGCCACCAATGACGCTCGTAAGGGTGATGTTGTTGCACCTACAAAGGAAAAGGGCTGGTTCTACACGGATACCGTGAAGGATCACTTTTTTCATCCGAAGAATTTTCTTGAGGATGAGGCAGGATATGGCGATGCGTATCTTGGAATGGTGGGATCGCCGGCCTGTGGTGATGCGATGAAGGTTTGGTTGAAGATCGAAAAGGAGGCGGATGGGACGGAGCGCATCAAGGATTTCAAATGGAAGACATTTGGATGTGCTTCCGCGATTGCATCGACCTCGATGTTGTCTGTCATGGTTACGGAAAATGGTGGAATGCCGATTGAAGCGGCCTTGGCGTTGCGTCCGCAGGATATTATGGAGCGACTTGGAGGACTGCCGGCGAGAAAAGTTCATTGCTCGGTGCTTGGCGACAAAGCGTTGCGTAGCGCGGTGATGGATTACTATCGCAAGAGCGGGCAGATCGACAAAGTCGAGGTGGAGGCGGGGCGTTTGATCGACAAAGTATTGAAAATTACGGATCACGATATTGAAGAGGCGGTGTTGGAGGGTGCGGATACGCTGGAGAAAGTGCAGGCTCGTACAAAAGTTGGAACGGGGGATCCGTCTTGTATTCCTGAGGTCGAGAACTTGATCCGGTTTTACAAAGAGAAGTACTTTGGGGCATAATCGCCGCACTGTATGAAGATTTCCAAGATCGTCGTTGATCGCGACCTCTGTATCGGGGCTGCTCCGTGCGTGACGGTTGCTCCGGGGGTGTTTCAGCTCGATGAAGAAAATAAGGCTTACGTCGTTGACCCAAAGGCAGCGGATGACGAGACGATTTTGCTCGCGGCCCAGGCATGTCCCGTGCAAGCCATCATCTTGTTTGATGAAGAAGGTAAGCAGATTTATCCGTAAATGACGAGCGCCCCGTATCAGATCGATACGGGGCGCTTTCAGTCAGAGCTGGATGCCGGTGGTGATGCGCAGTGTGTGCAGGAAGGAGAGGAGCTTGAAGCCAGTGGTGGCGACGAGCGGATCCTCCGAGTTCTGCATGTCCTCGAACAGATGTCCGTACGAGGCGATCGCCTTGGTGAGTTCGAGATAGTCGTCCTTGTACATCCCGGTGATGCTCAAGGCGCTTTCGAGTTCCGCGACGCGGTGGCTGAGCGTGAGCTCGAGATGCTTGATAACCTCGCGCTGACGTAGGATCTCGTGGGAGAGCAGGCGGCCGTTCTCGCGATGATCGCTGTTCTGCTGCTTGATTCGAGCGAGCGTGCTCCGGATGCCATCGAGCGCGGTCATCTCCTTGCGGAGTTCGCCGAGCTCTTCTGATGCACGGACGAGCCGGTCGCGGGACTGGCTGCCGTAGCTGATGGCGGCTTCACGAACCAGCTGGTTGGCAAAGCGCGTGAGCATCGGGTTGTGCTCGTGCTCGATGGAGGCGAAGTCGATGACGCGGACGGTGACGTCCGTTTTGGCGACGACGCGCGAGCATTGGCTGAGCCCGATGATGTCGGTGGCGTTCAGACTGCGCTCGTCTGCCTCGGGGAGGCCCCGAGAGGTGAGCACGGATTCAGAGGCGCGACCGCTCTCGATGAAGTAGAAGATCTTGGAGATCTTTTCCTCGCTCACGATGATCTCACCGCGGGCAAAGCGCTTCTCCGGGAGCGCGAGGAGCAGGGTCTCCTCGTTGTCCGGTTTGCTCGGAGCGCCCGTGATCGGGATCTCCATGCGTACGGTTGGCGGTCCCTCGGTTTCGAAGGACACCGTTTCATCCCTACGCGGGGACCTCACGCGAGGTACCAACGCGAGATGCGTGGGCTTGGGCGTGTTGCTGTTACCCATTAACGTCCTCCTTAAAGGTGGGGCGTTCCCGGAATCATATCCGGAGAACAAAAGAACTTACAGGAAAACGGGGCTTTTGTCAATCCATGACGCCCTTATTTTTTCATCAAAATCACGATTTTTCTGCGAACATGCTGGTCAGGACGCGCGTAGGTTAGCGGTTTTCCGATGAGGGTGTAGCCGGCTTCTTCTGCGGCCTGAATTGGGTTTACGGAGAAGGTCCCATGCGAGGCGATGAGATCTGGCCAAACAGCCACAAGCCGGCCGCCAGAGGGCTGAAGGTCGGCTAAAACAGGCAGGGCTTCACTCCAGAGTTCCTCGATCTCCCGCTGTTCTTTTTCAAGCGTTGAGCGGCTTTCGTTTCCGGAGAGCGGTGTACCCAAATAACCTTCCGTCACGATGGCATCAAATTGTTTGCCGGTGAGATGTTTGCCAATTTCTTGAACCGGAGCGATGTTCCAGCTGATGCGGTCGGCGTCTGCGCGGCGGATAAGCTCTTTGCTCATGAGCCATTCGGTATTTTCTTGGGCGCCGGCGATTTGGCGCGCATCAATATCGGAACCGACGAGTTGGAGATCTTTATGTAAAAGCGCGGCTTCCATGATGACGGTACCGCTGCCGCAGAATGGATCGAGCAAAGCCTGTTTTGGCGCGGCCAAATTAACCATCATGCGTGCGAGCTTGGGCGGGAGCATGCCGGTTTTTGCATCGCGGAATGGACGGCCAAAATCGCGTAAGCTCCAGGCATCGATGTTCTGAACTTGGGTTGTGAGACCGATGGAAACGGTTTTGCCGTGAATCGCAATAACAAAATCGTAGCCATCGGTGGTGAGGCCCATTTTGGAAATGGCGGCAGGGGAGAGGATGCCGTTGTCGCCCGTGACCCAGCGCACGGAGCGCCCACGTTCTTGGAGTTCGCGCTTTAATCGGATGGGGAGATGTTTGAGTGCTTGTCGATCTTTATTGGTACCGCCGATGATGGTGATGCCAAAAAGGACACGTTCACCGCGCGGGCGGGCATCGATATGGTCGGCGAGAACCTTTCCGTCATCGAGTACATCTAGGGTTCGTTCATCGATAATATCGCCGAGCTTCACGGTGCCGGCTAAACGGTTTTGGAGATCGGCGCTGTCCCAGGTGGCGGCTTCAAAGATGGCGACGGAATCGACCATAACGGGCTTGAGATCGCCAAGGACGGCCCGAGTCTCCGCAAGGGAGATTTCAGGATGAGTTCCGTATACAAGAAAACGCTTCATTAAGCCGTATTTTAGCCATAGAATGGCGGAGAATGCAACCTTGACATTTCTCCTAATGTATGATGAGCTGAACCGTCGCTTTCCGGGTCTGCCGGAGGCGATCGGTCCGCTCCTTCGAACCGAATAAAGAAGAAGGAAGAGAAAGGGAGTCCGTCATGCCGCGTTTCCTCACCGCTCTCGTTGCGGTCTGTATCCTCGTTCTTGGGTCGACGACAGCGTCGGCGCAGGATCAGCCCATGCCGGGCCGGGGAGAGATCCTCGAGCTACGGCGTGATGACCCGCGTAACACGGACGGCTACCGAAGCTTCATCTTCGGCAGCTGGACGTCTGGCATGGGAGGTCTCCGCGACATCCTCGACCGCGTGAATGCGGATCTCGAGGGTGACTCGCGCGTGACCTGGGAGCAGCTCGACGCTGCCAACCCCTGCATCATCATCTATCGCCGCAACGGCCACCGCTTTGGCCACAACGGAAGCTGCAGTACCAACTCGACGGAAGAGCGCGTCACGTACGCCTCGTACTGCGAGGGGGATCCTACCTGTGCCCGCTGGCCGATGGCTGGCCGTGTGTACCGCATCCCGGCTCGTTCTCGGCTCACGCCGGGAGAACGCGCCGAGGAGATGGTACGGACGCTCGACGAGACGACGGTGACCGAGACGGTCCCGGCGCCTGCCGAGATGGGCGGTTGGCTTACCGAGCTCTCTGACCTCATGGGTGAAGAGCAAGGTCCGACCTATGATCAGGTGCGTAGTGTCCTCGGAGCTGTTGGTCGTACGCTTACGCGTGCGGAGACGGCATCAGCTGGAACGGGTGCTCACGAGGCATCTGAACCTGCTGCCACGGCGGACACGCACGCGGATATGACGTTCACCGATGAGAGTCTCCCGGGAACGTCTGAAGATGAAGCTGCTCTGCGCCCGACGAGCGCAGAAGACGGTACACTTACCTCGTCAACATCCGATGGAGCTGCCACCTCCATTCTGATGAACCCTCAACTCCTGTGGCTCATCATCGCGATCATGTCCGTCGCGTTGATTCTCCTTCTTCTTAAGGACAAAATCCGAGCATGGTACAGGCCCACGCTTTCGGATCACGATCATGATTTGCCTGAAACGGGACCTGTCCCCCCGGCTCTCACCAAAGAGCAAGAGCAGGACATCAGGCTGGCCACCGGCCTCAAGCGCCGTTGGAAGCAATACTTCCGAGATCTCAAGCGCAACGACCAGTTGACGCTCGAGACTCTCTTCCTCTTCTTTGATACGGCTGCGACCAATCACGCGTTGGTCGACGATCGTGAGAAGAAGATCAAGGAGCTGGAAGAGCTCAAGGAGAAGGTTGATCGGCTCAGCGTCGCTCAGACGGCATTGCCGATCGAGGATCCCCGGATCCCCGAGCTCGAGCGTCAGCTGCGTGAAGCGACTGACGCCAAGGATCGCGCCGAGTCGGCCAAGAGCACCGCGGAAGCCATGGCGCTTCGTCTTGGTCTCGAGCATCCCACGGCCCTTCGTAAGAAGGACGAGGAACATGCGGTCACCAAGGCCGCGCTCGAGTCGCTCCAGAACGAGTTCAAGGCTTTCAAGGCCAATGGGCTCAAGCTGCTCGAGTTGTTTTACCAGGATGGCGCTGCCAACCTGGAACTCGCTCTCGACCATGCGTCGCGTAGCGGCGAGATCTCCACTCCGTCCTTCGTGACGATCATCGAGCGCGTCTCGTCTGCACGAGATCTCTTCAAGGGGATGGTTCGCGGGGTCCTGAACGACCTCATGATCCTCTTCGAGTCGGATCTCGCGATGGTTCCGGCACCGGCGGCGAATGCTCCTTTCGCGGGAGCGTCTGCTCAGACCCCTGGGTTTGGTGGTAGCACTGATTCCTGGGAACGCTCGCTCGATGAGAGCGGGTCGGATCTGGCAACCGATCCGACGCAGCATGGTGTACGGGTGCCGGGATTTGGCGGATATGCTCCCGCTCATGAACCGGCGTCGGTACCTCCCGAAGAGCCGGCTGTGATTCCGCCCGTGGAGTCGCTTTCACTCAAGGGGGAGGCGACCAATCCCGGGATTCCGGCTCCTGATAACGTCACGTTCCGCATGAGCCAGCACGCGCCTCCGCCGCCCGAGCGACCGAATGGCAAGAAGCGCAACCGTGATCGCAAGACCACGGACAGCTTCGAGCGTCAACCGGTCGCCAAGGCGCTCGAGGAGCGCCGAGACGAGAAGACGGCAGTGATCGATCCGAAGGATCTCGAGCACAAGAAGCTCGAGGCCCGTACCGGGAAGACCATCTCGCCGGGCATGACTGCCGCCGCTCGCGACGACAGTCCGATCCCCGGATCGCTCGTTCCGCCGCCTCCGCCGATCGTCACGCTCGACGCCAGCAATGGTGAAGAGCCGGACGTATCGCGGCCTGCATCACTGAGTATCTTCGATGACCTTACTGGGTCGGGTGGAGAGACGGGTGTCACGGTCAAGCGCGCGATCGGCAAGGACTGATCCCACAACTGAAGGCCCCGTATCGCATTTCTGCGGTACGGGGCCTTGACTTTTTCTTTAAATATTGTCCAAATGAGGCTGGGTCTTTCATACCCAGAGGGAGTCATTCATGAACGGATACCGGCTGACGCTCGGCTGCATGATTGCGGTCGTTTGCGCGACCGCCTTCATGACCTTTTCCACGACCGCCGAAGCCCAGGTGCGCGTCATCGAACGCGATACCGATGGCTTCACTGTTCGCATCGAGTCTGGTGCCCGTTTGCGGCATCTTGCGCACGCGATCGGCATGGAGCCGGACATGGATCAGATCGCCCGGAGCAATCCGGGCCACATCATCTATGTCTGCCGCGACAATATGCCTGGTGAGCGGCCCTACATGAGCCGTGATCCGGAATCGTGGAATGCTTGCCAGCATTTTTCGCGGGAACGGTGGCTGTTGGCCGGTGTCACGTATTACGTGCCCCTGCGGTTCGAGTCGGCGCCTGTTGCCTCGGATGCTCCGCCTGCCGAATCGCTTTGGCGGGAGGAGGGGCTGCGTTCACACAACCGTCTGCTCGAGCGTCGCATCACTGAACTCGAGACGGATCTCGAGACGGCGCATAATGCTTTGATCGAAGCAGATGACCGGGCCGACGAAGCTGCAGCGTCTACGGCGTTGCTCCGCGACAGCAATGCCCGCCTCGAGAGCGACATGACGGGAATGGGCTGGCTCGCCGCCTTGTTCTCCCTGCTGTTTCTGCTCATGGGGTTCGGAGCGCTGTATGTGCTCTGGCGAACGCGTCTCATGTTGCGGCGTATCATGGATTCTGCACGGCGCGAACGTGTCGCTTGGAGCCAGTATGCCGACAAGATGCGCCGCAATCGCGACGAGATCATTGGAACGCTAACCAGCAAGGTTAGCAGCCTGAACAGTCAGATCGAGATGCTTAAGCGCAACATCTCGGAGACTTCGAACGAACTAGCGCAAACGCAAACGCAGCAAGGACGGCTGCGGCGGCGTACCAATCTTCTTCTCGTCCAATTGGCCAAGTACCGGAAGTTGCTTCGCCAATGCTATTCAGCCATTCAACACTTCCAGCGGCGTCTGTCAGAGGAGACAGCACACCGTGAACGCCTTCCAACACTCCTCAAGTCAGTGGATGATGCGCGTCTCCAACTGATCTACGCAAATAATGCGCGCGCCCGCGTCGACATGGTTCGTCGATGGCTCATGTATGTCTACTCACGACGACGTACGATGGCTCCGACCATGCGCAAGATCACGGTGCTTGCGTACTTGGGTGTCATTGCCCAGTATCGCAAGCAGCAAAGGGAGTTCGAGCAAAAGGCTCGCGAGTTGGAGCCTGCCAAGCTTGAAGCGATCGAGACGATCTACAAGCTGACAGGTATTCGCGCCGATCACCTCGATCCGGAAAGCCGATTGAAGCGCTCCATGGAGGCGGCGGATAAAAACGCCGAGCTGCTCGACTCGCAGACGCAAGCTCTCAACGAGCTCATTCAGATCCAGATCCGCCTGCAAGGCGAGTTTGATGCCCGTGAAAAGGGGATCGAGTCGCGTGAAGAGCAGCTTGGAAAAGCGGAAGCTGAATACGTCGAGCGTCTTCACAAGCAAGGCCTACGCGAACGCGAGCATGCGGCACAGGTCGATGCTTGGAACAAGGAGCTCGAGCTCAAGAAGGAGATCGACGCTTGGTCGGGCGCTGCTCTCAAGGCAGAGACCACCGGCAAGCTCTCGGATGTCGAGAGGCGCATGAGCGAGATGGAAGGCCGCATGAACGGGTATGAGCGTCGTGCGATTTCCGCTGAGAAGGATCTCGACGAAACCAACGATTTCCTCGAAGTGGCCCGCAAGGAGTTCAAGGCGGCCAAGGAATTGATCGAAGGGATCAAGAAGGGTCCCAATTTCCTGGAAGCCAGAACGGCGCAGATGGCCGAGTACATTTCCCAGCTGGAGGAGAAGCTCGGGATCGAGCGTAAGTCCATCTGGGCTGGCTTGCCCGACTTGGCCTACGGCTCGGTTCCGCCCAAGGCAAAGGCCTAATCATCGCACTTTTTCTACTCTTTGCCGCCCGGTCCGTCAGCCTCTCAGGGTTGACAGGCCGGGCGGTTTTGGTTAAGGTTTGGCCACTAAAAAACCTAGCGTGACTGGCCAATCTGCTTTACAGCAGAGCCCCAAATAGGGGACATGTCACAACAACTATGTCTGACGTATTATCGTCATCCAAGTACGAGCTCATGTACATCATTCCGGCCACTCTTTCTGAAGAAGAGGCAGGAGCGGTGGAGACCAAGATCTCGGCACTTATTACCAAGTACGGTGCGACGGTTGAATCGACCAAGCGCCTCGGCAAGTTTCGTCTTGCTTACATCATCCAGAATCAGCGCCATGGTTACTACATGCTTGTCCGTTTCTCGGCCGAGCGTACGGCCATGAACAAGATCGATGAGAACCTTCGTATCTCGACCGACATCACCCGCCACATGATTTTGCGTGCGGAGGAAGCTGGCGAGGGCAAGTACAACTTGGTGGAATACAAGGAGATCAACCTTGATAACAAGGAGGATCGTCCGCGCCGCCGTACCGATACGGCCAAGGCTGAAGACGCCAAGCCTGCTGAGGGCGAGAAGACCGAAGCCAAGGCCGAGACCGCTCCTGAAGCGGCCTTGCCGGAAGCCGGCACCAATGCCTAAACTGGTTCTATATGGATTTGAACCGCGCCATGATCATCGGTAACGTGACCCGCGACCCGGAACTCCGGACAACGGCCACGGGACAAAATGTTTGTTCTTTTGGCATCGCTACCAACCAGCAATGGACGGATGCGCAAGGCCAAAAGCAGCAGCGCGCGGAGTATCACAATATTGTCGCTTGGGGAAAGCTCGCAGAAATCTGCGGCCAGTATCTCGGCAAAGGCCGCAAGGTCTATATCGAGGGACGTCTGCAGACACGCGAGTGGGAAACCCAGGATGCACAAAAGCGTCAACGCACCGAGATCGTCGCAGATAACATGATCTTGCTCGATCGTAAGGACGTTGGTTCCCAGGCTCCGAGCCGTACGCCCTCGCCGGCATCGATTCCGGCCGGTGAATCTCCTGAGCCGACGGTTGCGCCCATGGACAAGTCCATCGGTGACAATGAAATCCGCCTTGAAGATATTCCATTCTAAACTCAACATTATTTATTTCATCCCGCGCGTTTCCGGCTGATTCGTTCCCAACGCGCCCACACTTATGCAACACAAGAAAAGCACTCCGCGAACCTGTTTCTTCTGCCAACAGAACGTAACTGAAATCAACTACAAGGATACCGATACGCTTCGCCGCTACCTTTCCTCGTTTGGAAAGATCGTGCCGCGCAAGCGCTCCGGTGTCTGCGCCTGGCATCAGCGCAAGCTGGCTAACGCGATCAAGCGCGCCCGCTTCATGGCCTTGGTTCCGTACTTGGTTCGCTAAACACAAATCCCCCGGAAACGGGGGATTTTGTTATACTTGGAATATATGAACGAGCAACGGAATATGCCGGCAACGGATTGGGAAGGGGAGGGAGTACAGATTTTCCGACCGGAAGATTTGGTGCGCAATGATCTCGCTAAAAAGTTTGAGATGTTATTACCAGTGGGCACGTCCAAAGAGCGAGTTATGGATTTGGTCGATATGGTGCAAAAAGCCAAGACGCCGGATTTTTCTTGGGTGCCTGAAGGAGCGCGCGGACCGGTTTTGCATGAAGCGCGTTTAGCCGCGGATGCCTTTGATCGCATCGCTGTCCAAAAAGTTGAGGCGGAGATGCAGCGCGCGGAGCGGGCGAAGACGATTCCGGAGATGCAACAAGCGGATGAGACCGAGCGTCAGGAAGTTATTGAGAAGTTTCGAGATGAGTTTGCCGGCGAGAAGAAAGTCGCTTCTGATCAGGCTGAGTTAGAGCGCTTGGCGCGAACATTTGAGTTGCCGCCCGAGGACCAGGGTCGGGTTTCACAGAGACAGATTCCAACGATGATCGTGAAGCGGAAGGACTTGAGAAAATAAGGGATTTCTGCTTGGATAGCACGCATGAAGAAGGAGTTGGTTCAGGCGCGCTCACGCGTGGTGAAGCTTGTTCGTCGATATTTTGATGAGCAGGGCTTTTTGGAATTGCAGACGCCGCGACTTGTCGGACTTCCGGGTCAGGAGCCGTATCTTGAACCGATGTGGACTGAGGTCAGTGGTCAGGTGTCAGTGGTCAGTGATCAGTCAGGTGAACTGACAACTGAAAACAAAAAACTGAAAACCGCCCTCATTACGAGTCCGGAATATGCTATGAAGCGCATGCTTGCTGCTGGCTTCGACAAAATTTATGATTTGGGTCCGTGTTTTCGGAATAGCGAACCGTGGGATGGGACGCATGATCAGGAGTTTCTGATGTGTGAATGGTATGAAAAGGGGATCGGACTTTCCGAGCTCATGGATCGGACCGAGGCGATGGTTAAGTTTGTTGCTCAAGAATATGGTAAGCCGTTTACGGGCGATTTTCGCCGACTCACCGTGAAAGAGGCGATGAAGTTGTACGCAGGTATTGATTTGGAAACGCTGCATGATGATCGTGAGGCTATGGCAAAGGTTGCGATCGAGCATGGCCAGACAGTGACGGAAACGGACACTTGGGACGACTTGTTTTTCAAAGTGTTTTTGAGCGAGGTCGAGCCAAAGCTTGGGGAGACGCCGACGTTTTTAACGCATTATCCTGCTTCGATGGCGGCGCTTGCACAGAAAGATTCTGCTGATCCGCGTTTTGCCTTGCGTACCGAGCTATATATCGGGGAGTTGGAGCTAGCGAATGGATTTGTGGAACTGGCGGATCCGATCGAGCAGCGTAAACGGTTTGAGGAGGAGCAGGTGTTGCGAAAATCTCTTGGAAAAGAAGTTTGGCCGATCGACGAACGCTTCATGGAGGCGCTGCCAAAGATGGGGCAGGCAGCGGGAATCGCATTTGGAGTGGATCGATTGGTGATGCTTTTGACTGGAACCAAATCGATTAGCGACTTGATGCCGATTCCGATTCGAGAACGGTTTTAAAAATCCCCGCTTGAGCGGGGATTTTTATTATGGTGTGACCGGGAGGCTGAGGACTTCTGCGTCGCCGCAATATTCTCCGTTTGGATAAGGTGTGACTCCGTAGCCGCAGCGGGCGCTTCCGTCCGGGTTGTTGGTCGTGACGCGGATCCAGAAGGTTGATGGCTTATCGACTTTTGGATAGGTGAGGGTGCAGCGGTTTTGCGGCCAGAAATCGACTTTGCCCCAGACACGGCACTCTTGGATTTCCATCCATTCTTTTGGCTGATCCTTTTCACTATCCGTGACGGCTACGTAGACGCTGCGGAATTGTGAGCTGAAAGGGCTGCCGGTTGCTTTGTAACTGATGTCGATGGTTCGGGAGGGGATGCCGCTTAAGTCGAGGGTTTGGATTCTTTCTTTGATGGTGACCCAATCGATAGAGGCGCGCGTTGAAGAGTAGACGTTTTGGCTAATGAACATGACGCTGGTTACCACGACGAGCGCGAGAATCGTCGACATGATCGCCGCATTCTTTTTGTATTGGTCGTGCATAGGATTGCTCGCAGTATAGCATTTTGCTTGGACCGTTGACGAAATGACGGCTTTTAGCCATACTTCCGGCCATCTATGGCATCTACATCCGACATCAAGAAAGGCGTTGTTATCCAGGATCCGCAAGGGTTGTGGGTCGTCAACGAATTCCAGCACATCAACCCAGGTAAGGGTGCGGCTTTTGTGCGTACGCGCATCAAGAATTTGCAGACCGGCAAGACGTTGGAAACGACGTATAAGACATCGGAAACCATTACGTTGGTCGATGTAGAGCATCGCCGTATGCAGTACTTGTTCCACGATGCGACGGGTTATACCTTCATGGATAAGGATACCTATGACCAGGTGTCGATGTCGGATGCGGATGTTGGTGCTGATGGTAAGTATCTCCGCGATGGTATGGATATCAACGTGACGACGTATGAAGGCCAGCCGATCGCCCTTGAGCTTCCGCGCAAGATGACGTTCAAGGTTACGGAAGCGATGGATGCTTCATCTGGTAACACGGTGTCTGGTGGAAACATGACCAAGGAGGTTACCGTGGATGGCGGAATCAAGGTTCATGTACCGCTCTTCATTAAGCAGGGCGAGGACATTATCATCAATACGGAAAACGGTGAGTACGTAGAACGAGCGTAAGAAAGCCATATACACGCAACTTAATCATAATCATAAAAACGCTCCCGGTTTGGGAGCGCTTTTTATTAATGATGCGTGACGATGATGCGTGAATATGGCTTAAAAGTTCTGATCGACCTGGAGGACGGCTCCGGCTTCTGCGGCTGGGTTGAAGTCGCTGGTGGTGTTGATGTCGGTACCGAATCGATAGTTGGTGTAGAAGGCGTCGGAGATGTCATCGATCTGACGATTCCAGAGGGAGCCATAGAGTGCGCGGGCGGCGGTTTCTGAGGTGATCCATCGGAGGAGACCGTTTCTGCCGACGGCGTAGACTCGGTCGAGGGTGGTGAATTTTACGAGGCGGATTCCCGGGCGATAGGTGACGTTGGCGCCGAGCGGGAAGGTGGAGAGGGAGTCGAGCTCGTAGACGGTGTTGAAGTCGGCGTACCAGGTGAAGTAGGCGCGTTCATTTGGGAAGGCGTGGCGCTTGCCGTCGGAGCTGACGTAGTAGATCGCTTTGCATGCGTGGTTGGAATCGACGACGGTTGGCGGACAGCGGAGTTTTACAAGCTGGCGATAGTAAGAGCCGCCGGGAGGAGTGGTTGGGGTCACGGAGGTTGTACTTACCGTGATGCTCGTAACAGGTCCTGTTCCGACGTTGCCGCGTTCATCGGTGCAGGTTGCGTACATGTTGTAGTTGCCAGGTGTGACGGAGGTAAAGAAGGTGTATTGATGCGATGCGTAGCCGACGCTTGCACCTGTTCTCGACAAAACGTATGGAACGTAGCGGGAGCCTTGTTGAACGTATAGAGTGCAGTTGGTGATATAGCTCGCGTCCGCAAAGGAAACGCTATAGGTTTGGGTTGTTCCTCGTGTGGCGGTGTTTGGGGAAACGGGTCCGACTGTCGGTGCCGTCGTATCTGTTCCTGACGGAGCCGGTGTGGATGCTGCCGTAACGGAAATGCTAGTGACACCGTTGCCAAAATTGCCGGCAGCATCGCGACAACGGACTTCCATAGCAATGGAGCCACTGCCTGAGAATGTATGGTTACGGCTTACGGTTCCGCCCGTGCTTGCTCCAAGCGTCATGCCTCCGATCAAGGAGCCGCCGATGTAGAGGTCACATGCTGTGACGCCCACAGCATCGGAATAGACGGCGGTGACGGCGTAGGAGGTGCCTGCAACGGCGTTTACGGGAGCAAGGGAGGAGACGCTTGGAGCGATTGAGTCTGATGGGGCTGTCGTGCTCGCGGTTACGATTTGAGAACGTGTTCCGCTGTTTCCAGCGGCATCATAGCAACGAACCTCAACAGTGTAGCTTCCGGCAAATTCAAATGTTTCGTTACGTGTAGCGGTACCGTTGGTGGATCCGCTTAGAGACATGCTTCCCGTGTTTACACCGTTCAGGAAATATTGGCATGTTGTAACGCCGACGGCATCCGAGTAGTTGGCGGAAATGGTGACGGAGGAGCCAACGGTGGCTGTTGATGGAGACAGCGTTGAAATGACGGGGGCTACTGCATCTCCGGCTGGAGCTGCGGAGAACACGATGTCGACAAGCGAGCTCTGCTGCTCTCCGCCTGAGGCGCTATAACAGACGGCTCGCACTTGATGCGTGCCAGCGGGATAGTGCGCGGCCGTGGGCGAGAATGTGACGCTCGCCGAAGTTCCCGATAGGGTCATCGGGACATCTTCACCAAACGGGATGCCGCCGCTGTTGAAGCGGAGGCTGCAAGCTGTTGCGGCTCCAATGAAGGAGGCTGAAAATGTGGTTGAGTTACCCAGGGTTACGCTTGTTGGGCCCGCATACGTCACGCTTGTGACGACACTGGCGGCGGATACTGTCACGCTGTGATTACGTACCCCAATATTTCCTGCGGCATCGCGACAGCGGATTTCTACAAATGCGGTACCGGCGCTGGAAAACGTGTGCAAGCGAGACGCGGTACCAGATGTTCCTGCACCGATGCTCATAGAGCCTTGAAGCACGCTATTTACATAGAGGTCGCAGCTCGTGACACCGACGGCATCAGAGTAGGCGGCCGTTACAGATATGGCTGTACCTGCTGTTGCGGTTGTTGGACCGGAAGAAGTGATAGTAGGAGCAGTAGAGTCGGCCCCTCCGGATGACGAAGCGTTTATAAATACCGTTGGGCTGATTCGAGCGATTCCCGAGGAATCGGAGCATTGTACCTCTAGGCTATAGATTCCTGCGGGTTGACCTCCTAAGTTGTAGCCGATGGTTGCCGGTGACCCTGGAGTTGAGATGACCATCGTAACGGGACTGATGCCCTCTCCGGAAGGTTTGGTAATGAAGAGGCTGCAAGTCGTCGGCACTTCACCGGAGTACGCGGCGGAAACTGTGAAGGCGTTTCCGATGGTTACAGAGGCTGGCGCTGTTACGGTAACGCTTGTGACGGCGCTTTCAGCCGCAAGTGCGATGGGGGAGGTGGGAAGGAGTATCGAGATTCCAAGCAGGAAGCCGGCGACTCGTATCGAGAGATGTTTCATAGTTGAGTTTAGTTTAACAATGAACGCGCGTACAAACAAAAAACCCTCCGAGCGGAGGGTTTTTTGTTTGTTCTGGTTAGAACGTTGCGAGCGGGATGCGGGCGGTCTCGATGGTGTTGCCGAGCGAGCTGTTGCTGGCGACGCCGTAGACGCGCGTGTTTACGCCGCTGTTGCTGATGGTGTACGGGACCGAGCAGCTGACTGAACCCGTGCAGGTGCCGACCGGAGTCGATGACTGTTCCGTGTACAAGCGGATAACGGTGTTAGCCGAGGCGTACGGAAGGTTGGTGAAGCTGGCGGTGAGATACACCGTGCCGCCGGCACGAACGTTCGTAGAAGGCGCGATGTAAATGTCCGTGTTAGGGATCTGGCCGACGGAACCCGACGAGCCGTTGGTCGTTACGTAGATACCCGGTTGCACATAGGCAATCAGGTTACCGTTCGTATCGTAGGCAAACGTTTGGAATGTCACGTTGTTATACGTTTGACCAGCGATGTACGTGTACGAGCACGGGTTGCTGTAGCAGGTTTGGACAACGGTTGCGACCGAGCCTGCGTTGGCTGTACCGATCGTGATGCGACCATTGGAAGGAAGCGATCCCGAGTAGTTAGCCGTAATGGTAACGGACTGGCCATGAGTCGGATTCATGGTGTTGGCGTTGATCGAGAGCAGTCCGTTATTGGATGTGCCTGTCGAGCCTGTGGAGGTACCGTTCACGTAGATCACCGGACCAAACTGGCTCATGACGAAGTTTCCGTTGCGGTCATAGATGCGAGCCTCGTACTGAGCGGTACCGTTGTTGCCCTGAACGGACACATCGGCGACACACCAGGACTGGTCATAGCAGGTGCGAACGATGGAACCGGTGCGGACATCGCGGATCTCGATGCGATTACCGACGTAGCTCCAGTTGCCGGCGTTGTAGGCATTAGCCGTGAGCTTCACCATGCCGCCGTTATCGACGGAGGTGCGGTCGGACTGGAGGGTCAAGCCGTTGATGTAGTTCGTCCCGTCGTTTGAGGAGCCGTTGTTGTTACCGTTGATGTAGATCGTCGGGCCGTACTGGGTAGCGACGATTGAGCCGGAGTTGTTGAAGACCGTTGCAACGTACTGCGTGGAGGCGTTTTGGTTTGGGTACACCGTAACACTGCAGTAGGCCGTGTCGTAACAAGCTTATACGATGTTGCTCGAGCTGACTTCCTTGATCTCGATGCGGCCACCGTTAAGGCTGTTGTTGTAGCTAGCCGAGAGCATGACGCTCTGACCAGAGGTGATCGAGGTGCGGTCAGCGGTAAGCGTGAGCGTACCGGTCTGGCTGGAGCCATCGAAGTAAATCGTGGAGCTATTCTGGGTAGCGATTTGCGAACCAGAGTTGTTGAAGACCGTGGCGACGTACTGGGTCGAGGAGTAGCCCGTCTGGTACGGATAGACTGTGACCGTGCAGTAGGTCGTGTCGTAACAGGACTTAACAATGGTGTTGGTGCGAACTTCCTTGATCTCGATACGACCTCCATTGAGGCTATTGTTGTAATTCGCATTGAGAGTCACAGACTGACCGCTCGTGATATTGGTGCGGTCGGATGTGATGGTGAGCGTACCGGTCTGGCCGTTGGAACCATCAAAGTAAATGGTCGGGCCGTACTGGGTGGCGATCTGGTTGCCGTTGGTATCGATCACGACGACGAAATATTGCGTCGAAGAATAACCGGTTTGATACGGGTAGATCGCGGTGGAACAGGAAGCGACGTTGTAGCAGGACTTCACAACGTTATTGGTGCGGACTTCCTTGATCTCCATGCGCGCGCCACTCGGAATGTTGGCGTTGTAGTTGGCGTAGAGATTTACTTGCTGACCGTTCGTGACGTTTGTGCGGTCGGAAGTGAGGGTGAGCGTACCGTTTTGCGAAGAACCATTGGTGTAGATCACCGGACCGTATTGGGTTCCGATGTGCGTACCGTTGCTGTTCTTGGCGACGATGTAGTACTGCACCGAGTTCTGTGAAGAATCGGTGGTCGGGTAGACCGTGACGCTACATGTACTCGTGTTGTAGCAGGTCTTGAGCGTGTTGCTTGTGCGAACATCCTTGATCTCGAGGTAACCGCTCGTTGGCAATGTGCCGAAGTAGGTACCCGTGAGATACACAGCCTGACCGCTTGTGATCGACGTGCGATCAGCGGTGAGGGTCAATGATCCGGACTGGCCATTGTTGTTTTGGCCTTGGGTGCGGAGCGAGTCATTTGGGTTGAAGACGCCGTTGTACTCGTTGCTGACGTTGTAGTCAGATGTGTTGTAGATCGGCGAGCCAACCGTGTAGTTCACGAAAAATTCATCCGGTACGTCCTGAACCTGGGAGGCCCAGTTAGAACCAAAGAATTGCGTCGCGAGGTACTCACTCGTGACATGGCGCAAGACGCCGCCGCGTGCGACAGCGTATACCTTAGGGTCCGTCGTAACTTTTACGAGCTTGGCGCCCGGGCGATAGGTCACGTTTCCGGCGAGCGGAATCGCAAACAGTTCCGAGTCGGAAATGTTTTGGACATTGTCGAATGACGGGAACCACGTGAAGTACGTGGCAGCATTCGGGAATACATAGCGCTTGCCGTCATTGGCGTACCAATAAACGGTTTGCTGGGACTGTCCGCGGATCGCGGTGTTGGTCGAGGCAGCGAATACCGTGGCGACGTTACCGAAAGCGGTAAGCGGCGCGGCGATGAGCGCAACCAAGATCAGACTCAAGAGTGTCTTATTCATAGGATGATATCGCATTAGCGATGGGCTAACCTTAGCAGAATTTTAATAAAATGTCAATGGTCTTACCCTCCGATCTTTGTTCAAGTTCTAACGATTGGCAAGAGCATCTGCTATGCTGTGTATACGTATGAAAAAAATGGCCATGACAAGCCTTGTTTTGACCCTCGCCTTGGCTGGCGCCGGGTGCCAAAACGGACCCAAGTACGTGCTTGGCGACTTACCAAACGAGCAACAGCTCGCTCTTATGGATGATCAGGATAAGGTCAAGGCGATCGAGGCGGTCATGGAAAAGGCCCCCATGCCAGAGCTTTCCGAGGATGAAAAACGTCAGGAATTGCGAGAATCCATCGATACGATGATGGGTGGGACGGCGGAGCGGTTGGCCGATTTTTCCGGCAAGAATTTTCATGAAGGCGGTGGAACAGTGCGTATTGTGAAAGTCGGGAATATTTATCGTATCGTGCTATCGGAAGAGTTTTTTGTGACGCCTGGGCCTTATCTGGTCGTGAAAGCAGGGGAGGTTGAGATTGCGCCGCTTAAGAATTCACGCGGGGCGCAGACATACGATTTGCCACAGGACTTTGATTTGTCTAAGGCGCCGTATATTTCGATTTACTGCAAACCGTTCCGGGTCGAGTTTGCGCGAGCGACGTTCAATTGATTTTCCTCAAGGACTCGCGTAGCCTGAGGGCGCCAGCCGAGATGGTGGAACTGGTAGACACACCAGCCTTAGGAGCTGGCCCTCGAAAGAGGATGAGAGTTCGAGTCTCTCTCTCGGCACCATAAAAAAATCCCCGCATAATGCGGGGATTTTTTATCTGGCTTGACCCATTGACAGAATAAGCGTTTTCCGATTGTCTGTCAGTGTCCTTTGGAGATTGAAGATCCATGTCGTCGAACCGGATTGGAGGGGACTATGGCCGCACAAAAGCCTCGCAGCAGAGAGAAGCCGACCAAGGGAATGCTCGAAGTAACGGTGCACGATGCCGACGGCCAGCCGCGTCGGCGGCTGCGCGTCCAGCTCTCGAGCGGCCGCACCGATCTCGGCGAGATCCTGACCGACGACGATGGAGTCGTGGAATTCCCTGATCTCTCGCTTGGCGAGAAGTACTTCGTACGCGTCAACGGTGATGAGGTCTACGAGGAGCTCGTGATGGAGCGGGCCAAGGAGTCGCTCGAGATCGAGTACGATGGCGAGGCTGTCCGCAGCACGGACGACGAAGACGAGGACACGGATGCGGAAGACGACGAGGATCTCGATTCTCCTGACGAGTCTCTGGAAGATCTCGGCTGAGCGGCGCTATCGGCGAAACTGAAAGCCCCCGGTTCACGGGGGCTTTTTTTATTGTGTCGGCGCCTTTGCGCTTGGATTCATCGCTGGGCAGACAGCGCGGCAGGCATTATCTTTCTTCACAACGCAATCGGTTAACTCGTTAAAGTACGCTTGCGGTGGAGGGACCTTTGGATCGACCACGTTGTATTTGATCTTGGCTGCTTTGAAGCAGAGTGACATTTCCGTACGGCAGTTCAGGAGACATGTTTGAGCGCCTGACTCGATTGGCGGTACGGGTGGTTTCGTTGGTGCTGGGTAGAAGTACCAGTCGCTACAAAGTCCTTTGCATTCTTTCTCGTTATTTTCTACACAGAGAAAGTCATTTCCAGGGCTTGGTACGAGCGGCGTTTCTTTGGTTGCGGCGAGGCACTTATTGAACGCGCTCTCGCATTGCTGCATACACGTATTCAGATTTTTTTCTTTCTGAGGATCTGGCTGTGGGGGAGCAGGTGGAGGTGGTGTTGGTTCCGACGGGGGAGTTGGTTGTGTTGGCGGAGGAATCGACTCTGATGGTTGAGGAGGCGGCAGGGGTTCTGCTTGCGGTGCCGTTTCTCCTGTCCTTGATGGAAGATTTGATGAACCTAGAAGCTGCGTGGGCGTTGTTTGTGTTGTTGTACGGATTAGGCCTCGGCTTCTCATTTTTGTTTCTATTCCGAGTATTCGTACGCCAATATCGCGTATTTCTTTGCGTAGGTCGTTGAGTGCGATCAGAATGCCTCCGCTATCTTTTGCGTATCCTCGCGTCGTTCCTTGGCCCAGGGCAGCGAGCGATATTGTTGAAAAAGAAAAAACCGTCACGATCAGTGCGATCCAGGTAACGATATACCAGGGAGCTTTCCGTGGGGTTTTTTTAGGTGAGCCGAGCGGCATAGTCTTACTCGGCTAGACTGTTTTCAATACGCATGACGCGAGCACCAATTTCACGGACGTCTTTTCTGATGTCGGAAATAGATTGGAGGATGCCTGTGGCATTTTTTTGGTAGCCAGACGATGTGCCTTGAGCCATAGCAGCCAAGGAGATGGTCGAGACCGAGAAGGTGATCGCGATGGCAGCAATCCAGAGGACGGCGTGCCAGTGAGCGCCGTGACCATCACGACCCTTGGTCGGGTGTGATTTTGCTGGCATTGGTTTTACGGCTGAAGTTTTTTTGGATTTTACAGATGGCATAAAAGGGGCGCAAAGATCGATATATTTTGATAGCTAGAAGTATATCATAGTTTGGCTCGACCGTTGACAAAATCGCTAAAATCCTGTATCAAGCACGTGTCCGATGGATTGAGGTGGTTATGGACCCCGCTCCCGTGCTCGACCTGTTTCGTGACAAGCATCGCGAATTCCTGAATTGCATCAAGATGGTGTGGGTGGGTTATGACAGGCGTCGTGATCGGCTCCGCATCCGTTTCCGCATCAACGAGAAGCTGCCGCCCGTCTGGCTCGGCCAACTCTCGATCATCGTCCGTCACGACGAATTCCTCGGCGAGGAAGAGCTCGAGAAGATCGAGTGGATCGATACGGAAGGCTCACTCATCACCATGACTTGCGCGCGACCACGCAAACTCTTGCCCGATGCCGATCTCCGCGGCATGAGCGATGAGATCCTGCCCATTGGCGATGTCATCCTGTTCTCTGGTAACGGAGATCTTGTTCACGAGCATCCGCTCTACAACGGGCTGAGCATGCACGTGATGAGCCGCGCCATCGCCGATCTCCCGCGGACCTACCCGAGGCATCGCGAGGACAAAATCCTCTGAAGAAACGCCCCCGCGACCATGACTGGTCTGCGGGGGCGAATTGTTTTATGCCGTTTCTTCTTTCTTTTTCTTCTTATATTTTCTGACGATGACCGTGATGTCATCTGGCTTGCCTCGGACGTGATTTGTCTGGGATCGAGCTGCTGCCGCTTGCTCGAGCTCTTGGGCTGCTTTGAGGGGTTCGTCGATATGCCTGATCAGAATGGCCTGGATTTCATTGTCGGTGAGAACGTCGGAGAGGCCATCGGAACAATCGAGGTATACATCGCCATTCTCTAATTCATCGGTACGGATATAAGGTTTCAATTCCGCGCCGTAATAATCCTTGTTGGTATTTTTATTGCCCAACGATTGCAGGAGGTAGTGGCGAATATCGTCCAATGTAAATGTTTCGGCTTTCTTTCTTTTCATTAGGCTCGCGATGGATGCGATCTCCCTGCTCTGTGTTGCATATTTTTCCAGTGTCGCGAGAGAAAATTTTCTTGTGATGTCTTGGTCGTTTTCGATGGGCTCACCGTTCACGTCCGGTATGCGTAGATCGGCAATGGCTTGAGCGAGGGAGTGATCCGGAGTCATGCGTTCCAATCGATCTTGGCGCAAGCGATAAATGCGGCTGTCGCCAACATGGCCGATCGTGTTCCAATCTTTACCCTCGATATCACGCCAGATTTTGGAAAGGGAGGCTGTGCAGCTCATCGACCGGGCTATCGACATCACAAGTTGGCGGTCCATCGGATCATTCGGATCGAGTTTGCGTTTATATTCTTTTCCGCCCGTTTGACGGCCATTGTAATCACATGAGACTCGTTATGGAGTTTGCCAATAGCTTGTTGCATGTTGCGCAATGTTTGGTCGACCGCGTTTTCTACCAAGGCAGCGATAGCGATCGGCTCTTCACGGCCTGCTTCCATGACAAGGCGCGTCATCGGGTCGCGTGTTGCGAGGCGCTCCAACGTGAGTTCTTCTGCGGCTTTTGCGCTTGCAAGATTACCCGCTAAACCACCGCCGACTCCGTCAGCAACAAAATCAATGCCGCGTTCTTCTGAAACGTAGTAGCTGTCTTCATTGCGTTCCGGATGATCGGGCGAGGCTTCCGTTGCAATACCGATTTGCAGCTGCGTTTCATTTTCTTGCGACTCAACTAAACGGAACTCCGCTTTGCGGATTTCTTTTTTGGGAGTCTCGGCCGGTGCTGGAGCCGGTGTCCATCGTTCAAAGGCATTCATCGCTACTTATGATACTCCTTTTTTCGGATGATCGTCTCGGCACGATACAGTTGCTCTAATAATACGATGCGTGCGAGCTGGTGGGGGAGCGTTTGTTTGCCGAGCGAGATGACGGCTTCTGCTTGCGAGCGAAGCGCGGGATCAAGCCCCCAAGATCCACCGATTAAAAAGACGAGTGGACGACCGGACTCGGACCAGGTCTCGAGTTTGCGTGCGAATGAGGGTGAATCAAGATTGGTTCCAGTTTCATCGAGGGCAATAACGAATGAACCCTTAGGTTGTCCTTTGGCGAGTGACTCGGCTTCTCGAGCCCGGGTTTTATTGGTGTCGGGTTTAGCCGAGCCTTGGTGGCCTTCCGCGACCTCGGTCAATTCCACCTTGGTAAAAGGCTTAAGACGCTCGAGATACATGGAAATAGCCTCGGATTGCCAGTCTTCCGTAGGGGAGCCGACGGCTCGAATGTGGATGCTCTTCATAAGGCTCATTTTCCTTTGAATCCGAGCCCTTGACAAGGGTTTAGGGGTTCTATAAACTAACGGCACTTCAAAACCCATGTCCCCCAGAATTACGGAAGATTACGGGGACCTCTGGAGATTTCTCATGAGCGACCTCACGCAACACGCATCACGCTTCACGCGTCATGTTTGCGGCTAAGACTCACGGAAGCCTCTCCAGGTTTCGCGAGCTTGGCCGACGACGGTCAAGCTCGCTTTCGTTCTCTCTACACTTTCGCTCGAGTCGGACAGGAACGGTATCCCATCAATGATCGGGTCCCATTCCTGTCCGTGTCGCCCCGCTTATGCGGAGGACGCGGATATGCCTTTTGCACAACCCGAGATAGGTACGTATAACGATTCAAACGTGATACGTGCAAGGCATAGAAACAACATTTGCAATCGAGCATAACGTAATTGAAGTAGTTGCAAGACCATTCCAGAGACCGACTTGTTCGGACGCCTGGATGGTTGAAGCACATAAGGGCATACGGTGGATGACTTGGCAGTGAGAGCCGACGAAAGACGTTGGAGCCTGCGATAAGCTTCGGGGAGGTGGCAACCGACCTTTGATCCGGAGATCTCTGAATGGGGAAACCCCTTCGCGTGAAGCGCGATGATCTGACCACTGAATACATAGGTGGCAGAAGGGCACCTAGGGAAGTGAAACATCTCAGTACCTAGAGGAAAAGAAACTAAATAAAGGATTCCCTTAGTAGTGGCGAGCGAAATGGGAACAGTCCAAACTTTCATATTCAAATTCTGCACCGAGCAATACGCAAGTATTACCGCGGACAGGATGGCGGACGTGGGTCATCGATATGAGAGGGTTGCGGGACGGACATGTGCTTCCCCACGGAACACGCGGATAGTGCTGATGAATAGTTGAATCCACTGGAAAGTGGAACCAAAGACGGTGATAGTCCGGTAAACGAAATTCATACGCACATCTGGTCCAGATCCAAAGTACGACGAGGAACGAGAAACCTCGTTGGAAGCAGGCACGACGATGTGCCAAGACTAAATACTCTTCCTGACCGATAGTGAACCAGTACAGTGATGGAACGTTGAAAAGCAGCCCGGGAGGGCGATGAAATAGTATCTGAAACCGTATGCTTACAAGGAGGTGGAGCGGCGCAAGCCGTCACACCGTTCCTATTGAAGAATGAGCCGACGAGTATGCCGTACGTCGCTTGGTTAAGTCCCCGTGGGGACGAAGCCGTAGTGAAAGCGAGCCTGAATAGGGCGTTGGTGGCGTACGCATGACCCGAAACCCGGCGAGCTAGCCATGGTCAGGATGAAGCTTCGAGAAATCGAAGTGGAGGTCCGAACTCACGAGCCGTGCAACACTCGGAGATGAACTGTGGCTAGGGGTGAAATTCCAATCGAGCTGGGTGATAGCTGGTTCTCCCTGAAATAGATTTTGGTCTAGCGCTGATTAATAACGTAACGGAGGTAGAGCACTGAATGGGACCTGGGGCGCAAGCTTACAGTTTCCAACCAAACTCCGAATGCCGTTACGTGTTCCCAGCAGTCAGTCCGTGGGGGCTAAGCTCCACAGGACAAGAGGGAAACAGCCCTGACCGCAGACTAAGGTCCCTAAATTCGTACTCAGTGTAAAAGGTGGTCGGACGGCTTATACAACCAGGAGGTTGGCTTAGAAGCAGCCATCCTTTAAAGAAAGCGTAACAGCTCACTGGTCAAGCTGTCCGGCGCCGAAAACTTATCGGGGCTTAAGTACGATACCGAAGTCGCGGACTATCGATGATCTTTGGATCATCATATTGGTAAGGGAGCATTCCGATCTGCGCCGAAGCGGAAGCCGTGAGGCACCGTGGAGCGTTCGGAAGAGAGAATGTCGGCATAAGTAGCAAAAAGACAGGTGAAAATCCTGTCCACCGTAAACTCAAGGTTTCCAGGGCAACGCGAATCGTCCCTGGGTTAGTCGGTCCTAAGGCGAGGCCGAAAGGCGTAGTCGATGGACAGCAGGTTAATATTCCTGCACTTGCGTAGTGTTTCAATGGAGTGACGCATCCTTCAACTGATCGAGATTCCCGGAATGAATCTTCGGGCACTCAGGGGTGACTGGTAGGCAAATCCGCCAGTCATAAGCCTCGGGGTGAGCGCAAGCCTATCGAAGGATAGGCAAGGGTCGGGACTGGGGTGCCTAGAAAAACTTCTAGGGCTAATGTTACGGAAACCGTACCGGAAACCGACACAGGTGAGTGGGCATAAGTGTGCCAAGGTGTACGAGAGAAACCAAGTTTAGGAACTCGGCAATACAACGGCCGTAACCTAGGGATAAGGCCTGCCAGCGCAAGCTGGCCGCAGCTAAAGACGCTTTCCGACTGTTTACCAAAAACACAGCTTCCTGCTAAACCGCAAGGTGACGTATAGGAAGTGATGCCTGGCCAGTGTCAGAACGTTAAGGGGAGAGGTCATGGGGTAACCCGGCAGCCTTGAGCCGAAGCGCTGATGAACGCCGGCGATAACTATAATCGTCCTAAGGTAGCGAAATTCCTTGACGGGTGAGTTCCGTCCCGCACGAATGGCATAACGAGAGAGCGACTGTCTCAACTTGGTACTCGGCGAAATTGCAAGTGGGGTGAAGATGCCCTGTACGCGCAGTCAGACGAAAAGACCCCGTGAAGCTTTACTACAATTTGCTATTGGGTATCGATCTTTCATGTTCAGTGTAGGTGGGAGCCTTCGGGCGCCGATGAGACACCACCCTTGGACTATCGATATTCTTACTATGATCCGTATAACCGGATTGTGGAACAGTAGCTGATGGGTAGTTTAACTGGGGCGGTTGCCTCCCAAATGGTAACGGAGGCGTTCACAAAGGTAAGCTAGGCGCGGATGGAAATCGCGCTGGTTCCGCAATGGGATAAGCTTGCTTAACTGCAAGACCAACAAGTCGAGCAGATACGAAAGTAGGACATAGTGATCCGACCGTACGAAATCGGACGGCGGAAGCTCAACGGATAAAAGCTACTCCGGGGATAACAGGCTGATCTGGTCCAAGAGTCCACATCGACGACCAGGTTTGGCACCTCGATGTCGGCCCATCGCATCCTGGGGCTGGAGAAGGTCCCAAGGGTTAGGCTGTTCGCCTATTAAAGCGGTACGCGAGCTGGGTTCAGAACGTCGTGAGACAGTTCGGTCTCCTGTCTACTGTGCGCGTGGAAAGTTGCGGAAACTGTTCTCTAGTACGAGAGGACCGAGAACAACGAACCTCTAGTGTGCCGGCTGTCCTACCAAGGGCACCGCCGGGTAGCTACGTTCGGCACGGATAAACGCTGAAAGCATCTAAGCGTGAAACCGTTTCCAAGATTAACTTTCGTCATAGGACCCTCCGAGACTAGGAGGTTGATAGGTGGTAGGTGTACGGACCGAGAGGTCTTTAGCCGAGCCATACTAATCGTCCAATGCTTCCACCATCCAGATGTAAAACTCTGTCGATGGTCGAGCAAGTGCTACATTACGTAGCGCGTAGCAAGTGTTTTCCTACTGCCTTGCACGTATCACTTTTGAATCCGCAGTTTGAGTCATCGATTTTGTTTTTCGAATAATCGAAAGCCAAGACCGGTGGCCCAAGCGAAGAGGTCACACCCGTTCCCATCTCGAACACGGAAGTTAAGCTCTTCAGCAGCGATGGTACTTGGACCCAACCCGGTCCTGGAAGAGTAGCCCGCCGCCGGACAGAGAAGCTCAGCTGAAAGGCTGGGCTTTTGTGTTTGGTAAAAATAGTAAGAACGCACCTTGTTGGGTGCGTTCTGTTGATCAGGTACCGAGGATGGTGAGCATCTCGAGGATCGCGTGCTTGTTTGCAGCAACTCGTCTCTCTTTCTCCGCCTCGATTGTGAGCATATTTTTCACGTGTTGCATGCCGGCGGCCCATGAGCGGATGGTGGTGGTTGTGTCACCTCCGTCCTCCTCCCATACGACCGTTCCATCCGGATAGAATCGCAGGGTCCAGATCACCCCACGCTCGTCGCGAAGCGTCAAATACTGATGCCGTTCATCGCGATGATAGTCGCAGGAGAACTCTTTGTGCCAGCCGCAGAAACTGAGTTCTTTGATGAACTTGTTGAGTGCTTCCTCGAGGGCATTGAATCGGTCGGAGTAGAGTGATTGCTCCTGCTCTGTTGACTTATCGTTGAGATGGAATCCCGGAGCTTCGGGAATGTTGAGGATGAGTCGTGGAGTGATCTCAGGGTCCAGCGGCGGATCGTTGAAGTTGCCGCTCATTTTGTTTTCACCACCCATAACTACCTCTTGGAGTCTGAGAACTCGGAAAGGACCTAACTTTTATAGATGAGATAAGCCAAAAAGTCAAGAGTAGTACTTGGCTTTTGTGTTTGTGCTAATATTTCTTCATGAAAAAGTGCCTGGAACCATCTCCGGAAGATTCGGAATTGAAAGCATTAAAAACGCAGGCGGTACAGGATTATATAGCAAGTCGTCCAGAGCGGCCGATACAGTTTGACCTTGACTCGCCTGAATATGATCAAGCTCGGGAGGAGGCATTAGCTTTGAGCGAATTTATTAAATCTAAACAAGAATTAGTTGAGCCAATAAGAAGTTCGGTCTCCCATCCGTACCTCAATAGAGCCGAATCTTGGTTTAGAGGCATTCAGCGAGACTTAGAGAATCCGCGCTCCAGGTCTCTTGATGCTATTCGTAAAGATATTCATGACATAAAAACGGAACTAAATCGTAAAGAGCAGGAGTATCATTTAAAGAAACTTCAAGAGGCAAAGAACCCTTTTTCAAAGGAGTCTTGGGAGGAGCAGGTTCGTTTGAGACAGGATGCGGAGATGGCTTTGGAATTATTGGATGTAATTTCCCGAGCTAAGAAGCCCAAGGATCTTTCTACACGCGAAGAGTCTTTATGGCAGAAGATTATTGTCCAGGCAAAAGGCCTCAAAAATCAGTACGGGCTCGACAACAAAAGTTTTATACAGGAAGCCCGTGAGGTAATTGAGCGTTCGGCTGAGCTCCAAAGAGTTTCTGCCAATTATCTGGAACGTTTTTTAGCTATTCGTAGTCGTTTGGAAAAGCGCGCCAAGACTTTGGGTGAGCAGGTAACGAATGAATTGTTTAAACGGTTAAAACCGGAGTTGGTTGAGTTGGCTAAGAAGGAATTAGCATCTATGGAATTGGATGAAGCTTTAGATGAAATTTTGGTAAGTGCTTTTTAGATTCAACCCTTTACAAAATTCCTCTTTTTTGCGATGGTTTCCTCGGTTCTTTATTAATCGGAGGTTCCCATGGGTCACAGGGAGTGGTTGAAGGCGGCAGAGACGGTCGAGGCGCAGAAGCGTCAGCCCGAGGTCGAGGCCAGGGAGATCGAGGAAGAGGCGCGCAAGCTCGAGAGCTTCTTGAGCAGCGTCGAGGGTAATGCCGCACGGCGGCTCCTCAAGGCGACGGCCAAGCACATCATCGTCGGCGAGCTCGAGGCTTCCCCGGGGCATGCGATGGTCTGCTTCTTGGATGGCGAAGGACTGCGGCAGTCCATCGAAGGTAAGGGGCTCTCGGGCGCTTACGCGGGCAACAAGCCCGACATTTCCTCGACAACGCCGGAGCTGGCGACCAAGGCTTTCACGCATCCTGATCGTGGGAAGCGCAAGCCGTCTGAGCTCCTGAACTACATTCGCGGTGAGCTCGACAAGATCGCCGAGGCGGTCAAGAAGGGATAGATCTGCTGCTGAGTCCGACGCATTGCTTTGCGTCGGACTCTTGCGTTTTGTATCTCTATTTACAGGAAAGGAGTACGCTGTATTGATATGAATCAAAAATCTCTCGCGATGTGGTCTTTCTGGATTGGTGCCGTGATCGTGCTTGTGACGCATGTCTATATGTTGGTGGCGGGATTGCCTGCGTCGCAGATGATGGGACACTCGATATTGAACTTGGTTGCTGGGGCGCTTGTCATCTTTGGTTGGATGAAGCGCTAGAGAATGCGAAAGGCCGTCCAGAGAGGGCGGCCTTTTTTAGTGTTTACGTTTTTGGCTCGCGCGGATCTTTCGCGCGATGTAGATCCCTTCCGGTGTAAGACGGTAGAAAAGTCTCGCTGCCGGCTTTTTTGCGCCAGGTGGCAGGATCGGAGGTGGGGCAGAAATGCACTCGATGTGACCGTACAGAATGAGGAGATTCAACATCTTTCTTCCGGCGCTTGGGTCTTTTCCGTAGTGAATCTCCGTGTAATGGCCCGGATGTGTGTCCTCGATCAGGAGCAGTACTTGCATGATTTCCACGCGGATCGTCTGCTCCGATTGCTTGATCGATAGCCAGAGCGCGATGAATGCGATGGCGGCTAGTACCGCGAGAAGGGCGTAGACCATTCAAGCCTCCGGTGACTATTTGAATCTGAATATCGCTCTTTGTCAATGGTCGATTCTGCGTTGACATCGCTTCCGTAAAATGATGAGCTTGCGGCGGTTCCTTGAAAGGAAAACCTATGCTGAACGGACTCGAATCGTTCGTGCCTCGATTGCTCGAGCTCACTCGTCAGGCCGGGATCGACGTCTCGGAATATCTCATGGACCATGTGTGCTATCGCGTGGCGGACATGAAGCGTTATGAAGAGCTTGCGCATGTTTGGCGACTCTTTGCCGAGAAGACGCACGAGAGTATGGTGAACGGCCGGCCGATCACCGTGTTCACGCTTTACACGCCGATCAAGATCGCGGGACGTATCATCCGCGTGATCGAGTTGCCGGCGCCGAAAGAGGGTGCCCCGTATCCTGAAGGTTGGGAGCATGCAGAGTTCGTCATCGACGAGCCGTTTGCGCACTTCATGTCGCGCTACGACGAGCATGTCTTTGATACGAGAGGTCTCGCCAAAGAGTTCAATCCCGAACTCGGATACAAGCTGCCCGAAGGTCTGCAGATCAAGTTTCATCAGATGCCGCTCGAGTGCGTCATCGAGATCGAGGCGGATCGTGGATTGCCTCTACCTAGCGAAGAATAGTTGAGGAGGATGTATGCCTGCCGTGCGATTTCCCGTGATCAAGCCAGAGTACGAAGTCAACAATGGGAATGATTTCCAGGTCCCCGTGTTGCGCGAGATCAGCCCGCGAATTGGTTGGACACTGCGCTTGTTCATCGATACGGACGTGCAAGTGCATCAGGTCTGGTATCCGATGGTCGAGAATGGCGATGCGGATATCGCCGAATGCAAGAAGCGATTTCGTGCGCTCAAGAACGAGCTTCCTCGACTGTTCCCTCCGATGTACAAGACAGAACGTGAAGAGGACACGGATCTGCATTCCGCGCTGACGGATATCGGCGCCGAGCATTTCTATGGCGGATGGATGCGTAAGTTTGACGACACGGCCAAGCTCGCGGGACCAATCTGGGTCGGTAGGCACGTGAGTTTCCGATCATCGTGCAAGGTGCTCGGTCCCTCGCTCATCGAGTCGAATGTAACGATCGGAACTTCTGCGATCGTGAATCGCTCGATCGTGTGTCGGCGTACGGAGATTGACGCGGGCGCGCAGGTCGCGGATTCGATCATCGGGCGCGATGTGTACATCGGGCCGACGGCACTTCTTCTGCATAAGCCGCTTACGGGTAAACTCGAACCGCTTCACGAAGGAGTGAGGCTCACGAATCGCAAGAAGTGCGGAGTCATCGTTGGCGACGGATGCCGTATCGGTGCCGGAGCCACGATTGAGCCGGGGACAATCCTCATGCCCAAGTGCGTTGTGCCCATCGGCCAACATGTGAAGACCGGGTTTTATTGCCCAGAAGACTTCCGAGACTGAAACTGAAATCCTCCGCTTATACTAGCGGAGGATTTGACGTTTTGGCTTTGAGAATGTCTTGAAGCGTCTCTTTTTTTATACCGCCCATGGCGTAGAGGACGAGAGCATAGACGATTGCGCCGACAAGGATCGGAATCGCAACGAATTGATCGCGTAGGAACCAGACAAAAATCGACATGAGTATTGATGCGCCGATTGCGGCGAGGAGAACGCGCGGCTTGAATTCTGTCGGTATGGCTTTGTGCGAGACGATGATGGAACCAAGTCCGACGAGAACTTCGGAAGCGACGGTGAGCCAGGCAGCTGCCCACATGCCGTACGTTGGAATGAAGAGGAGGTAGCCGATCACGGCGCCGATCGCAACCGCAATATAAACCGGAATCATTTTACGCTGGCCATCGATTGCGACCACGATATGCGAGAAGACGGTATTTAAATAAATGGCGGCGACGGCGACGATCAAAATTGAAAGGATGCGACCGGAGTCCGCAAACTCCGGACCGGCGACTAATATCATAATACGTTCGCCGAGGATCCAGGTGCCGGCCATCATCGGTAAACAAAAGACGAGCATGACATCGATCGAGTTGGTGACGAGGTTTTTGAATTTTGGAAGATCTTTTTTTGCAAAGGCGTTGGAGAGGATTGGAAGAAGTACGCCGGCATACATGAAGGGGACAGTGATGAGTATTTCAAGTACTCGGTAAGCAGCTCCGTAGATTCCGACCTCGGTTTGAGGACGAACAAACGAGAGAATAAGCGTGTCCGCTTTGAAATACGCGAGCCCGAAAGCAATAGAAAGTCCGACCGGCCAGGATCTGTGTAGAGCCATTTTCCAGAACACTGGGTCCCAATTCCAGTGGAAATCGGCGTATTTGCGGGCAGAGAGGAAGTTGAGGATGAAGTTGCCAAACCCGGCGAGCGAGATGAACCACATGATCGGCACGAGGCCCCAGCCCTGCGATTGTGCAATGAGTAATCCGGCGAGTGCGATCACGCGGCCGACATTTTCTGCAATGGCGGCCATCGACATTCTAAGGTGACGCTGTTGCGCGCCTACGACGACTTGATTCAAGCTCGGGAAAATAAATGAACCGGTGAGAGCGATGATCGCGAGTTTGAGTGCAAGCGGATAAGGAGAAGCGAGTGCGACCGCTGGCGCGACAAGACCAAGAATCAAAAACGCCATGACGATGCGCAATGTGAAAAGCGCGCTCGTACAGCGCCTCTCATATTTTTCATCACCGGCATGCTCGCCGAGAAGTGCGACGAGCGTTACGTTCAAGCCGAGGTCGAGAAGTAGTGCGAAGACTTGGAGAAAGGCGTTTGCTGTCGAGTAGGCACCAAAGCCTTCCGTGCCGAGCTGGCGCGTCATGAGCCCGATGATGACGATGCCGAGAACGGTGGATACGCCTTTACCGAGTATTTGTACGCCTGTATTGAGGGCTAGGGAGCGGGCGAGCGACATGCGGGCTAGTGTACATTGAACGAATGGGGTTGAACATTTACTATGATGGCATGTTTCTGCGTGGGTTTGCGATCTTTTTGTTGATTTGCGGTTTACTGCCGATTCATTTGGTATTGGCCCAGAATGCTTCAAGTACAAATTTTCAGAATACAGACTCCTCGATCTTACCTTTGATTGTTAATACCCAGTCCGGAAATTTTCAAATTGATGGATCGGTGCAATCGATTGTTGGCAGCGTGCAGAGTCCTTCTTTCCTGGTGGAAAGCGGAGCACAATCAACGAGCGGAACAACGCCGACCGTTGTCGTCATACCGCCTCCTAGCGGAGGGGGAGGTGGCGGAGGAGGGCTTCCGTTGCCTCAAACGGGACCGAGACTTGAGCCCGCGCCTACAATTGATCCTCGGGATTGGACCTATAAAACTACGGCTATTGTTCAGGGTTCACGCGGTGTTGATGGTGCGGCTATTTTGCTGAATAGCTCCGATATTGGCGTGATTTATCCGAATGAACAGCGCTGGGAACGGAGTTTGCCTCTTGGACTGGGGGATAATTTGATCCAGATTCAAGCAAAACTCGGAGATCGCGTTTCTATCGTTGTTATAGGTATGGTGCATCGTCGTTTGATCGGGGATGTGAATGATGATCGGGTGGTTGATGATGTCGATCTTTCTTTGTTCACCAGGCACTGGCGTCGTTATGATCGCCAGTCTGATTTTAATGAAGATGGTATGATTGATGATATCGATCTATCGTTGCTCGCCAGTCATTGGGGTCGACGATATTGATTATGAAGCGTTTCTTTTTTCTTTTTGCTCTCCTCCTGCTCGTGCCGCGAGATGTTTTTGCCGCATCTGCCGGTTTGACGGGGCCAGCTGAGGTTCAGGTTGGGAGAACGTTCCAGGTACGTATGACGGTTGGGGGAGCTGTTGATGTTGATACGGTGCGTTTTGTGGGCTCGTTTCCTACGGATTTGCTCGAGTTTCAAGGGATGGCGAATGGATCGTCTTTGCCGACGCGCTCGCCTGGATCAGGTGCAACGGGTGGAACGTTTAATTTTGGCGGTTTCTCTTTAGGGAATCCGGTGAATGGTGGAACGCAGGCCGGTGTCCTGACATTTCGTGCGAAAAAAATTGGAGAGGCGACGATTTCTCTGCAAGGAGGAACGCGTATTTTGTCCGCAGGAGAAGATCAGACGACAGGACGGGGGAGTTTGAAGATCAAGATCGTGGAAGCTCCGGCACCCGGCGAGATTCCGGTGACGCCGCCGGTTCAGACGACGATCGATCTTTTGAGTAAGACGCATCCTGATCAGAATGTCTGGTATCCAAAGCGAGGCCTTGGTCTTGAGTGGAAATTCAGCGGAAGACAGCCGATTTCTTACACGGTTGGTTTTGATCAGGCGCCGGAAGGTCCTGCGGAGATGAGAGCTGTTGCTACAAGCTCGGCTTCATTTGATGCTCCAAACGATGGCGTTTGGTATGGTCATTTGGTTGTCCGTTACTCTGCGAGCGAGATTGTCCGTAAAGACTTCCGTTTCTTGGTTGATTCAACAGCTCCACGTCCGTTGGCGGTGTCTGTTGACCAGAACGATGTTCGTCCGCAAACGCCGAATTTTCTTAGATTTACAGCTTTGGATGATGCTTCTGGTGTCGCGCGTTACGACGTTAGTATCAATGAAACATTCGTCACTTCTACAGCATTGCCTTACTTGTCTTTGGCTGAGCTCGGTGCTGGGGACTATCGTGCTCGAGTGCGCGCTGTTGACTATGCAGGTAATGCCTCGGAAGGGGTTACCGAGTTCCGCCTTACGGACAAGATCACAGGTGTTGATGCGGATCTCGTACGAGCTGAGCGATGGCAAGATTCTATTTTGCGCTTAGTTCTGGCATTTTTTGCCATTCTTCTCTTGTTTATTTTTGGGATTTTGGTGGGGCGACGTACATTGGAAAAGAAGCGACGTAAAAAATAAGTTGGATCTTGATTAGTTACCCACAGTTTTAGCTAATTTTTGCAGAAAAAGGAGTATAATTGATTTGGCCGTTGAACCCTTGTTCCACGGTAATATTCAAATAAAAAATGGAGCCAAAGCGGGTGGTTAAAATCAAGCGTACGTTTCGGAAAACAATTGCCACGATCCTTTCCTTGATTCAATTGTCAGGAATGGGGCTTTTTCCGAATGCTCCAACATTTTTCTTGGATTTTTTCCGTGCATTACCTGCGTACGCAGCCACTCCGACAACACTCGGTTATCAGGGGCGACTTAAAAATTCTTCCAGTGTCGCATTAAGCGGTAGTTATAATTTTACTTTTCGATTGTATTCGGCTGCTTCCGGAGGCGTATCGCTTTGGACGGAGACACAGACAGGTGTAAGTGTTAGTGATGGATATTTTGCGGTTCGGCTTGGTTCTGTCACCCCGTTTCCATCGACGTTTGATTTTAATCAGCCGCTGTATCTCACCACAGAAGTGAATAGCGATGGTGAAATGTCGCCGCGTGTTGCTGTTAATAATGTTGCGTACGCGTATACGGCTGGCGGCATCAACTCCCTCGACAGTGATCCAGTTTCCGCGACAGGTGGAAGAATGTATTATAATACAACCGATGGCAGTTTGCGTTACTATGATGGCCAAGCGGCTCTTTGGACGATTTTAGGCTCATCCGGTTCCTCGACGAGCTTGCAGGCAGTAACGAATGTTGGGAATAGCACGACAAATGCGTTGATTTTTGCCGGCGGAACATCGACAGCGAATTTTGTCTTTCAATCAAACGTGACGGTTGGTGGGTCAGCAACGCTTCAGAATTTTACGTTTAGCGCTGGTTCAGGAACGAGCATGGTAACGACTAACT
The DNA here is from genome assembly GCA_016699205.1 of Candidatus Uhrbacteria bacterium. NCBI lineage: Bacteria > Candidatus Uhriibacteriota > Candidatus Uhrbacteria bacterium. Next base: position 776,778 of record CP064964.1, read on the forward strand.
CGACCTCAACGAATCTCTTTGCGTCCAATGCCGTGTTCACAAGTCTTTCTGTCGGCACCTTTAATCCGACCAATATTACTTGGACGAATGCAACGGGTACGAATACGACTACGACAAATTTGGGAGTGCTTGGACCCGCATCGATCGCCGGTCTTTTGACGTTTGGCTCGGCGACCGGATCGACATTGAATGCGAATAGTACGAATATCGGGAGCGGTACGATCGGTACGCTTTCATCGGCGACGGGTACGATTGCTGTTTTGAATTCCGGGAGTGCGAATATCGCCACGCTCTTGTTTGGAAATGCGACGGGATCGACTCTAAATGCTGTTACTATTTCTGGAACGACTGTTACGACGACGGCGCTTTTTGTGAATGGTCGAGCGGTGTGTCTTGTTGACGGTACGAATTGTCCGGCCTCCGGAACCGAGAGTGATACGCTTGCTTCCGTTACCAATCGAGGCGCTTTTGCTACCTCGAGCGTCACGCTCTTTGGCGGCCTCACCACTTCCAACCTCACCGCGACTGGAACCACCTCGCTTCAGAACACCACCGCAACCAATCTCGCCTCAACGGGATTGCTCTCGTTTGTTGCTGCAACCGGCTCTACGCTTAACGCCAACTTCGCCTCCTTCGCCTCGGCTACCATTGCCGGACAGGGGATTTGTTTGCAGAACGGCGTTGGTTGTCCGAGTACTGCTACCGAAGCCGATACCCTGGCCTCGGTTACGAACCGTGGAGCCTTTGCGACTTCAAGTGTCACGCTCTTCGGCGGCCTCACCACTTCCAACCTTACCGCCACCGGAACGCTCTCGGTTACAGGCGTTTCCTCCCTTGCCGGCGTTACCTTCACGAATGCGACGGGCACTAATGCCACGACGACGAATTTCTTTGCGACGAATGGAGTCTTCACAAATCTCATCGCTTCTACCTTCACGGTTGCAACTCTTAACACCACGAATCTCACATGGACGAATGCAACGGGTACGAATACGACTTCCACCAATCTTTTTGGTTCGAACCTCGGTTTCTCAAGCGCTACAGGAACCTCTTTGAACACAAACACGCTTAATGCCGGTTCTGTCACTCTTGGCACGGCAACGGTTTCAGGTCTGACGTCTCTCCAGAACACGGCTCTTACGAACGGAACCTCAACGAACTTTGCCTCTACCGGACTTCTCTCATTCTCGACAGCAACGGGTACCCAGATCCTCGCGAATATCGGTACATTCTCTACGGCGACGGTTTCTGGTGTCGCTGTCTGTCTTGCGAATGGCGTCGGTTGTCCAAGTGGAACCGTGCTTTCCGATACCCTCCAGTCCGTTACAGCTCGCGGAAGCTTTACGACGACCACGGTTCAGTTCTTTGGAGGTCTCACGACGAGTGATTTAACAGTTACCGGTACGGCTTCACTTCAAAATACGACGGCAACGAATCTCGCCTCGACTGGATTGCTTTCGTTTACTTCAGCGACTGGAACTTCGTTGAATTCAAATAATGCCGCGATTGGAATTTTGTCTTTTGGTAGCGCAACCGGCTCTACGCTTAACGCAAACTTCGCTTCATTCGCCTCGGCTACCGTTGCAGGGCAGGGGATTTGTTTGCAGAACGGTGTTGGTTGTCCTTCCACCGCGACTGAAGCCGATACGCTCGCGAGCGTTACGAATCGCGGTTCCTTTGCTACATCATCAGTTACGCTGTTTGGTGGACTTACAACATCGAACGTAACAGCAACCGGTACGCTTACTGTTGGTGGGGTATCCTCGTTGGGAGGAGTGACATTCACGGATGCGACTGGAACGAATGCTACGGCTACAAATATTTTTGCTTCAAACTTAGGATTTACGAATGCGACGGGTTCAATATTGAATGCGAATACGGTTGCCGCGGGTCTGCTCGTGTTCGGAAATGCTACTGGTGCAACATTAAATGCTGGAGTTCTTTCCGCTTCTATTGTTACGTCGACCGCAGTGCTCGTAAACGGTATCGCTGTTTGTTTGGCGAATGGAACCAACTGTCCTTCTAGCACAAGTCCGAATTTCCAGACGGTGACGAATGCCGGTAACACGACGACGAATGCGATCCAGTTTGGAGGAGGTACTTCAACCGGAGACTTTGTCTTTAGTTCATCGGCTAGCGTTAATGGTTTACTGACTTTTGTAAGTGCCACTGGGTCGATTTTGAACGCCAACTTTGCTTCCTTCGCCTCCGCTACCGTTGCCGGACAGGGGATTTGTCTTCAGAACGGTGTCGGCTGTCCGTCTGCCTCAGCTGAAGCCGATACCCTGGCCTCGGTCACGAGTCGCGGAGCCTTTGCGACTTCAAGTGTGACGTTGTTTGGAGGGCTCACCACTTCCAACCTTACCGCCACCGGCACGCTCTCGGTTACAGGCGTTTCCTCCCTTGCCGGAGTTACCTTCACCAATGCCACCGGCACCAATACGACTTCCACCAATCTTTTTGGTTCGAACCTCGGTTTCTCAAACGCTACAGGAACCTCTTTGAACACAAACACGCTTAATGCCGGTTCTGTCACCCTCGGCACGGCAACGGTTTCAGGTCTGACGTCGCTTCAGAACACGGCTCTTACGAACGGAACCTCAACGAACTTTGCCTCGACAGGGCTTCTCTCGTTCTCAACCGCGACTGGTACCCAGATCCTCGCGAATATCGGTACATTCTCTACGGCGACGGTTTCTGGTGTCGCTGTCTGTCTTGCGAATGGCGTCGGTTGTCCGAGCGGTACGGTTCTTTCCGATACGCTTCAGTCGGTCACGGCTCGCGGAAGCTTTACGACGACCACGGTTCAGTTCTTTGGAGGATTGAGTGCGTCGAATATTACCGCGACCGGAACCACATCGCTCCAGAACACCACTGCAACGAATCTTGCTGCTACTGGATTGCTTTCGTTTACTTCAGCCACGGGAACTTCGTTGAATTCAAATAATGCCGCGATTGGAATTTTGTCTTTTGGTAGCGCGACCGGTTCTACGCTTAATACGAATTTCGCATCCTTCGCTTCTGCAACGGTCGCGGGACAGGGGATCTGTCTCCAGAACGGTGTTGGCTGTCCTTCGGCTGCCGCTGAAGCCGATACCCTCGCTTCGGTCACGAACCGTGGAGCCTTTGCGACCACAACCCTCACGCTCTTCGGCGGCCTCACCACTTCCAACCTTACCGCCACCGGCACGCTCTCGGTTACAGGCGTTTCCTCCCTTGCCGGAGTTACCTTCACCAATGCCACCGGCACCAATACGACTTCCACCAATCTTTTTGGTTCGAACCTCGGTTTCTCAAACGCTACAGGAACCTCTTTGAACACAAACACGCTTAATGCCGGTTCTGTCACCTTCGGCACGGCAACGGTTTCAGGCCTGACGTCTCTCCAGAACACGACGCTAACAAATGGAACCTCGACGAACTTTGCTTCAACTGGATTGCTTTCGTTCTCGACGGCAACGGGTACCCAGATTCTTGCGAATATTGGTACGTTCTCGACGGCAACCGTCATGGGCGTCGCTGTGTGTTTGCAGAACGGTGTTGGTTGTCCGAGCGGTACGGTTCTTTCCGATACGCTTCAGTCGGTCACGGCTCGCGGATCATTTACAACAACGACGGTTCAGTTCTTTGGCGGCCTCACCACTTCCAACCTCACCGCCACCGGAACGACCTCACTTCAGAACACCACGGCCACCAATCTCGCTTCGACTGGATTGCTCTCGTTTGTTTCAGCGACTGGCTCTACGCTTAACGCCAACTTCGCTTCCTTCGCTTCTGCAACGGTCGCGGGACAGGGGATCTGTCTCCAGAACGGTGTTGGCTGTCCTTCGGCTGCCGCTGAAGCCGATACCCTCGCTTCGGTCACGAACCGTGGAGCCTTTGCGACCACAACCCTCACGCTCTTCGGCGGCCTCACCACTTCCAACCTTACCGCCACCGGAACGCTCTCGGTTACAGGCGTTTCCTCCCTTGCCGGCGTTACCTTCACCAATGCCACCGGCACCAATGCCACGACGACGAATTTCTTTGCGACTAATCTCGGCTTCTCAAATGCTACGGGCACTTCTCTGAACGTGAACGCGTTGTCTGCTGGCTCGGCTGTGCTTGGCACGGTGACCGTTTCCGGCTCTACCTCGCTTCAGAACACAACTCTCACGAACGGAACCTCAACGAACTTTGCTTCGACAGGACTTCTCTCGTTCTCAACCGCGACTGGTACCCAGATCCTCGCGAATATCGGTACATTCTCGACTGCCACGGTTTCTGGTATCGCGGTCTGTCTCGCGAATGGCGTTGGTTGTCCGAGTGGAACGGTACTTTCCGATACCCTCCAATCCGTCACGGCTCGCGGCAGCTTCACGACGACCACGGTTCAGTTCTTTGGAGGATTGAGTGCGTCGAATATTACCGCGACCGGAACCACATCGCTCCAGAACACCACTGCAACGAATCTTGCTGCTACTGGATTGCTTTCGTTTACTTCAGCCACGGGAACTTCGTTGAATTCAAATAATGCCGCGATTGGAATTTTGTCTTTTGGTAGCGCGACCGGTTCTACGCTTAATACGAATTTCGCATCCTTCGCTTCTGCAACGGTCGCGGGACAGGGGATCTGTCTCCAGAACGGTGTTGGCTGTCCTTCGGCTGCCGCTGAAGCCGATACCCTCGCTTCGGTCACGAACCGTGGAGCCTTTGCGACCACAACCCTCACGCTCTTCGGCGGCCTCACCACTTCCAACCTTACCGCCACCGGCACGCTCTCGGTTACAGGCGTTTCCTCCCTTGCCGGAGTTACCTTCACCAATGCCACCGGCACCAATACGACTTCCACCAATCTTTTGGTTCGAACCTCGGTTTCTCAAACGCTACAGGAACCTCTTTGAACACAAACACGCTTAATGCCGGTTCTGTCACCTTCGGCACGGCAACGGTTTCAGGCCTGACGTCTCTCCAGAACACGACGCTAACAAATGGAACCTCGACGAACTTTGCTTCAACTGGATTGCTTTCGTTCTCGACGGCAACGGGTACCCAGATCCTCGCGAATATCGGTACGTTCTCGACTGCCACGGTTTCTGGTATCGCGGTCTGTCTCGCGAATGGCGTTGGTTGTCCGAGTGGAACGGTACTTTCCGATACCCTCCAATCCGTCACGGCTCGCGGATCATTTACAACAACGACAGTTCAGTTCTTTGGCGGCCTCACCACTTCCAACCTCACCGCCACCGGAACGACCTCACTTCAGAACACCACGGCCACCAATCTCGCTTCGACTGGATTGCTCTCGTTTGTTTCAGCGACTGGCTCTACGCTTAACGCCAACTTCGCTTCCTTCGCTTCTGCAACGGTCGCGGGACAGGGGATCTGTCTCCAGAACGGTGTTGGCTGTCCTTCGGCTGCCGCTGAAGCCGATACCCTCGCTTCGGTCACGAACCGTGGAGCCTTTGCGACCACAACCCTCACGCTCTTCGGCGGCCTCACCACTTCCAACCTTACCGCCACCGGAACGCTCTCGGTTACAGGCGTTTCCTCCCTTGCCGGCGTTACCTTCACCAATGCCACCGGCACCAATGCCACGACGACGAATTTCTTTGCGACTAATCTCGGCTTCTCAAATGCTACGGGCACTTCTCTGAACGTGAACGCGTTGTCTGCTGGCTCGGCTGTGCTTGGCACGGTGACCGTTTCCGGCTCTACCTCGCTTCAGAACACAACTCTCACGAACGGAACCTCAACGAACTTTGCTTCGACAGGACTTCTCTCGTTCTCAACCGCGACTGGTACCCAGATCCTCGCGAATATCGGTACGTTCTCGACTGCCACGGTTTCTGGTATCGCGGTCTGTCTCGCGAATGGCGTTGGTTGTCCGAGTGGAACGGTACTTTCCGATACCCTCCAATCCGTCACGGCTCGCGGATCATTTACAACAACGACAGTTCAGTTCTTTGGCGGCCTCACCACTTCCAACCTCACCGCCACCGGAACGACCTCACTTCAGAACACCACGGCCACCAATCTCGCTTCGACTGGATTGCTCTCGTTTGTTTCAGCGACTGGCTCTACGCTTAACGCCAACTTCGCTTCCTTCGCTTCTGCAACGGTCGCGGGACAGGGATCTGTCTCCAGAACGGTGTTGGCTGTCCTTCGGCTGCCGCTGAAGCCGATACCCTCGCTTCGGTCACGAACCGTGGAGCCTTTGCGACCACAACCCTCACGCTCTTCGGCGGCCTCACCACTTCCAACCTTACCGCCACCGGCACGCTCTCGGTTACAGGCGTTTCCTCCCTTGCCGGAGTTACCTTCACCAATGCCACCGGCACCAATACGACTTCCACCAATCTTTTTGGTTCGAACCTCGGTTTCTCAAACGCTACAGGAACCTCTTTGAACACAAACACGCTTAATGCCGGTTCTGTCACCTTCGGCACGGCAACGGTTTCAGGCCTGACGTCTCTCCAGAACACGACGCTAACAAATGGAACCTCGACGAACTTTGCTTCAACTGGATTGCTTTCGTTCTCGACGGCAACGGGTACCCAGATTCTTGCGAATATTGGTACGTTCTCGACGGCAACCGTCATGGGCGTCGCTGTGTGTTTGCAGAACGGTGTTGGTTGTCCGAGCGGTACGGTTCTTTCCGATACGCTTCAGTCGGTCACGGCTCGCGGATCATTTACAACAACGACGGTTCAGTTCTTTGGCGGCCTCACCACTTCCAACCTCACCGCCACCGGAACGACCTCACTTCAGAACACCACGGCCACCAATCTCGCTTCGACTGGATTGCTCTCGTTTGTTTCAGCGACTGGCTCTACGCTTAACGCCAACTTCGCTTCCTTCGCTTCTGCAACGGTCGCGGGACAGGGGATCTGTCTCCAGAACGGTGTTGGCTGTCCTTCGGCTGCCGCTGAAGCCGATACCCTCGCTTCGGTCACGAACCGTGGAGCCTTTGCGACCACAACCCTCACGCTCTTCGGCGGCCTCACCACTTCCAACCTTACCGCCACCGGAACGCTCTCGGTTACAGGCGTTTCCTCCCTTGCCGGCGTTACCTTCACCAATGCCACCGGCACCAATGCCACGACGACGAATTTCTTTGCGACTAATCTCGGCTTCTCAAATGCTACGGGCACTTCTCTGAACGTGAACGCGTTGTCTGCTGGCTCGGCTGTGCTTGGCACGGTGACCGTTTCCGGCTCTACCTCGCTTCAGAACACAACTCTCACGAACGGAACCTCAACGAACTTTGCTTCGACAGGACTTCTCTCGTTCTCAACCGCGACTGGTACCCAGATCCTCGCGAATATCGGTACGTTCTCGACTGCCACGGTTTCTGGTATCGCGGTCTGTCTCGCGAATGGCGTTGGTTGTCCGAGTGGAACGGTACTTTCCGATACCCTCCAATCCGTCACGGCTCGCGGATCATTTACAACAACGACAGTTCAGTTCTTTGGCGGCCTCACCACTTCCAACCTCACCGCCACCGGAACGACCTCACTTCAGAACACCACGGCCACCAATCTCGCTTCGACTGGATTGCTCTCGTTTGTTTCAGCGACTGGCTCTACGCTTAACGCCAACTTCGCTTCCTTCGCTTCTGCAACGGTCGCGGGACAGGGGATCTGTCTCCAGAACGGTGTTGGCTGTCCTTCGGCTGCCGCTGAAGCCGATACCCTCGCTTCGGTCACGAACCGTGGAGCCTTTGCGACCTCAAGTGTCACGTTGTTTGGAGGGTTAACGGCTTCGAATTTCACTGCCACAGGAACTGCCTCGCTCCAGAGCACGACGGCTACAAATTTGGCAGCAACGGGACTCCTCTCATTCACTTCAGCGACAGGGACGACTCTTCGTGCGAATACTGCCGTCATCGGACTCCTGACTTACGGCAACGCCACAGGCGCCACACTTAACGCTAATGTGCTTTCTGCAACGACCGTTACTTCAACGGCGATGTTCGTGAACGGAGTTGCTGTTTGTCTTGCTAACGGCACGAATTGTTCGACGGCAGGTCTTGATACCCTCCAATCCGTCACGGCTCGCGGCTCCTTCACGACGACGACGGTTCAGTTCTTTGGCGGATTTGTTGCGGCCTCATCTAGTGTTACCGGAACGTTTGTCGTCGTCGGATCTTCTTCCTTGCGTAATGTCGACTTTACGGTTGCGACGGGTACAAGTGTTACAACCACCAACCTTTTTGGCACGAATCTTTTCTTCACTGGTTCGACGGGTACAACGCTCGCAGTCACTCGTGGAACGTTGGGCAGCTCTACAGCGACCAATTTGTTTGTTGTCAATCTTGGCTTTATTGGATCTACGGGAACCAATCTTCTGGCTACTGGATCCGTATCTACTACTAATCTTTTTTCAAATGCAGCCACCTTTGCAACGGCGACTGTTGCGGGACAGGGGATTTGTCTTTCCAATGGCGTTGGCTGCCAATTTACGAGTACGGTTGGTCTCGATACGCTCCAGTCGGTCGTGGCTCGCGGAGCTTTCACCACCACGACGGCACAGTTCTTTGGCGGTCTTTCGACGAGCGATCTCACCGTAACATCGACCCTTTTGGTTACAGGCGTTTCCTCCCTTGCCGGCGTTACCTTCACCAATGCCACCGGCACCAATGCGACGACGACGAATTTCTTTGCGACTAATCTTGGCTTCTCGAGTGCTACCGGTGTTACCTTGATTTCCAACAACCTTACGGCAAACACCGCTTCTTTTACGACGGCTACGGTTGCAGGAATCGCGGTATGTCTTGCTAACGGATCATTCTGTCCTCCGTCCGTTACGCCGAATTTACAAGCCGTAACTAATGTCGGAAATGTTACGACAAATACGATTCAGTTTGCTGGAGGTACATCGACTGCTAATTTCTTTGTTCAGCGAAACATGGGTGTTGGTACATCAACTGGTTCGTTGACGACGCGTCTTGCTCTTCAGTCATCTTCTACAAATTCAGAAGTGTTTCGTGTCTACAATACGTCTTATCGACCGATTCTCGCACTTGCAGAGGATATTTCCGGAAATGGACAGTTTATTTTGCGAGACTCGTCGGGTAATACGAGGGCAGAAATTTATGGTGCTCCAAATGGCTTCATGAATTTGTATGATTCGACCGGTGGTACGGATTTCTCCTTCTTTTCTGGAAATGATAGTTATATCAACACAGGAGCATTCTTTGGTATTGGTACAAGCGTACCGAGCAGTACGCTGCATGTTGTCGGAGGAACGATTTTGCAGGGGAATACGACGGGTACCAATGTTACGTCAACAAACCTTTTTGCTACAAATATTGGATTTATAACAGCAACGGGTACCCAGATCCTCGCAAACATCGGTACATTCTCTACGGCGACGGTTTCTGGTGTCGCTGTCTGTCTTGCGAACGGTGTTGGTTGTCCGAGCGGAACGGTGCTCTCCGATACCCTCCAGTCCGTTACAGCTCGCGGAAGCTTTACGACGACCACGGTTCAGTTCTTTGGAGGATTGAGTGCATCGAACCTCACCGCCACAGGTACGACCTCACTTCAGAACACGACGGCAACCAATCTCGCTTCGACTGGATTGCTCTCGTTTGTCTCGGCGACCGGCTCTACGCTTAACGCCAACTTTGCTTCCTTCGCTTCGGCTACCGTTGCCGGACAGGGGATCTGTCTTCAGAACGGCGTTGGTTGTCCTTCTGCCTCAGCTGAAGCTGATACCCTCGCTTCGGTCACGAACCGTGGAGCCTTCGCGACTTCATCTGTCACCTTGTTTGGAGGGCTAACGGCTTCGAATCTCACTGCCACAGGAACCACATCGCTTCAGAGTACGACGGCTACAAATTTGGCAGCAACGGGACTCCTCTCATTCACTTCAGCGACAGGGACGACTCTTCGTGCGAATACTGCGGTTATCGGACTCCTGACTTACGGCAATGCTACAGGTGCAACGCTTAACGCTAATGTACTTTCTGCGACGACCGTTACTTCAACGGCGATGTTTGTGAACGGTGTCGCTGTCTGTCTTGCGAATGGAACGAATTGTTCGACGGCAGGTCTCGATACCCTCCAATCCGTCACGGCCCGCGGAAGCTTTACGACGACCACGGTTCAGTTCTTTGGAGGATTGAGCGCGTCGAACATCACCGCCACCGGAACGACATCTCTCCAGAACACCACCGCTACGAATTTCGCTTCGACTGGATTGCTCTCGTTTGTTTCAGCGACTGGCTCTACGCTTAACGCCAACTTTGCTTCCTTCGCTTCGGCTACCGTTGCCGGACAGGGGATCTGTCTTCAGAACGGCGTTGGTTGTCCTTCTGCCTCAGCTGAAGCTGATACCCTCGCTTCGGTCACGAACCGTGGAGCCTTCGCGACTTCATCTGTCACCTTGTTTGGAGGGCTAACGGCTTCGAATCTCACTGCCACAGGAACCACATCGCTTCAGAGTACGACGGCTACAAATTTGGCAGCAACGGGACTCCTCTCATTCACTTCAGCGACAGGGACGACTCTTCGTGCGAATACTGCGGTTATCGGACTCCTGACTTACGGCAATGCTACAGGTGCAACGCTTAACGCTAATGTACTTTCTGCGACGACCGTTACTTCAACGGCGATGTTTGTGAACGGTGTCGCTGTCTGTCTTGCGAATGGTATTAATTGTACAAATGTTGGCCTAGACACCCTACAGTCCGTGACGGCCCGAGGATCGTTTACGACAACGACCGCACAATTCTTTGGCGGTTTTGTTGCCGCTTCTTCATCCGTAACGGGAACATTTTCCATCTTTGGAGGTGACGGTACCACCGCTGCTGCACCAACGGCATTCCAAGCGCACGGAGGTACCGGAGGTATTTTAGGGACGACGGGATTCGCGGGAGGCGCGCTGACGTTGACAGGTGGCACAGGTGCCAGTACGACCTTACTCACTGCGGGTGGACAAGGTGGATCACTCAATTTTATTGCTGGAAACGGTGGAGGAGCAGGGGCTGCACTTGGTATCGGAGCTACAGGAGGCGGAATCAATTTAACGGCTGGCAACGGATCTTTAGGTGGTCTTGGAGGAGCAAATGGTAACGGTGGCAATATTACATTAAATCCTGGAGCGGGTTTTGGAACAGGTGCAGTAAATGGAAATATTATTCTTGCGAATTTGAGAGGAAGTGTCGGAATTGGAACGACGAATCCGTTAGCAAAACTTGAGGTCCAAGGTGTTGTCTCATCGACCGGATTACTTGTTGCTTCGGATGCTGCTATTAATATTCCATCTGTTATTAAGGGTTTTGAGGGGCAAACGGCTAATTTGACTGAATGGAGGAATGCATCAGGCACACCATTGCTTGCCGTTACTGCGAGTGGCAGCTTGTCGTTTCTTACACCTACCGGAACGATTGTGATGGTATCGACAGGTACGCTGAATATTTTAGCCGGTACGAGCACGGCGCTCTCGATGAGATATTTGAATGATAAATTCGGAGCGGCGTTGAATGCCGGTGCTTTCATGGACCGCAACTCGGCACTCCAAGAAGAATTTAATAAGCAGCGAACGGCTATTGCCGCTGATACCACAGGTGCTGCAGGCGCTGCATTTGGTGATGGAGGCGGTTGGGGTGTTTATGAAAATGGAACCTGTAATGTCACGGCTTTGGCAGATACGGTGAATGGCATTATGCGCTTGGCGAAGTCTACCTTTGGCGGTGACGGCTGTTTGGTGATGATGGATGAAGCTTTGAATAACCCAAGAAGCATTTTTGATGCGGACAATTTGCCGGTGCTTCTCATGAAGATTCGGCCGAGTGCTATTGGAACAAATACGGATTATATTTACTCCGGTTTAGGTGACTCGACGGATGCTTTGCTTGCCGCCCCGACCAACTTTATCGGATTCGGAAACAGCGGTTCTACGACATGGGTCGGTTTGACCCGAAGCGCTGGAGCCCAGACGCAAGTCACTTGTACGGGCCAAACAATTTCTACGGCGAACTTCGCCCTGCTTATGGTCGAGGTCCGTTCAGCTACGGATGTCCGTTTCTTTGTTGATAACGATGTGACGAACGGGGTTGACTTCGTTGAATGTGGAACGGGAAGCCAGACAAATATCCCGACCATTGCTCTTGCGCCGCAAATTCACTGGAATGATGGTGCTGGCGATGCGACGACCAACTTGGATGTCGACTTTTTCCGTGCTTGGCAGGACGACGCTCCGGAAGAAGGTGGTAGTACGACAACGACTCCGAATTTCTACAGCATGTCGACTTTGGCGCAGTATTTCCCTGCGGATGACGTGAATTTGGTGCCAGGAACCGTGGTTTCCATTGACACGACTGCTACAAGTATCAAAGCCATCCCGACATTTGCCCCTTATGATCCAAATTTCTTGGGTGTTGTTGTGAACGATCCTGGTTTGATTCTTTCCAACGGAACGTTTGATGGTGTTCGTGTGGCTTCCCAGGGTCGTGCGCTCGTTATTGCGTCTAATGAGAATGGCGATATCGTGACGGGAGATGTTTTGACTACGGCATCGACAACTGGCGCTCTTATGAAGGCTACGGGTCCTGGATTCGTTGTGGGTCGAGCGTTGCAACCACTTACAAGCTCCACGGGAACGATCGTTGTTCAGCTACAGCCGAATCACTACACGCCTTCTGCTAATGGTGTTTACAGTATTCTGAGTGCGACGGGTTATTTGGCGGTTGGTGATCATGAGCTTCCGGCGGTTGGGTCTTCTGCTATCGCGCAGTTTGCTGCAACTACGGATACGTATCTTCAAGTGAATTTGCAGAACTTCTCAACCGGTACGAGTGCGTCATCGGATTATGTGGCGACTGCGGATAATGGAGATGACTCGAGCTATTATGTTGACTTTGGTATCAATGGATCTGGCTATGATAATCCGGATTTTTCGATCGTTGGGGCGAATGACGGGTATCTGTATGTTCATGGAGGCGACCTCGCTCTTGGTACTGCTAGCTCGGCAGATATTCTCTTTCATACGGGCGGTACGCTCGCAGAGAATGAGCGCATGCGCGTAACAACGGATGGTTTGGTTGGTATCGGTACAAGCGTACCTTCATCGACCTTGCATGTGGTTGGTGACACGATTTTGGGGGTACTTACGTTTTCTCATGCGACGGGATTAGGCTTAATGACAACGAACCTTGTCTTTACCGATGCTACAGGAACAAATCTTGCGTTTACGGGAACGTTTAGCGGTGCGAATGCCGTCTTTACGGCGGTTACAAGTACGTCGATCGCGACAACGAATCTCTTGGTTGATGGCAAGCGCGTGTGTTTGGAGGATGGAACCAATTGTTCCGTTGGATCAGCTTACAGCGCCTCGTCTTCCGCATCGGTTTCTGTTGGTGCGGAAACGGAATTGCTTGTCGTAACAACCACGCCAGCCTTTGCATCCAATGCGGTTTGGATTTCTGCTGATGCGCGTGCCGTGAACGCGAGTGGAGCTGATGGAACAACGGTGACATTGCGTATCCGCCGTGGCGATACGTGTGCGGCCGGAGTGCAGGTTGGCGTTGATCGTACGGTTGATGTTGGTGTATCCGATTCCGATACGATTTCGACCAGCTTTGTCGATATGCCTGGGACGGCCAATGCGACGGCCTATCGTTTGTGCGCGCTTGGTAGCGGAGGAACACCTTCTGTGACCAATCGTTCAATGACCGTGCAGTTGATTAAGCAAGGCGCTGACTTGGGTGAAGTCTATTATTCTATTGATCGTACGATTGATCCGGGTACGGTTGTCTCTATTGATGAGAACGGTGAGGCTTTGGTGAAGAAGTCAGGAGTGCCTTACGACGACCAGATGATCGGTGTTATTTCTACGCGTCCAGGTCTTTTGCTTGCCGAGCATCCGCGTACGGATGGTGCGCCGGTTATCGTTGCTCTTTCCGGCCGTATTCCGGTGCGAGTGACAAAAATGAATGGCGTGATTCGTGCCGGGGATTACCTTACGAGTTCACCGATTCCTGGTGTGGCCATGAAGGCGACCAAGGCCGGTCATATCTTGGGTCAGGCTTTAACCTCGTTTGACGGTGACGACGAGGGCGAGGTCATGGCATTTATCAAGAACGGTTTCTGGAATGGCCAGAGTGTTGCTGCGGATCGTGCGCAAACAGGCCGTTCGGTTCTCATGAACACGCTCGCCTCGATCGACGTATCGACGATTGACGTTTCTTCAACGGTATCCATGCTGAATGCTGATCGTATCGTGGCCTCCGAGGATGTGGTTGCTAAATCATTGATCGGCGAGAGTTTAGCTGTCCGCATGATCGATAGCTTGAGCGGCGATTTGCGTTTGCAGATTGGCACAACCGGTACCCTTGGTCTCTATGTTGAAGGACAAGAGAATCCGGTGTTGAGCGTGGATGGAAGCGGTGTGTTGATCTTGCGTTCATTGGCGGCTGAGTATGTGAGTTCAACGCGCGTGACAACGGATCAATTGATTGCCGTTGATATCCAGTCGCCGACGATTGATTCCTTGCGCATGACGCTCGGAATGGCGACTACGTCATTAACGGATTTAACCAATCGTGCCACTGAGGTCACGGGTGTTTTGGAGGAACTTGAGCGTCGAATGAGCGAACTCGCTTCATCCGTGAGCGCTACAGGCACATCGGATTCCGGCCTTGATGTTGATCAGCTGCGCGTGCAGGAGGGGATGGAGGTAGTGGGTGAGATTCGTGCTCCTGGTGGATTGCGCGTTGATACGCTTACGAGTATTGGTGATTTGATGACGATTGCCGGAAACGTTGAGTTTACTGGTCCTATTATGGTTAATCGTGATACGGCTGGATTTGCGGTGATTACGACTGGTATGAAGCGTGTGCGTATCGCCTTTGATCGACCGTATCTCGTGAAACCGGTTGTGCAGGCGACGGTAACTTTTGAGACGCTTGAAGAAGAGGATCCAGGTCAGGAGGAGCTTCGCATCCAGAGTTACTTTGATCAGAACATGCGTTATGTTGTGACACGTGTCACAAAGGAGGGCTTTGAGATCTGGTTTGATAAGCCGGTGCAGCAGGATGTTCGGTTTAGCTGGCTCGCATTGGCTCCGAAGAATGCCGAGGAGGTTTTGTCTACGGATATGAACGATGCGCCAGTCCCAGAACCTGAACCGATCCCTGAGCCTGCTCCAGAGGTGACGCCGGAACCAGAGCCGGAAGTTGTAACGGAACCTGCTCCAGAGCCGATCCCTGAGCCGGAACCAGAAACACAGCCAGAACCAGAAACAGCGCCTGAGCCCGAACCGATTCCCGAGCCTGTTCCAGAGGTAACGCCGGAACCAGAGCCGGAAGTTGTAACGGAGCCTGCTCCAGAGCCGACTCCTGAGCCGGAACCAGCTCCAGAAGCACCAGTCTCCAATCCTTCTTAATCACGTGATATACTCTTCCTAACCTATGATCAAGCGTACTTCCGCGGTAAAAACTCCATCGTCCAGAGCCAAGGCTTCTCAAGCTCCAATCGCTTTGGAAACAGCTCCGATGACACCGGCTCCATCTAATGGATCTGGATACTCTCGCGTTATTCCCATTGTTATTGCTCTTGTGCTTGTGATTGGTGGCGGTGCTTATTTTGTGAGTGCAGCCATGAACGGCAAGTCGGGTAGCGACATGTCGAATATCGAGGTTCGTGATGGAGTTGATCCAAAGGAAGTCGCAAATATTATTGAACGAGTCCGTGAGCTCGTCGTGGCGGATTCTGATGAAATGCCAACCGTTGCGACGGTTCAGGATATCTCAGTTCTGCGTCCTCAGAATCCGACACTTTATCGAGACGCCCAGAATGGAGACAAGCTCTTGGTGTGGTCGGATAAAGTCGTTGTTTACTCGGCTACCAAGGATCGATTGTTGGTCGTTATGCCGATTAACGTGACTCCTGATACGACAACGCAGAATACGCCGCCTGATGCACGAGTTGCCGCAGCAACAGCAGCAGAGGAGCCAAGCGTTACCATCGAGGTCCGCAATGGATCGGCGACGCCTGGAGCTGCCCGTGTATTGAACGATAAATTGAAAGCGGAAGGATTTCAGACGCTTGCTCCCGCCGATGCCAAGAATAAAGCGTATCCTGCCACGATTATCTATAATGCTACCGGCAAGGCGATTCCAAAGACGCTTGAGAAGCTGATTGCTTCAACTGGTGGAACGGTGGTTACGGCAGCAGAAGGGGAGGGAAGAACGAGCGCGGACCTGTTGATAATTATTGGCGCAAAATAATAGGTACAATTCGTGTTCAAAACAAAATCTCCCTGAGTAAAGGGAGATTTTGTTTTCCTGTATCCGAATCGTGTTCAATCGATAAAAACGCCATTGAAAGAAGCTGCAAAAAATGATATTATAGTAAGCATCAAGGAGGAAGCAGACGGAAAAAATACAAATATGAAACGCGCCTTCCCACTTTTACTTGCCATGATCATTGCCACGCCGTGGCCGCTTTTGGCGCAGGCTGCTGTTTCTCGTTCCTCTTATAATATTTCTATTGTTTCCATCAATGCGCCCAAGAGTCTTGCGCCTGGTGCGCGCGGAGAGGTGACGATTGAGGTGAAAAATACCGGTAGCGCCACCTGGACTCGCACGGGGACAAACTTTGTTTCCATCTATTCTTACGATCCTATCAAGAAACAGGAAGTAGGCAGCGTCTTTTATACGAGCGGATGGGATGCTCCTACGCGTCCAGCTCGCTTGCCCGTTGAACAGGTTAAGCCGGGAGAAACGACGACGTATCGTTTTCCTATCGTTGCGCCGTCTAAACTCGGTTCATATACCGCGGAGTTTGTCGTAGTGGTTGAAGGTTTGGTGCGATTGAGCAACGGTCGATTTAACATCACGGTTAACTCCACCAATTCTGCGGTGTCCGTGCCTGCGTCGTCCTCCGTAGCTACCTCGGTAACGACATCAGCTCCGGCTCCGGTATCGACTGGCATGCAGACGGGTTCGACAAAATATGCGGCGCAGTATGTTTCCGGTGTAGCTTCAAGCTGGCAGATTGAGCTTGATCAAAATGTTATTGCGGAAATCGCCTACAAGAATACAGGTACGGAGACTTGGAAGCGCGATGGAGATGCTTTTGTTTCCCTCTATGCCGTTGAAGGGGGAGCAAGCGGTAGTAAAGAACGAACGAGCTCGTTCCAAGATGCGAGCTGGTCGGGTGCACGTGCTGCTAAGATGGTTGAGCCGGAGGTGAAACCGGGTGCAATCGGGCGTTTTAAGGTCGAGCTGCGCGCCAAGACGCCGGGGGATTATCGCGAGGAATTTTTACTTGCTGCGGAGAAAGTAGCTTGGATGGCGGATAGCAGAATCTTTTTGAATATTAAAGTGCCGACCAATGGTTCGTATATCGCACGAAATATCACGGCCCCTCCGAATTCTATTTCTGCTTCGGATGCTGCCAAGAATGCCGGTTACAGCGCTTTGCTGATGCTGCGTTCAACGCAGAGCGTGTCTGCTTCTGGAAATGGACGCACACAATTAACGGTTGGTTTCAAGAACACGGGTACCAAAGCTTGGGGGAATCGGAGTTTGCAGGTGCGCGGGGTCACGGCTGCGACAACAGCAACTGCCAAGTACGCGAGTGTTCGTGATGATTCTTGGCGCGAGGGATCGACGCCTGTAAAAGTTGAGGGGGCAACAAAGCCAGGTGAGCTTGGTTTGCTTACGTTTACGATTAAAGCACCGGCTAAGAAGGGTGAGTATAAGGCGAGTTTTCAGATGTATGCCGATAATCAGCCGATTGACGGCGGTATTATCGATATTCCGATTACCGTGACGGCAGACGGTTATATCGAGCCTGAGCCGGTTCCTGCCAAACCGATTCCGACCGTAAAGACGCCGACGCCCGCACCTTCTCAGCCGACGCCGAATGCGATTCCGAGTTTGAATCCGCAGCCTTTGAATGGCGATGTCAATAGTTTGCCAAATGAGCCTTTGATGCGCGTCGGTATCTTTGCGACGACGGACGACAAGATGACGATTCGTGCCAAGTACGCGCCGCTTGAGGTGCGTAATGGTACGTCGGTTGTCTGTACTCTCCCCGTGAACGCCTCTGTTATTGTTTCCTATGATCGTGGCGCTTCTCTTTATCGTATCGCTGGCGATTGTCCGGTTGCTCAGTCATCGACCTACTACGTGGTGAAGGCACAGGATGGAATCTCTCCGATGGAAATGAGCGATTTTAGCCGTCCTGTCGCTTGGCTACCCGGTGCTAACGACAATACGTTCCGTGCGCATTTGGAATTGCGCTGGTCGCCGACCGTGAGCCAGGCTTGGGTGATTAATGAGTTGCCGATCGAATGGTATTTGAAGGGGATCGCGGAAACGTCCAATGTGAGTCCGATGCAGTATCAGCGCGCTTTGCTTACGGCAGCTCGAACGTATGCGATGTATCACGTTCAGCGTCAGACTAAGCATGCGTCTAAGTTCTTTATCGTCGATGCGACGTATGACCAGGTGTATCGTGGATATGGTCAGGAAGCTCGTAGTCCGACGATTGTCGCGGCTGTTGATGCCACGCGTGGTCAGATCGTTACGTACCAAGGGAAGTTAGCTCTTACGCCGTATTTCTCACGTTCTGACGGTCGTACACGTTCTTGGGGTGAAGTTTGGTACGGTCAGTCGAATTATCCGTGGCTCGTGTCGGTGCCCGTGCCGGATGATGTCGGAAAGACATTGTGGGGTCATGGAGTCGGTATGTCGGCTACGGGTGCATTGCAGATGGATGCCAAGTGGGGGAAGACATACGATCAAATTTTGAGCCACTTCTACACGGGAACTGAGCTTCGTAGAATTTATAAATAAAAACACCTCGCAATACTGCGGGGTGTTTTTATTTACGAGACGCTATTGTCTTGCTCGAGTTATACTGATGAGCGATACTTATTAATAATATGTCCAAAGAAAATCCATTTTCTGGAAAACCTGAGGCGAGAGTTGAAAAGCGAGCTTCTAAGCTTACCGAGCAAAAAACAAATCTTTTGAAGCGTTCCAAGTGGGGCGGCTTGTTTGCTGGGATGATGGCTGTTGTAGGCGCTGCTAATGCAGCAGAAGCGCAGCAGCATCCTCGAGAGGGTGAGTTTCATATGGACTTTGACTGGCGTTCTGTTTCTATGGCGGAGCTTAATCAAGAATGGACGCAAGCGATGCAGATGCTTCGTTCGACTGATGATTTGCTTGAAGCGGATGTAAACCGCCGTATGGTGTACGAGGGCTCGGTCGAGGAGCAAATTGACACGGTTAACTTTAGACGGCGAGAACCCCAGGAGGAGGTGCATCTTGGTGACACGCAGGCGTTACGCGGTTTGGAAGGACATGTTATTGAGATTTCCTCCGTGAGAGGTTCAGTTTATCGTACGTTGAGAGAAGGTGACCGAGCCCAGAGTTCCGCGGTTAATCATCTTGGATTCCGCGTCTTTGATGTCTCTCCTGCGGCTTCTCGGCGTTTAGAGGCTACGGGGCGTCATCTCATCGAGGATTATGAAGCGGAAACCGCTGATCAGGCGCTTGCTTTGGTGATGGAAGAGGTGGGAAGAGCTGGGGCGGAAGAAGGCCATGTTCGGGAACTGTACCAAGCGAGAGAAGGAGCCCGTGTCGACCAGCTCTCGGTTAACACATATCTCGAGCATAGTTATTTGTCTAATGTACACATCGGTGAAATGCAGCAGCTTCCAAATGGGCACTTCCGAGTACATGTAGAGGCTGACTTGCTTCGAGAGGCTCCTCCGGAACCAGTGTCAGCACCCGCCCCTACGCCTGAGCCGCTTCAATGGTAGTAACAAAAAAGATCCCCTCGTGGGGATCTTTTTTGTTACGAGATGATCTTGTCGACCAGTCCGTATTTCACGGCAGCTGATGCTTCCATGAAGTTGTCGCGTTCCGTGTCTTCCTCGACCTTCTTTAGATTTTGGCCTGTGTGCTTGGCGAGAATCTTGTTCAGGTTGGATTTGGTTTGCAAAATGCGTTCTGCGTGGATCTTGATGTCTGTTGCTTGGCCTTGGAATCCGCCGAGCACCTGGTGGATCATGACTTCCGAGTTTGGAAGAACGAATCGCTTTCCTTTTGCGCCGCCGGCGAGGAGGACGGCGCCCATCGAGGCGGCCATGCCGATACAGATGGTTGAGACATCGGGCTTGATCAACTGCATCGTGTCGTAGATGGCGAGGCCGGCTGTGACCGAGCCGCCAGGAGAGTTGATGTAGAGCTTAATGTCTTTTTCCTTGTCCTGGCTTTCCAAAAAGAGAAGCTGGGCGACGATGATGTTTGCAACATCATCGTTAATTTCTGTGCCGAGCATGATGATGCGGTCCTTCAAGAGGCGCGAGTAAATGTCGTAGGCGCGTTCTCCTTGAGGAGTTTTTTCAATAACCGTTGGGATGAGATAGTTCTTCATGGCAGTAAGGTTATCAGACAGGATTTAGCAGTCAAGTGGATAGAGTGCTAGATCGATTAACTGGCGATAATGCGGGGTATTCCGTCGATGACTTTGATTTTTCCTTTGACGGCAAAACCGGAAGCGCGCTTGTGGCCACCGCCGCCGAGCTGTTGGGCTAGGCGTGAGATATCTCGTTTCATGCTGCGCATGGAGCCTTTGATTAGGCCATCGCTTTTCTCGCGTAGGACGAGCATGGTGTCGGCGCCGGAGCAGGCGGAGCTGAGAAAATTGGAAACGCCTTCTACGGCTTCATCGCTGCCTGGGACTTCCAAATCATCGGCTTTGAACCAGGTGATTGCCATGTCGTATTCCGGAACGTGGCGGAGACGCTCGAGGGCTTTGCCCCAAATTTTGAGTGAAGCGACGCTTTTGTTGCGTACGAGATTTTTTAGAATATCCATGTGACGCGCGCCGGATGCAAAACAGGTGCTGGCTGCTTCCATCGCTTTTGAGTTCGTGGCGCTGTTGGAAAAGTGTGAAGTATCCGTACAGAGACCGGTGAGCAGGGAGGTGGCCATTCGATCGTCGAGGATGACGTTGTTGGCTTCAAAAAAGCGGTAGACCATCTCACAGGTAGAGCTGGCTTTGGTATCGACCAAGTTAATAGCGCCAAAGAGTTCATTGGTGGCGTGATGGTCGATATCGACGATCAGGGGCTTGGTTGGGATGCGGGGGATGAGTTCGAGAATGCCGCAGTGTTTTAAGCTGCCCGTATCAAAAGTGATGACGATGTCCCAGGGCTGATCAAAGACACTCGGATCATTGGTTTGATCGTGAATGCCGTCGAGGAAGCGGAAGTTTTTTGGGATCGGGGCAACGCAAAAGAGGGCCGTTTGTTTACCTTCACGCTGGAGCCAGAGATAGAAAGCCGAGCTTGAGCCGAGGGAATCGCCGTCGGGTTTTCCATCGCCCACGACTAAAATTCGTTGGCTTTTAGCCACGGCGTCAAAGAGTTCCTTGAAGGGCAGGCCATTCATAGGTAATAGGCCAACCTAAAGGTTTTTTGACGAATTGTCAAGCTTCTAGACTTCTCCCTTCTTACGCAGTTCAAGTAGTTCGTTTTCGATCACGGCTGCATGTGCCTCGGTTTCATCAAACGCATAGTGGATGCGCGGCATGCGGCGGAGGCGAAGACGCTTGGCCAGGCCGTCTTTGATTTCATGGTCGTAGTCCTCAAGGGTGCGGATGGCCTCGTCTTTCATGTTTTCCGGAAATACGGACATGACAAATTTGGCGTGGCCGGTGCTGGCGGTGATTTTAGCCGAGAGCACCGTCACCATCATTCCCAATGGAAACTCAACATCCTCTGCCAAGACTCGGGCAAAGGCGTCTTTTAGGTGTTCAAATCCAGCTTCTACGCGGAGTGACATATAATAGCAGGTTTCAGTGGTCAGTGGTCAGGTTAGGGGAGATTTGGGGTTTGGACAAGGGCTACTGACCACTGTAAACTGACCCCTGACACCTGCTCATCTATGTATTTGAAACGGCTGGAAATCCAAGGATTCAAGACCTTTGCCCAGAAGACGGTTCTTGAGTTCAAGCCCGTCGCTTCCGGTCGTCGAGGTGTTACGGCGATTGTCGGGCCAAATGGCTCGGGTAAATCCAATGCCGCTGATGCTATCCGTTGGGTTATGGGCGAGCAGAGCTTGAAGCTGCTGCGCGGCAAGAAATCGGAAGATGTGATTTTTTCTGGTTCCGATAAACGCAGCCGCAGCGGTTTTGCCGAGGCGACCATGGTGCTTGAGAATGAGGGCGAGGACCGCACCGGACTTGATGTGGGAGAAATTGCGGTCACACGCCGTTTGTATCGCGATGGTCAGTCGGAATATGAAGTGAATCGACAGAGCGCGCGTTTGCAGGACGTGGCACTTTTGCTTGCGCAAGCAGGAATCGGCCAGCGCACATATTCCGTTATCGGTCAGGGTATGATCGACCATGTACTGGTCGCAAGTCCGACGGAGCGCAAGGAATTTTTTGATGAAGCTTTTGGTTTAAAACCATTCCAGCTCAAGCGACAGAGCGCTTTGAATAAGATCGATGAGAGTAAAAAGAATTTAGGGCAGACGGAATCGCTTTTGAATGAGATTGGTCCGCGGCTTGCGACATTGGAACGTCAGATCAAGCGCCTCGCAGAACGCGATACGCTGCAGGCTGAGTTACAGAGTCTTGAACGAGCTTATTACGGTTCCGAGTGGCATCAGATCGATGGCGGAATCAAAGCGGCAACATCCAAGCTTGAGCAAGCGCGTGTTGAGCAGGCAAAGCTGGTTGAAGTTGCCAATAAACTTGAAGCGGAATTATCCGAGATGGAAAAGGCGACGCCGCGCGGAGATGGTTTTAAAGAGCTGCGCGCCAAGCTGGATGCGGTGGCAGCCGAGAAGGCGGCTTTGCGTGAACGTGAATTGAAATTGGAGACGCAGAAGGCTGTTGCTGCCGTGCGCGCGGAGAAGCCATGGGCGCCGCTTCCATTATCGAAGATCATTGAGGCGATTGAGAGCTTGCGAGAAGCGCATGAAGATTTGGTGAATGAGCTTGGTAAAGCGAGTCCTGATATCGCCAAAGCCAAAAAGTTGGCGGAATCGTTGCGTCTTACGAGTGTTGATTTGGCCGGCAAATTACAGCGTCCAGCACCGGAGCCGGAGCAGAGTAAGTCAGAGATGGATCCTGAGGTTGAGAAGGAATTGAAAGAAATCGCCAAGGCTTATGCGGATTTGGCCGAGCAGACAATGAAAGCCAATGCCGAGCTTGAGTCTTGGAATCGCGGAGAAGATGAAAAGCGTTCGCATATTTTTAAGACGCAGCATGAGCTTTCTCAAAAACGTGCAGAAGCCCAGAGTTCGGAGCGGAGAGCTGGCGATGTATCGATTGAACTCGCGCGTTTGGAAACGCGACGCGATGGATTGCTCGCGGATCTGCGTTTGCATGCGCCGACGCTTGAACAAGAATTAGCCGCTCTTGCTGTTAAGGCTGATAAGCCGGAGGCTGACGCGGCTGCACGCATGCAAAAGCTGCGTTCCCAGCTGGAGTGGATTGGCGGTATTGATCCGGAAACGATCAAGGATCATGGAGAAACCAAAGAGCGTTTTGAGTTTTTATCCAAACAGATCGAGGATTTGCGACAGGGAATTCAGGCGCTTGATTTGGTTGTCGCAGAATTGGACTCAACGATTCGTGATCGGAGTGCGACAGCGTTCACAAAGTTGAATCGCGAGTTTTCGAGTTACTTCAAGAAATTGTTCAATGGCGGTGAAGCATCTCTTGTTGAGATGCAGCCTGAGCCGGAGACAGATGAAGAAGGAAATATTATTTCCGAGCCCGCAGAAGGAGAAGTGGCTGGTGTTGATATTCAAGCCACGCCGCCTGGGAAACGTTTCAAGTCGATTGCGCTTCTGTCTGGCGGTGAACGTGCGCTGACTTCCATCGCCCTTATTTGTGCGATCATGGCGACCAATCCATCGCCGTTTGTGGTGCTTGATGAAGTGGATGCGGCGCTTGATGAAAGTAACTCACGCAAGTTTGCGGAGATTATTGGAACACTTGCCGATAAGACGCAGTTTGTTGTTGTGACGCATAACCGCGCGACGATGATGCAAGCATCCGTCCTATACGGCGTAACGATGGGGGATGATGGGGTTTCGCAATTGCTGTCTGTGGACTTTGCGGATGTGGAAAAGCTCCGTAAGAATTAGCTGATAAAAAAATCCCCCAATCGGGGGATTTTTTTATTTGGCTGCTGCCTTTTCTTTCTCGAGCTTTGCCTTGCGGCGGATCGAGAGGCCGGCGAGCTTTTTCTTATCGCCTTTGAGGATACCCTGGTCGATGAAGAGGTTGCGGACCGTGTCCGAAGTCTGTGCACCTTTGCTGATCCAGTACTCCACGCGCTCCTTCTCAATATTGAGAGTGGCTGGATTGGTAAGCGGGTTGTAGGTGCCGAGAATCTCGAGGGCTTTACCCCACGGGTCGCGGGCTTTTTCAGACACGATAAAGCGGTAGGAAGGTTGTTTCTTCTTTCCGATACGGGTCAAACGGATGGTTAACATGAGGAAATTTAACTTGGGATAATAGGGAATCTCTGTCGCCAGACAGGACTCCTGAGCACGGGCAAAAGCTTATAGGAAAGCCTTAAAATGGTCAAGATTGGCCCTTGTTTGGGGGTTATGATACGCTTTTTCCAGCCCAGTTCACGGGCAAACTCATATTTTATCTTGCCGATATGGACGAAATGCAAAAGGACCAGCAGTTTCTCGAATACGTGTTAAGTCCCTGGTGAATCACCCGGAAGACGTTAAAACCACCCGTGAAATCGACGATCGCGGCGTGAAAATCACGCTGCACGTTAACCCCGAGGATATGGGGTATATCATTGGACGCCAGGGTCAGACGGCCCGTGCGCTCCGCATCTTGCTCAAGATCGTTGGCGCCAAGGATGATGCCCGCGTCAGCATGGTGATCTACGAGCCAGAAGAAATGCGCCGTCAGCATCAGGAAAAGAAGGGCGCTATGATGGGAGAATCGATGGGAGCTCCGATGGCAGGCGATCGACCTAAGCCGCGCGTTCACGGGGACGCTGGATTGGTTTCGGATGACGACTTGGCAGATCTCGGAATCTAATTTCCACAAAACCCCTCTCCATACCGAGAGGGGTTTTGGTTTGTGATTTCAGGCGAGACGTGGCAATCTTCTTTTATGAAAAAGCCTCTGCGTATCGATATTGTGACGATTTTCCCGGAGATGGTTGATCCGTATATGCACGGGTCGATTTTAGGGCGCGGGGAAAAGGCTAAGGCTTTGTCGATTCATACGCATCAGCTTCGGAAGTGGACGCATGACAATCATAAGACCGTCGATGATAAGCCGTTTGGCGGAGGGCCTGGAATGTTGATGAAGGTGGCGCCGTTTCATGAAGCGCTCGTGTCACTCAAGCTACGAACCAAAGATGGGAAGAAGACGGCGGGTTCAAAAAAGACGCGGGTTATTGTGACGAGTGCAAAGGGGAGGCCATTCACACAGAGTGATGCGGTTCGATTATCGAAATATAATCAACTGGTTTTTTTGTGCGGCCGATATGAAGGGATTGATGAGCGCGTCATCGAGCATCTGTGCGATGAAGAGTTTTCCATTGGTCCGTATGTGCTGACGGGTGGGGAGTTGCCGGCGATGGTGATGGCGGATGCGGTAGCAAGGCTTCGTCCGGGAGTTCTTGGAAAGGCAGAATCCCTTGCTCGTGAATCGCACACGATTGAAGGAGAGCTGGAACATGCGCAATATACTCGACCAGATAAATATCCTTTGAATAAAAAGAAAAGTTGGGATGTGCCGGAGGTTCTTCTATCAGGTGATCATAAAAAGATTGAAGAGTGGAGATCAAAACGGAAATGAAAAAACCCCGTCTCGCAGATGCGAGGCGGGGTTTTTCTATCAGGCATATTTGTCCATGAGGCGTGTACCGAGATCGATGAGGTATGGCGCGCCGGTGTGCGGGTTGCCGCGCTCGAGATCGCGCTCCAAGAAGTCGGGGAGCGTCTCGTCCTGGTATCTCGCCGAGGCGATGCCCCAGGAGATGGCCGCCGTCGAGTCGACATCGCCGCCCCAGCGGATCGCCTTGAGGAGAATCTCTTTTAGCGAGCGCTCCTGCGAGACGAGATGCGCGACCGACCACACGGAGGTGAGGCCGATGGAGCCGTAGGGACCGCTCACGACGGGAACGCCGGGCCAGGGCTTGTTGAAGATCTTGAGGAATTCCGCATCTTCTCTGGGGAGATGGCTTGTGCAGTAGACTCCGATCTTGCTGAGCGGTCCGTCCTCGTAAAGCGCGTAGTGGCTCATGAGGGCGACGGCGCGGGCGCTGAAGCGTCCGACGGGCGTGTCATGCGTGATCGTGGCCTGCAAGGTCGCGATCTCGAGCAGAGGCCCGATCTCACGAATCACGCCGAATGGTACTGCACGCATGGCCGCGCCGTTCTTGTCGGAATCCGGACGCAGGCGTTCCAAGAGTTCTGCGCCGGAGTCGATCTCCTCGAGCAGGGCTTGGAAGCCGCGCGAGTAGCCCTTACGCCGGCCGCCGCGAGCGAACTCGGCCACGTAGGCGTCCGCGAACTGGAGCTTGGTGTAGGGGGCGTCGTGCGCGATGAGGACGCGGGCGTTGGCCGCGGACATCTCGGTGTCGTCGGTGTAGAGACCGGGATGATCCTGATGCGTCGGATGCTTGATGTAGCGCTGGAATGCGAGACATTGAGCGCGAATGTCGTTGTCGCGCGGAAACTTGATGTACTCGGTAGCCATGCCGTACGCATCGCCCATTCCGATGCGGAGGAGAAGGTTGTTGTTTCGGAAGCGCATGTCGCCGACCTCTCTTTGTCATGAAAGTCCTGGCGCGACCCTAAGAGATTTTTAGTATTTCGTCAATCCTTGGAGGGTAGGAATCGTTTGGCGATTTCAAGTGGACCAACGGTCAAAATACCAGTACCGACAGCTAGTAAGAACCAGACGAGCGGTAACGGTTGCGTGCTGAGAGCTTCATTACCAATCGGGAGATAAACGCCAAAGATGGTCATGGCGATACCGAGACCTACGCCGATAGCCATCGGAGGATTTTCTAACGGATTCATTTTCCAGATCGGCTTATGGAGACTACGAAGAGCGAGAGCCATGAAGAGTGTTGATAGCGAGAGAGCTGCGTAGGTCATGGTGCGGGCGATTTCCGGATCAGTGATACGCAGGAATATCAGGTGCGTTACAAAAAGGATGATACTGCCGCCGAGTCCGCCGGCGATCACGAGAGAGCGGATTTGTTTGGTCAGAATTCCGCCGTGATGTTGTTTGCCGTCACCGCCCTTTTTTTCAAAAGCGTAGGCAATCGCGGGGAGCGAGTCGGTAAACACATTGATGAACAAGATTTGAAGGGCGTTTACCGGAAGCGGTAGACCGATGAGAAATGCTCCTACAACCAAAATGAATTCACCAAAGGCATTGGTGAGCGCGTAAGCGACGGCTTTGCGGATGTTTTCAACAATGCGGCGGCCTTCATGAATGGCTGTGACAATGGTCGCATAGTTGTCGTCAAGAACAACAAGATCGGCAGCGTCTTTAGAGACGTCAGTGCCGGACCCCATCGCGACGCCGATATCTGCTGCCCGAAGAGCTGGTGCGTCGTTGACGCCGTCACCTGTGACCGCCACGATTTCTCCCATGGATTGATAGCGTTCCACGAGCTGGAGTTTTTGGGCCGGAGTAACGCGCGCAAAGATGCGGGTGGCACGCAGATCCATGTCGCTCATACTATCGATATCTTTTCCGTGGACGGCGGTTTCTCCCGGACCAATCAAGCCGATTTCACGTCCAACAGCAGCGGCGGTACCTGGATGATCGCCCGTCAGGATGCGGGTGCGGACACCGGATTGGCCGATGTCGCGTATGGCATCGATGACGCTTGGACGCAATGGATCGCGGAAGCCGAGGAGACCGGCAAAGGCAAAGCCGCCTTTGATTTTTGTGGGATGGGGGAGCTGGTCTCCGCCATCGAGATCCATACTTACGACTCCAAGGAGACGTACGCCTTCGTTTGCACGATCAGCTATTTGTTTTTCTAGCGCTTGGCGCTTTTGATCTGGCCAATCGATCAAAGCAACGAGAATATCCGGTGCGCCAACAAGGACAGCGCGGCGTTTTTTGTCCTGTTCTACGACAACGCCCGAGAATTTGTAGCTGGAGTCAAAAGGGATACGCTGGATGATTTTGGGTTTGGACAAAACTTCCGGTAGGAGGACGGAAGACTTGGCGGCACCGTTGACGAGTGCGACTTCCATTGGCCGGCCAACGAGATTCCAGGTGGCGGGTTTGTCTTCTGGGTTTTCTAGAACGACTTGCGATGTGAGGACGGCGTTTGAGAGTAGGGAAGTATTATCGTAGCCGGTTTCCGGATACAGCTCTTCGAGCGACATCTTGGCTTGGGTGAGGGTGCCGGTTTTGTCGGTCAGGATGAGAGTGGTTGATCCCAGGGCTTCAGCGGCGACCATGCGTCGGACAACGCCTTGGCGGGCGGCTAAGCGTTCTACGCCGATAGCCAAGATGACGGTGAGAGCGATCGGCATGCCTTCTGGGACCGTTGAAACGCCGACAGCGACGGAAAGGAGGAGCATGTCGAGCCAGCCGCGGCCGGTCCAAATACCGAGAGCGAATAATCCAATAACAGCTACAATGACACCGATGCCAATCCAGCGAGAAAGTCGCGAGACTTCCAGTTGAAGCGGTGTTGGAGCTTCTTGTCCACGCGTGGTCATCTCGGCGATGGATCCGAATTCCGTATGTTGGCCGGTAGCTGTAATGAGGGCTTCTCCCAGTCCTTCTACAGCAACGGTTCCGCCGTGAAGCATGTTATGTCTATCGGCAAGCGAGGTTTCTGTGGCGACTTTATCGACGTTTTTTTCTGCGGCTTGGGATTCTCCGGTCAGGATGCTTTCATCGACGGATAAGCCTTGGGAGGCGATGAGGCGTGCGTCGGCCGGGATGCGATCGCCTTGGGAAAGAATGATGATGTCGCCTGGAACAAGGTTGGTAGCGTCGATTTCATGTTCATGCCCATCGCGGCGGACGCGGGCCTGCGTACGTAAATAGTTTTCCAGTCGATCGAGGACATGCTGGGCTTTCCATTCCTGCCAAAAGCCAAGAGCCGTATTGGCGATGATTGAAATAATGATAACGGCTGTCTCGATCCATTCCTGCAAGGCAAAGGTGATGACGCCGGAGGCAACAAGAATGAGCAGGAGAGGGTTGTAGAGTTGTCGTAAGAAAAGACGAATCGCCGTATCAGGGCGACGTCGGGGAAGGACATTTTTACCGGCAGCGAGACGTTGGACGACCTCTTTATCGGAAAGACCTTGCGATGAGCTTCCAAGAGCCTTCAAAGCGTCTTCTGGTGTCAGGCTCCAAGGTGCTACGACGTGTGAAGGGTGCGACATAGCTCCATGATATCGCGAATGCTTGACTTTAGCCCAGAAAAGCCCTAATCTACTCCGCGCAAGGCTCCATCGTCTATCGGTTAGGACAGCGGCTTTTCAAGCCGTTAAGAGGGGTTCGACTCCCCTTGGGGCTACCATCGAGCTTAGCTCGACTCTGCGGATGGGATCACGAAGCTTAGCTTCGCCCAACCGACGGGTTAAGAGGTGAACTCGACAACAAAAACCAGTCTTCAGTGACTGGTTTTTGTATTGACAAAATTCTAAAAATAGGGAACGGACTAGAAGGTATGCATTATGTTTACGTACTTTTTAGCGAGATTGATCGAATGCTGTATGTCGGCTCGACAAAGGACCTGCGAAAACGATGGAAAGATCATTGTGCGGGTCGAGCTGATGCCACGAAGGATCGTCGTCCGTTACGAGTGATTTATTATGAAGCGTATTTGACACAATACGAGGCAGAGCGTCGCGAGAAGTATCTAAAGGGTGGAAATGGCCGAGGGCAGTTGAAAAAGCAGCTCTCTGTAACCTTGGAAAAAGTTAACTATCGATTTAAGGATTCATGCCAAGCATAACAAAACACCCGCTGTAAGGCGGGTGTTTTGTTTTTCTGTTTAGGCGTTCTGTTCTTTGAGGTAGTTCAGCATTGTCTGCGCATCCGAGACTTCAAATGGATCGGTCGGACAGTCATCCATGAAGCCTGGTTCTACAAAGAGCTGTTTGATGACGCCGTCGTCGACAAACATGCTGTAGCGCCAGGAGCGGTCTCCAAAGCCGAGGTTGTTCTTTTTGACGAGCATGCCCATCTTTTCTGTGAAATCGCCGTTGCCGTCCGGGAGCATGAAGACTTTTTCCAGCTTCAAATCCTTGGCCCACTTGAACATGACAAAGGCATCGTTCACCGAGAGACAAATGACTTCATCGACGCCGAGCTTTTTGAAGTCGTCGTAGAACGCTTCGTAGCCTGGAGCGTGGACCGAGGAACAGGTTGGTGTGAAGGCGCCTGGCAAGGAAAAGAGGACAATCTTTTTGCCGGCAAAGATGTCGGCGGTTGAGCGGTCCTGCCAGCGGTATGGGTTTTCACCTGGGACGGACTCGTCGCGGACACGGGTTTTAAAGACGACGTCTGGGACGCGGTCGCCTGCTTGCAAATGGGCCATAATAGATAAAAGAAAAGATATTAACGAATCAACCGTTCATCGATCGTACTCACTTGTTTTTTTCTAGGCAAGGGCTACCAGGATTGCGCCGATGGTCACCATGATGCCACCGACGACTAACTGCCAAGAGATTTTCTCGGCCAAGAAAATGACAGAGAAGAGGATGATCATGGGCAGGCTCAAACGGTCGAGAGCTGCGAGTTTGGAGGCGCTGGTTGCTTTGAGGCCAAGAAAATAGAAGAGCCAGGATGCCGCTCCAAAGATGCCGGCTAAAGCGATGACACCCCAGTCTTTTGTTTGTAATTTAGAAATTGTTTGAAATTTGCCCGATGCAGCCACGGTCGCGACCATAAAGAGGAACATGAACATGCTGCGAATAGCTGTCGCGAGCGTCGGATCGACCGTTTTTAGGCCGATTTTCCCCGTGATCGTCATGAGGGCGGCGGTGATGGCGGCGAGGAGACCGTAGACAATCCACATAATTTGCCCCATTCTACCGTCTATGAAGCCTTTGCGCATCTTGGGAATCGAGACGAGCTGTGATGAGACGGCTGTGTCGATTTTGTATGCGTCCAAAACCAAGGTTGAGGTGGAGCAGGATTTTGTTTCTTCGCAGGTACCGATTCATCAAAAGTATGGCGGTGTTGTGCCGGAAGTGGCCGCAAGATCGCATGTGCCGGAGACGGTTTCTTTGATAACACAGGCTTTAGGAAAGAAAGGCTTGAAGGCTTTTGATGCGATTGCCGTGACGAGCGGGCCAGGGCTTGCGACGGCTTTGCGCGTTGGAATCGAGGCGGCGCGTGTTTTGGCTTGGCTGTCTGGTAAGCCGATTGTTGGTGTGAATCATTTGGAGGGACATCTTGCGTCTGCTTGGCTGAATGCCGAGAATCGCAAGCGTTGGAAATTTTCGTTGCTCGCGCTTATCGTCTCCGGAGGGCATACGGAATTAGTTTTAATGAAAGATTTTGGGAAATATCGGATTGTCGGGCAGACGCGTGATGATGCGGCGGGGGAGGCTTTTGATAAGACGGCCAAACTTATGGGGCTTCCGTATCCGGGAGGGCCACAGATCGCCAAGCTTGCCCTTGAAGGCGATGTCACGGCTTTTGATTTGCCGAGACCGATGATGAAAGATCCTTCTTTGGATTTTAGTTTTAGCGGATTGAAGACCGCCGTGCGTATTGCTTGGGAACCTTGGATGAAGGGACCCGTGGAACGACAAGAACAAGCGAAGAGGGATTTGGCTGCTTCGCTTCAGCAGGCAATTGTGGATGTATTGATTGAGAAGACATTACGAGCAGCGAAGAAATATAAGGTGAAGGGCGTGTTATTGGTGGGCGGTGTATCAGCTAATCAATTACTGCGCGAATCTTTGGATAAAGGTTTGGCTGAGCATTTGCTCGGCGTTGCTTTTTTACCTTCTGATCGGAAGTATATTACAGACAATGCAGCGATGATTGCGGCGGCTGGCGCTTGGAATTTGTGGAGACGCAAGAAGGACGATTGGCGTAAAATGGATGCAAATCCAGAATGGAATGTATGAAGTTTATTGTCTCGCGCATTGAAGATTGGGACGTGGTCGCTCAAGCGATTGCCGAGCAATTGAAGCCTGGGATGGCCATCAGGCTCACAGGACCGCTTGGAGCGGGTAAAACAACGCTGGTGCAGGCTTTGGCAAAGACCCTGGGCGCTAAGGGGGTACCGCGTAGCCCGACGTTTTCTTTGATGCGTACCTATCAGGCAAGTAAACGTATTGGTATCAAGCGATTGATTCATATTGATGCGTATCGATTGGAATCGGCGTCGGATGCGCATGCGCTTGGATTGGATGAGGAGATGGCGGAAGGGGATACAGTGCTGGCTGTTGAGTGGGCAGAAAAGCTGGGAAGTTTGTTGAGCGCGATTCCATCGATTGACGTGAAAATTGAAACGGACCCCAATAATGGGGCCCGTCGCGTGTCGGTTGTTTGATTATTTTGTCTCCTCTGCGGTTCCTGGTTCTGCGACCTCTGAATCGCTATTTGCGACGGCGAGGACTTCATCGACGCTGGTGAGGCCATCCAGGGCTTTGAGGAGGCCATCTTGAGCCATATTGATCATTCCGGCGGCTGTTGCCATCTCTGCGATGCGGGCTTCTGAAACGTCTTTTTTCAGGACTTCTTCTTCAATCTCATTGGTCATCGTGAAGATTTCATAGATACCGACACGGCCTTTGTAGCCATCATCTGTAGGTGTGATTTTGTCCGGATCCGGCTCCATAAAGTTGAGCTTGTCCAAATCGACAGAGTAGCCGGAGTTTTTGGAATGGCGCCGAGAATTCTTTTTACTTGATTCAATTTTGCGGAAGAGAGTTTTGCGGGGCGGGACATCTCGGGCTTCAGGCGTCGGACGAGGCGCTGACCGATAACGGCGTTCAAGGCAGGCGCAAGCAAGAATGGCTTTACGCCCATCGACATAAAGCGCGGAATGGCGCCGGCAGCGGAGTTAGTGTGGATGGTTGAGACGACGAGGTGACCGGTGAGAGCGGCCTGAATTGCGATTTCTGCCGTTTCCGCATCGCGGATTTCACCGACCATGACAATGTCAGGGTCTTGGCGCAGAATCGAGCGCAAGCCTTTGGCGAAGTCGTAATTGCGGCTGTGATCGATTTGGCTTTGGTTGATGCCTTGGAGCTTGTATTCAATCGGATCTTCAAGCGTGATAATTTTTTCTGTCGGCTGATTGAGTTTTTTGAGGATGGCGTAGAGCGTGGTTGTTTTACCGGAACCGGTCGGACCGGTGGTGATGATCATGCCGTTTGGCTTCTCGATTTCACGTTCCAAGTCTTCGAGAGCTTTGCCGCGGATACCGAGGTTATCGAATTCAAGAGCGATGGCTTTAGGGCGCAAGATACGCATGACGACGGACTCGCCAAAAGCCGTCGGCAAAAAGCTGACACGGATATCGATCTTTTCATTGGTGAGATAGATGGTGATGCGGCCATCTTGCGGAACATCCTCGACGTTGATTTTAACGCCGGCCAAAAGTTTGAGACGTCCGATGATTTGTTTCCAGGCGACGCGAGGGAGGCTGGCGGCGTCGCGCAGTTTTCCGTCGATACGGAAACGGATTTTTACGTCTTCTTCCTCGGCTTCTACGTGAACGTCCGAGGTTCCGATCTTGAGCGCTGCACCAAAGATAAGCGTGATGATGTCGGTCGTGTTTACTTCTCCGATTTTCTTTTGGAGATCGGTAAAGTTGGAAATTTCTTTTTCGTATTTTACCAAGTCGGCTTCCTCAATGCGGTAGCCGTAGATGACTTCTTTTGGAGTAGGGAGCTTGTCGTAGAGTTTGAGGGCGTATTCAAAACTGTCTTCCGATACAAGATAAATCTGGATGTTGGCGCTGCGGTCTTTTTTGATGCGTTCCGCAAGCTTATCGATTTCCGGACTTGGTGTTGGTGTTGCGAGACGGACCTCATCGCCGACAAGAAAAAAAGGCAGCACGCGCATAGTGGCGGCGATATCTTTTGTGATCAGCGAAAGTGCTTCCGGTGCAATCGGGAAGCCGCGGAGCGTGATGTAGGGGAGACTGAGCTGAGCGGCCTTTTCTTGAACAAGTTTTTCTTTTTCTCCCTGTTTGATCTCGCCCATGCGTTCCTCGAGTTTGGCGGCAACGCTTGGGGGAGTTTTAGGTGCAGCTCCAGCTCCAGGTTTGGCTGGAGCTGGAGTGGCGGAAGCGCCTCCTGCGGGCTTAGCCTGCTTCAGGAGGTCTTCAATGGAAGAGGCTTTTGGAGGCATAGCTTATGCGCGGGCAGAGCGGGAAAGCGATAACCACCAGCGATGGATTTTTGGAAGAGCTCCGCCTTCACCGAGGCGAATAAACAATCGATGCCAGGCGGCGTATTGGAAGGTGATCGCAAGCATTCCGGCGATGAATGTCGTGATGAAGAATAGCGAGACAAAAAGCACGAAGCCAAGGTAGACGATGACGGTCGAGTTCATGAGAGCGGCGGCGGCCATCAAGAGGAAAATCGGCAAGGCCATCAAGACAAAGGCGAGGGCTCCGGCGGCGAGAATGCCTGCGCCGATGAGAAAGAGAATCGTTCCAATCTCCAAGGCGTTCAACCAGCCCTGACGAAGTAGGTGCCAGGCGCGCTGCAATGACTCGGTGACGTGCGCGTCCTGAAGAACGATGGCATTAAGTGCAAAAAGATGAATGGCGGCTAAGGCGACGACAGATACGGCATAAAGGAATGCGCCAAGCGCCGCGAGAACACCCAGACCTGTTACAGGATTGGTTTGCGATAAGCCGTAAGGGACGAGGAAAAAGAATTTTGCGAGCCAGCCCAAGAAGAGTGTAACGATGTTGAGGGCGAGTACGCGCCAAGCATAACGAGCGCCAACGGTGACGCTTTCACCAAAGAGCGGAGCGCGTCCGCGGATTAATCCGCCAAGTCCAAAAGCGAGAGCGCCTTGGCTGATCACGGAAAGTCCGATGATCGTAGCAATAATCACGATCGCGACAGCGATGCTTTGGACGAGACCGAGTGCGGCGACGGCATTTGGTGCGGCGGCAAATCCTTGATAGAGAATCGTTAGAGCAGGCGGTATGCCACCAGTTGTAATACCGAGGCTGGTACGTCCGGCTTCACGGAACGTCGTTAAAAGAACATCGTAGATACCGCCTGTGTAAAGCAGTCCGGCAAATAAGGCCAGCGGCCAAATATAGCGGCGCGCCCATGCATCACGGAAGGCGTCTGGAATGATGACGCGGTAAAGGTGCGGATGCGGATTTGTTTTATTTTTGCGGATCATACGTTGGGTACAGAATATCATACGGAAACGCCCCCGACGAGTGAGGTCGGGGGCGTGTCGTCAGATGGTGTCGAGATGCTCCTCGTAGAGGAAATCGAGAAAATGTCCATAGGTCCAGTCCTCGCCGATCAGGTTGAGGTGACCCTTCACGAGTGTCCCGTACCGTTGCTTCGGATCGAAGCGCCGACGAGAGATGCGACCCAGCTCCTCGAGTTTCGTGATCACTTCGTCGGTGATACCGAGCGACTCCAGCGTCGCTTCTTCTTGGAGAGCGATGTTCGGTGTTGCACCTTGCTTCGCGAACCACTTCTCGAAGTTCTTTTTGATCTCGTCGCGAGACAGGATGCCAAGATCTTCTGCACGTACCGGCATTATCTACCTCAGGCCTAAAAATGTTGCATGAACTATCTTTTTTGTCAATACGAAAAGGGCGGGCACAAGGCCCGCCCTTACGATCTTAACTGGTGATTTCGGTTCCTTCTTTTTTCAGCTTGGCTTTGGGATTTGCTGGCGGGAATCCTACGACTTTTTCAAAGTCATCGCGTTCGATGATTTCGTGTTTGACCAAGTGATCGGCGATGCGGTCCATGGCGGCGCGGTTGTCGGTGATGATCTTGGTGGCGGTTTCAAGACCCTGCTTGATTAAGGCGTCGATTTCTTTGTCGATGAGGACGGCCTTGTCTTCCGAGTAGTCGCGGGTTTCCTGGATTTCGCGGCCGAGGAAAATCATTTCCTCGCGATGGCCGTAAGCGCGTGGGCCGAGGACGTCGCTCATGCCCCATTGGGTGACCATGTTACGAGCAAGACGCGTGGCTTGCTGCATGTCATTGGAGGCTCCGGTGGTCAGATCGCCAAAGATGACTTTTTCTGCGGCGTATCCACCGAGCGTCATGGCGATGTCTTCTACGTATTCCTGGCGGCGGCGCATCATGCGGTCTTCTGTCGGAAGCTTGATCGTGTAACCGGCGGCACGGCCGCGGGAGATGATCGAGACTTTTTGGACAGGGTCCGCAAAGGGGGAGACGTGGGCGACGAGAGCGTGGCCGGCCTCGTGATACGCCGTCACTTTGCGCTCTTCCTCGTTCATCAAGTGGCTGCGGCGTTCCGGACCAAGCATGACTTTCTCAATCGATTCGATGAGGTCGGTCATGTTCACCTCGGTTTGGTTGCGGCGGGCGGCCAAGATAGCGGCTTCGTTCATGAGGTTCATGAGGTCGGCACCGGAGAAGCCTGGAGTGCGCTCGGCTAAACGTTTGATGTTTACGTCTTTGGCGAGCGGCTTGTTTTTGCCGTGGATGTTCAGGATTTCTTCACGGTCGCGGATGTCCGGCGGGTCGAGGACGACGCGGCGGTCAAAGCGGCCTGGACGGAGCAATGCTGGATCGAGAACGTCAGGACGGTTTGTAGCAGCGATGACGATAACTCCCAAGTTTGGTTCAAAGCCGTCCATCTCGACGAGAATCTGGTTCAAGGTTTGTTCGCGTTCATCGTGGGAACCACCGACGCCGGAGCCGCGCTGGCGGCCGACGGCATCGATTTCATCGATGAAGACAATACACGGTGCTGTCTTTTTTGCTTTTGCAAACAAGTCGCGGACGCGCGAGGCACCGACACCGACGAACATTTCTACGAATTCAGAACCAGAGATGTGCAAGAAGGGGACACCGGCTTCACCAGCGACGGCGCGGGCGAGAAGCGTCTTACCGGTACCAGGAGAACCCATGAGCAAAACGCCTTTTGGAATTTTGGCTCCGAGCTTGGAGAATTTGTCCGGGCTCTTCAAGAACTCAACGACTTCCGACAATTCTTGTTTTGCTTCGCGTACACCGGCGACATTCGCAAAGGTTACTTTTTCCTGATCTTTGGAAGTCTCGCGCGCGGTTGATTGTCCAAAAGACATGGCGCGATTGTTCTGGCCTTGGACTTGGCGGAAGAAGAACATCATGAGCGCGAACACGAGAATCAACGGGATCAAGGACTGCAGCAAGATGCCGCCCCAGTAGGCAAAGCCAGAAGGTTCTTTGACGGTTGTCTTGATGTTGCGGGCCTTCTCCGGATCGACGCCGTAGCTTGCGAGAAGTTCCGGAACGGAAGCTTGGGCTTCTTTATCGACAAAGACCTTGGAGGAGTCGGACAAAGTGACTTCCATGCGGTTGCCGCGGATGACGATTTCCGTGACTTCTCCCTTGTCGAGGCGGTTGGCAAATGTGGCCTGGTCGAGGGTTTTGTCGGATTCGAGATTAATGCTGGCCAGGGCGACGATGATGAGTACCAAAGCGCCACCAATTAGCAATACATTGCGGAGAGTCGGATTCATAAGGATTTGCTGAGATTAAAGGAAAACCGCCCCGATGTCCATGGGGCGGTTTCCGTCTGAATTTGGCCAATATTACGCCTTCACTTCTTCCTTCTCTTTCTCTTCCTCCTTCAATTTGCGAAGCGAGAGACCAAGGCGGTGAGCGTCTGCGTCGATGGTGATGATGCGGAAGTCGAATTCATCGCCGACGCGAGCAACTTCGTTCACATCCTTAACGGGCTTAGCAGCCAATTCGCTGATGTGGGCGAGACCGTGAATGTCCGGGTCGAGCTCGACGAACAATCCGAACGGATTGATCTTGAGCACGCGTCCCTTGACCCATTGGTTGAGCGAGTACTTTTTGGCGACGGACTTCCATGGATCGTCGACGAGCTTCTTCATCGAGAGGAAAATCTTGGAACCTTCAATGTTGATGATCTCGGCGCGGACATGGTCACCGATCTTGAGAACATCGCGCGGGTGGTCAATGCGCTGCCAGGCGATTTCCGAGATGTGTACCAGACCCTCGAGGTTTGCCTCAAAGCGGACAAAGGCGCCGAAGTCGGTGACGGCGGTGACGTCGCCCTCGACGGTGTCGCCAACCTTGTATTTGGAGAGAATCGATTCCTGCTTGGTTTCCCAAACGGCCTTCTCGGAAACGACAACCTTTTCTTCTTCCTCGTTTACATCGAGAATTTTGACATCGATCATCTGACCGACGAGCTGCTTCAACTTTTCCTGAATCTTGTTCTTTTCACCGCCAGCTACGCGAGGGTAGTTGGTCGGGGAGAGCTGGGAGACAGGGACGAAAGCCGGAACGCCTTCTACGCGAGTGATAAGACCGCCCTTGTTGGCGTCCAGCACTTTGACGTTGAGCACGGTGCCAGCGGTGAGCAACTCTTTGATCTTGTCCCACGAGCGCTTGCGGCCAGCGCCCTTGAGCGAGAGCTCGAGTTCACCAAACTCGTTGTCGAGTTCAATGACAGAAGCTTCAACCTCATCGCCGACGCGGAGGTCCATGTGCTTGTCCATCTCAGGACCGCGGATCAAACCGATGGCGAGACCGCCGACATCGATACGAACTTCATTGCGGCCGACGGCGACGACCGTACCTTTTACGGTTTCACCGACCTGCGGGTAGGCGATCGGCTGTGACTCGAGGAGTTCCCCGAGAGCGGATGTAACTTTGGTTTCCATAGTTGAATGAAAAAACGACAGACGGTAACTGAACACCGAAGCCTGTCGTTATTTGGCTTGGTTATGAGCCCAGGAAGTCTTCCTCCTGAGCTTGTCCGCCGCGGCTAAGTGGCCCGGACCGGACATTGAATGATGGTGTCAGTCGGGCGGAAGTGTATGTTTTTTAGGGAAAAAGGTCAAGAGCTAGCCTTCAATTCTGGTTTTGAATTTGTTGTAGAGGAAGCCGGAAATCATGAGTACGCCACCAAGAGAGATGAAGGTGACAAAGCGGGCAAAGTTATCGAGCTCGGCGGTATCGATTAAAACAACTTTGGCGATGACCAGGGCAAACAGGGCGACGGCTGATCCGCGCGAGAGAATCGATTTACCAACAATGCCGTAGATGACGAGGATGATTCCGTAGATGAGCCAAGTAACGGAGAGAGCAACTTGTCCTGTTTGCGATGTTCCGCCAAGAATTCTTGCGGCGTTCACGGCTTCCATCGATGCCAAGAAGAGTAAGAAGCTATTGGCGACGAGCCAGGTTGCGGGTTTCAGGAATCCGCTTTCATCTTTACTCAATCCGTTATCGGCGGAGCGCAGATAGATGCGGACGGTTCCGACAACGGCGGCACAAATAAGCAGCGCGAGTACGCGTGGCGAGAAAAGAATGTGCTCCGCGTTGCTTGTGAGCGCGATGACGATAGCGATCAGTCCGGCGATACCGATGGTGGCCGTGCCTGCGATGCGTAAAGCAAAGCTTCCGATCCAGAGACCGCCCATGAGGGCAAAAGAACCGAGAACAACACAGGCTGTGGAAATCCAAAGCGATTCATCCGGTTGATAGAAGACGGCGATCTCGGAAGTTACGGCGACCAAGATCAATGCGTAAGTCACGATCAGGTGCGCGCTTGAGAGCCATGGACGTTTTGCCTGATGCTCGTTCATGCGTTTGCGCTCGTCATACCAGACCATGACGAGGAATGCGCCGATGGCAATCGCAAACAAGAACATGCGCAGATTGATCCAAGGCATGTTTCCAGCGGCCGTGCCGAGCGCATCGATGAGTCCGACGGCGGCAAAACCAAAAAGCGCATGCGAGAGCAGGTCGAGTCCGCGGGATTTGAGTTTGTCGGCAACAATGCCGAGGATGAGCGCTTCAAATGTCCAGGCGAGCAGGAACCAGCGGCTATCGTTGAAATAGAGTGGAGCGGCCATGGCCAGAAAGAGACTTCCGATACCGATGAAAGCGACGCGCTCACGCCAAGCAGCAACAGCGAAATGGATTAAGGCAAAGGCGATGGCGAGACCGGCGGCCCAATATCGACCTTCAATGTTTGCTGGATGGAGATCGGAGAGAATTGCAAAGAAGAAGACGGGGTTGCTGCAGAGCAGGGTGTAATCGGCGGGATCGAGTTTGCCTTTGAGGACTCGTAAAAGACTGCGGCCAAAGAAGCAGAGGAAAAGAATGGCGAGGTAGGTGAAGGGGATGAACCAGGCGACTTCTCCGTTTCCGTAGGACCAGGCGGCGTAGGATAAGACGGTTCCAACAAACGAGAGTCCAGGGAGAATGCGCCATGGTTTGTACCAAGAGACGGCGAGCATGACGGCATTCAAGAGCAGGAGATAGATGAAGAAGGCATGCGGCGAGGCTGTGCGTGCGTCGAGGAGGAATGGGGTGAGGAAGCCACCGACCATCGCGAATGCGGCGAGTGATTGTGTGTTGAATCGTAGAGCGAGGGCGATGCCAGCAACAGTGACTGCGCAGACAAGAGCAAATCCGATGGTTGCTGGAATTAGGCTGTATGTCATCGTGGCGGCGTACAGGCTCAGGTACCAGGCGCCGAGACCGGTGCCGAGCAAGATGTGTGCGAAATTGCGCATGCGTGTTTCAAGCCAGTAACCGAGACCGGCCAAGATTCCACCGAGAGCAAGTCCGAGTGCTACGCGTAGTACCGGGGAGATGAGATTGTTTTCAATCGCAAAACGCAGCAAGAAGCCGAGACCAAGAAGCAGAGCGATACCGCCGACGGCCGTGTAAACCCAAGCCCCCATTTTGAATTCCCAAGCTGGCTTGGCGGGGACCGTCTCTTTTTGTTTTTCTTCTATCTTTGTGACGTGCGGCTTTGGCGCTTCACGCATCACTTTATTGACTACCTCGGTTTTTTGGGGAGACACGTTATCCAAACGCTCTTCCAGGTTTTTTACCTTCCAGAGCAGATAGGCGACGCCAAAACACAGCAGCAAAACAATGAAATCCATATATGGCCTATATGCTATCCTATACTGATATGGAGCGCTATTTGAACCTGCATGACACAACGGCGGTCGCGGATTTCATGGAATCCGTTATCGATTTTTTGCCGGAGAAAGATCGGAAGCCGTATCAGCAGCTGATAGACGCGGCTCATGGTAAAGAGCATGTTTCGCGTGAGCGATTGGCAGAAGCGGCTAAAAATATTGGTGCGGTTACTTGGAGTGCGCGTCGTGCGTTGGAGCATTTTATTGCGACCGTGGGCGCCGAGCTGGAATGGGAAGCGATTTTGGAACAGGCGCGTCCGGCCACAGCTTTGCTTTTGAAGCGATTACGCCGCTCGGCGGGAACATCAACGTTGGATGAGACGTTAAAGACTACGGATGCCAGCTATGCCATTGGTCCGGATCAGGAGGTCGAGATTTCCATGCTGCGCGATGAAGTGCGCTATCACATTTGGGAAACGCATCATGAGGCGCTTGAGCCCATGATCGAGGAAACAGCGGTTGAACTCGAAGCTATCAAGAAGCGGCTTAAGCAACTACGGGAACAGGCGACCAAGAGCGATGCGGCAACGCGCGATCGATTGCTCGATACGCTCGAGCGATTTGAGGATAAATTATATTATGGAGGTGAAGTTATCCCGCTTGAAGCGCTTGATGCGGAAATCAGATTTGATGCGGAGGATTCGGAAGGCGCGCGAGGTGATGAATAATTATTTGCGCCGCTTGGTCCCAACCATTGATTCCTGTTTTGGTTCGATGCGATAAAGGATGATTCAGAATTGTGTGCACCGCTTCAATCCATTGTTGCGGTTTTGATGGTGAGGCAAATATCGTTCCTTCGGGCGCGGTTTCCGGAAGAGCGCCCGCGGTTGAGGCGATGCAAGGGGTGCCGTGACGTGCCGCTTCATGAAGCGGAAGACCAAAGCCTTCATACCAGCTTGGATAGAGGAAGGCGGTTGCTTGTGCGTAGAGCTGATCGAGTTCTTCGTCGCTTACGCGTATAGGCGAGTCGCCGATGAGTTTGAGCTCGAGCCCTGTTTCTTTTGCGACTGTTCTCGACAGAGCGGCGTTTTTTCGCGGATCATTTGCTCCGAGTGCAAGCAAGAATTTTCTTTGAATGAATGAAGGGGAAGTCGGAGGCTGGAATGTCGAGTCGAGACCGAGCGGAATAACGACGATGTGGTCGGCGGGGATACGAAGAAGCCGTACGAGATCTCGCTTTGTACATTCGGAAACAGCAAAGATGATACGCGCGTTTTTTATTTGGTGTACGGCGCCGATCATCTGATGCCAGAGACGGGATTTCCACGAGAACCAGCGAGGTTCTATTAAAAACGATAGATCGTGAACAACGAGAGCGTATGGGGTTTTTGGCGTGCCTAACCAGCCGATATTTGGAAGAAATAAAAGATCGCTTTTCTTTTTGAAGAGGCGATCAAAACTGGTGAGATGTAGCCAGATTACTAATGAAAGTAGTTTGTTGGGGAGCTGAATATGCTCATCGGAAATCGGTGGTCTTGTTGCGCCAGATGTTGCAACCGTAATCGCGGCACCTTGTTTACGCAGAGCTTCTAGAAGTCCAGTGGCAACGCGTTTTACTCCGCCGGAATTTGGGTCGGCGAGCGAGCGGCCGTCAAACAGGATGTTCATACCGCGCGCGAGGCCCACGCTGTGCTGAGACGTTCTTTGAGACGTTTTTGAAAAGCCGCTTTTCCAAATGTTTCTGCGTGAGCGCGGATTTTTCTCGGATCGTAGCGCGAGGGGTCAAAACGAATGGCGGCGTTACCGATGTCTTCCCATGTCTGCATTTCAAAAAATGTTCCGGTAACTCCATCCATCACGGTTTCTGCGGCGCCGCCTTGTCCAAAGGCGATGATAGGGCGACCGGCCGCCATGGCTTCTACAGCGGTGATGCCAAAGTCTTCAATTTGCGGATGGAGGAAAGCAACGGCTTCACGGAAGAGTTGGATCTTGGCTTCATCGGTGATGTGGCCGAGGAATTCTGTTTTGGAGCCAGCCATTCTGCGGAGCTTGTCCATTTCCGGACCTACGCCAAAAATTTTCAGCGGAAGATTGAGTTTGGCAAAAGCGCGTACGACAAGATCAAAACGTTTGTATGCGACAAGACGTCCGCCAGTGAGCCAGTAGGTTCCAGGTTTGGTGGAAAGAGGGATGCGGTCGACGTCGACCGGCGGAGCCATAACCTCTGACTCACGCGAGTAGAATCGGCGGATACGCATCTGTGATGTGCGGCTATTGGTAAGCAATAGATCCGGTCGCATCGCTGCGAGTTGGTCCCATTGTCGCAAGTGATGGAGATAGGCGGGGAGTAAGCGCTTGATGAGACGCGGCTGGGGGATGTCGTTTACATATCCTAAACGCTCCTGCCAGAGGAAGCGTGTCGGCGTGTGGAGATAGCAGACGTGGAGGGACTCCGGTGTCGCGATGATGCCTTTAGCAAAATTTGATGAAGAAGAAAGGACGAGGTCGTAACCAGAAAGATCGATGGACTCTACCGCCTCGGGCATGAGCGGCAGGTACCACTGATAGTGGCGGCGGGCGAATGGAAGTTTGTTGAGTTTACTTGGACGGATATCGGCAT
The DNA here is from genome assembly GCA_016699205.1 of Candidatus Uhrbacteria bacterium. Lineage (NCBI taxonomy): Bacteria > Candidatus Uhriibacteriota > Candidatus Uhrbacteria bacterium. The sequence goes on from CP064964.1 coordinate 820,447, forward strand.
GCTTGAAACCCACATGTGTGCGCTCCGGATCGTGAAACAGGGTAAAGATTGGGGCACGAGAGAACAATTCATGGAAAGCGAGGAGTACGCGTTCTGCTCCGCCGTCTTGCACGAGATAGTCATGGACGAGCGCAATGCGGCGCGGTTCATTCCGCGCTTCCATGCGAATCGGCTCCGGGACCACAGTCATATCAAAAGTGTAACCATGGAGCGCACGGCTGTCGCAGGATGTCCGTCAAGGGTTAATACGCGCCCTTTTTGTTGATAACCGCCATCGGTGTCTTGATCAGGATGTATAGGTCCAAAGCAGGGGACCAATTCTCGATATACCAAGCGTCTAGACGTACTTCATCTTCAAAGTCGAGGTCGGAGCGGCCGCTGATTTGGGCGAGACCGGTGATGCCTGGTTTGATCGCCAGAACACGGCGATGATGCGGGAGATAGTTTGCGACTTCACGCGGCTGATGCGGACGAGGACCGACCAAAGACATATCCCCCTTAAAAACGTTGATGAATTGCGGAAGTTCATCGATAGACCAGCGGCGGATAAAATGACCGACCGGTGTGACGCGCGGATCATCGGCAATTTTGTAGACCGGACCTTCCTTGATGCTTTTCTCTTTAATCAATTCTTGTTCAATTTTGAGGGCGGCTTTTTGTTTCTTGAATTGCGGGCCGATTGAGTAGCGGCGCCACATCGATCGCAGCTTCATCAGACGGAAGAGATTGCCACGCTCGCCAACACGTTCATTGAGGAAAAAGACTGGCAAACCATCTTCAATCCAAAGCGCGATCGTGGAAAAGATGATGAGAGGGCTGGTGATCAAGATGAGGATTGATGAAGCAACGATATCAAATAATCGTTTGAAAATACGGCCCCAGCCATCGAGTTTGGTGCGTTTGACGCTGATGACAGGAACGCCGCCAAACGTATCCATCTCTACGTTGGTGAAGGTGGCTGAGAAGAGATCGGCTAAATAACGGAAGCCGAGATGGAATTCTTCTGCGAGGCCGATGAGCTCGAGCGCGTCTGTGCGGTTGAGTTCTGGTTCAGCCAAGAGCACGGTGTCGATTTTGTGTTTGGATGCCAAGTCGCGCAGGTCTTTTTTGGTCGCTTCATTCCAGGTTTTATATTGTTTGACGATGGTCCAGCCGAGTTCCGGATGCTGCTTGTAGAGCATGGCGATATCCATTGCTGCGCGCGAAGATCCGACGAGCGCGATTTGCTCATGGCCGATACGTCCGCGGAACAAGATGCGTCGGAAGGCGCGTAAAGCGAGACGTGCGAGTGAAACATAGATAACGGCAAAACCAAAGACCGCAGCGATGACAAAACGTGAGGTATCAAGAGCACGCGAGAAAAAGACGATAGCGATCAAGAGCATGATGCCGGCCAAGCAGGAGATGAATACACGGCCGAGCGTGTTCCAAGCGCGGCGCTGGCGCATGGAGTACAGGCCGGCCATCGCAAAGAGCAGCATCCAGAGCAAGGCAAAGCCGGTGGCTGAGGCCAGATACTGCGGGAAAGGAATTTCTGTAATGATCGGACGGATACCGATGAAGTATGGGGAGAAACGAAGTGCGTATGCAGAAACCGCCGCACCCAAGAGGGCGAGGAAGTCGAGCGGCAACAAAAGTGCTGCAAAGGCCAAGTCGAGGCGACGCATTATTCTTATTGTATCACGCATGACGCGTATAACTGCAGAACCCCTCCGCCCGAGATCGGGGGAGGGGTTCAGGGTCAGATGAGCCGGTTGCCTTGCAGCTGCGAACGGTAGAGCCGGACTTTCTGCTTGTGGGTCGCGTCGGGGTGGAAGTGGATCTCCTCGCCTCCGCCAAAGAAGTCGAGACGATCCTCGACGCCCTCGTCGTATTTCAGGCTGCCGGGAAGTCCGCCGCGCGCGACCGGTGCCGGCTCGCTCCAGGCGGGGACATTGAAGAGACTGTACTTCCGCTTCTGCGCGATGTTGGCCTTCGTGCGCGCGAAGCCGTTCATGCGCGCGTTCTGAAGTGCGCGCAGGACGTCGGTGTAGACCAGGGCGTTCCGCGCGATGGCTTCCATGTCGAACGTCGAGATCACGTTCATCTTGAAGATGGGATGGGCTCGGCTGTCGGTGTAGACCAAGATGTCGACGTTCGAGCACTGCGCGGTGCCGGCGATGAGCTCCAGGTACTTCAAGCCGTCCTTCTTCAGGCCGCGTCGGACCAGTCCTTGGACTACGTGGAATTCCGATGTTTTGATCGATCGCTCGAACATCTCGGTCATGCAGTCGATGAGAAAGAGCGTGAGGGTCTTGTCGTCGATTTCCATCGAAATACCTCATGCCTTTCTTGGCATGGCGCGGCGATTTTGTCAACCGTTTCACGACGCAAGAAAACGTGGCATACTGCGCCCATGGCCAAGCTTTCAACGCATCTGCGTGTTTATCTCGAGCATCTTGAAATTGAGAAAGGCCGATCGCCGTTGACGATTAGGAATTACGATTTTTATCTCCGTCGTTTTATCGATTAAAAAAAGGATCCGGATACCGATACGGTGAATCAAGATTTGATTCATGAGTATCAACTGTTTCTGAATCGCTCCGCCGGCCGCGGGGAATCGGGGATGCGCAAGTCGACGCAGAATTATCATTTGATTGCGCTCCGATCGTTTTTGAAGTTTTTGAATAAGCGCGATATTGAAACGCTGTCTGCGGAAAAAATCGATTTAGCCAAACAAGGGAGCCGCGATGTTTCTTTTTTGGATGCCGGTGATTTGCCGCGTTTGCTGGAAGCGCCAGATAAAACGGATGCACTGCCTATCGTGAAGGCGCACGACAAGGCGATTTTGGAATTATTTTTTTCAACCGGTATGCGCGTGTCTGAGCTCGCGAATCTTAAAATTAGCCAGATCAATTTGGATCGCGAGGAGTTCACGGTGCGCGGAAAGGGCGATAAAAATCGTATTGTGTTTTTATCGCAGCAGGCGAGATTTGCGCTCAAGAATTATCTTGGCATGAGAAAAGATGAGGCTCCTTATCTTTTTATCAGGCATGACCGCGCCAAGAGCGGCGTTAAAGAAATTGGTGCGCTGACGCCGAGGTCGATCGAGCGATTGGTGCATCATTATTCCGTGGTCGCCGGAATTCCGAAGCATGTTTCTCCGCACACATTGCGTCACTCGTTTGCAACGGATTTGCTGATGAACGGTGCGGATTTGCGCAGCGTGCAAACCATGCTCGGACATTCATCGATCACGACTACACAGATCTATACGCATATCACCAACCAGCAGCTCAAAGACGTGCACAAAGCATTCCATGGGAAGCAGAGAGATGGAGATGATGGGGTTGAAAAGGAAGAGAAAACGTGATAGCTTCGCGGACGTTCCACTCAGCCCTTGTAGCTCAACGGATAGAGCGCCGGACTTCTAAGCCGTGATATGTTGGTTCGATTCCAACCGAGGGCACCATGCATCAAACCCGCCAGATAGGCGGGTTTGTGCTTTTTGGAGAAACTGCTAGGCTTTTTGCATATGCGCACACTTCTCTCGTTTTCCTTCCTGTTTTGGCCGCTTCTTATCCTTCTTCTTGTCTGTGTCCGTCAGGTTAACCAGTATGAGCGCGGCGTAAAGTTCATGTTTGGTAAATTTCACAAACTTGTAGAACCGGGCTGGCGTTTGGTGGTGCCTATTGTCCAGTCGATGACGAAGGTGGATGTTCGTACCAAAGCCGTTGAAGTTCCGTATCAGGATGCGATTACGCGCGACAACGTTTCTTGTAAGGTTAACGCTGTTGTTTACTATCGTGTTGTTGATGCCGGCCGCGCCGTTATCGTTGTCGAGAATTTTTGGAATGCGGTTTCGCAGCTTGCGCAGACAACGATGCGCAACGTTGTTGGTGAATTGACGCTCGATGAATTGCTTTCGGATCGCGATCAGGCCTCTGCACGTATCAAGGAGCTGGTTGCAACGCATACAGCTGATTGGGGTATTGAGGTGCAGACGGTTGAATTGAAGGACATTTCTCTTCCGGAAGACATGCAGCGCACGATTGCCAAGCAGGCTGAGGCAGAGCGTGAGCGCCGTGCCGTTATCATCAATTCCGAAGGTGAAGTGATTGCAGCTGATAACTTAAAAAAGGCTGCCGAGATCCTGTCTTCAAATCCTGCCGCTCTTCATTTGCGCACGCTTAACTCGATCAATGATATTTCAAGCGATGCGAGCAACACGATCGTGTTCGCTGTACCGATGGAAGTATTGCGGGCTTTTGAAGCCGTAGCAAAGAAGTAAAAGAAAAAAACATCCCGCCGGAAGCGGGATGTTTTTTATTCGGAGGAATTTGCGAGCTCTGCTTCTGGGTTGTAGTCGCTTGTGAGATTGATCTCGCTACCGAAGCTGTAATTGGTGTAGAAGCTGTCGGAGATGTCGTCGATTTTTTTATTCCATTCATTTCCGTAGTAGGCTCGTGCGAGTTCTTCTGTTTTTATCCAGCGCAGCACGCCACCTCGAGCAACGGCATAGACTTTTGGATCGGTTGTAAATTTCACCATGCGGACACCAGCGCGGTAGAGGACATTGGCGCCGAGCTGGTAATTGCTCAGAGTCGCGAGAGGTACTTCCGTCACTGAATCAAAGTTTCCATACCAGGTGAAAAACACACGGCTATTTGGAAATGCGTGACGTTTGCCATCCCTGCCGATGTAGTAGACCGCGCGGCAAGCGTGATCGATGCCTGCGCTTTCTGGGCAGATTGCTTTGAGCAGTTTGCCAGCGTCCGGTGAGATTGGAGGTTGAGCGATGATGGGGACGGCGACTGGAGCAGGTGCTGGGGTTGGGGCTGGAGTTGGACTAGGAGCGGGAGTTGGAGTTGGTGTTGGCGTTGGTGCCGGGGTTGGTGACGAGAGCGGTGGAGAGGTGATTGTGGCGCCGCTGACACTGATTGCGGTTGTGGCTCCGGCGCTCATGCCGCCATTTACATCGCGGCAGAAGACGAACGCAATACGCGAGCCTCCGCTTGGAAACGTGTAGACGCGCGTCGCATTGCCGCCGCTTACGTTCATATCGCCAATTTCCGCTAAGTCGACCCAAAGCGAGCAGCGCTGTATTGCTGCGCTTGAGCTTACGGTCGCCGAGAGATTTACGGCCACGCCCGCTGATGCGGTGACTGGTGTTACGGGGCCGATTACCGGTTTTGCAAAGACGATCATCGGAGCAAGAGCTGCGAGTATCGGGAGAGCGAGCAAAGAACGTTTCATAGAGTTATAGAATAACGACTTCTAGATTTTACGGCTATCGTAGGCCCAGTGGAGGACGGCTTGTCGTTGGCGCGGACGGCATGCGGCGTCACCGACTCGGCAATTCTTTTTGATCTGCGTGATGTGGCGCGCGATGGCGCGCCAGCGGCGTATTTGGCGCTGGTCTTCTTTGGGCAGGCGTCGCCCCATGTAGTAACGGCAATACCATTGGAACCAGCCACGTGGATCTTGATGATGTATCCAGCCCATGCGGCGCCAGACAGTAAGAGACTGGCTTGCATTTACCCCAAAGTAATTTATTTTGGGATCGTGCTTGTTTGGATTTAGCTCGGCTTTGTCGAACCAGCTTTTTGGAAATTCCTTGCGGCAGTCGGTCATGTATTTGCCGCCAAAAACACCGAGAGCAAGCATCTCCTTTGGTGTTAGTTCCGGTTTGAATGCGGGGTCAAAGTTTTTTCCTTCCGGTTCCACTAATTCGTATCGATAGTTTTTTTGCATCAAGTCGTTTACCACGACGAGTTTTGGTTTGCGACGCATAGCGCCGACTATGGGCGTACTTCACCAACGATAACCGTGCCCTTCATGCTCGAGTGGCTTGCGCAGTAATATTCGTATTTTCCTGTTGCTGGAAATTTGTGGCTATAGGTTGCGCCGGGCACAAGGTTGCCGGAATCCCAAAGAACGGAAGCTCCGGCGCTGTGTACCGTGTGGTTATTTTTTCCAACGTTTTTCCAGATAACCGTATCTCCGGCATTGATGGCGATCATCTGCGGAGCAAAGGCGTTGTCTTTAATTTCTACCGTGATGGTTTTTGTGGCTGGCTTAGGTGCAGGCTTGGTCGCTGCTGGTTTTGGCGTCGGGGCCGGAGTTGGCGTGGAGGTAGGTGTCGGCGTCTGAGGTGTTTCTGCTACGGGTGCCGGGGTTGGCTCCGGTGATGGTGTCGGCGTTGCTGCCGGAGCGCAGCCGGCTCCGAGCAGGGAGAGTGTGATGGCGAGCGAAAGGAATTTTTTCATAGATCTAATCTATCATATTTTAATGAATAAGATCGAGGTTTCCATCAATGACGATCGGACCCATCGCTTTTAGCTCGTCCGTGAAGGTGTTTTGCGGGAGGGGATTGTAAAGAAAGATTTTTCGGTTATTGTCGAAGGCTTGATAGATTTCCAAAAATGTTGCGCCGCCGATGTAATTTGGCTGGCCGTTTTTTTCAAAATTGAGAACGAGAATACCGTCATTGGCGAGGATTTTTTCGCGCTGCAATCGGATCATGCCGGCTTTCCATTCACGATGGGCATCAGCACCAAGCTTTTTCATCTCTTCTTCTTTCATCGGATCGTCAAAACAGTTTGGTACCGTTATGACGTGGCCGCGTGCTTCCAGCTCTTTTTTAATAGCGGGGACTTTATCGTAGAGATATTTGCTGGTGCAGAGAAAGAGGTTCATAGGTCCAAGTGTTTTTGTTGGTATATGGGTGGACTTTAAACCAAATGGCAACCCTTGCCAAAGCTAAAAAAATGCGGTATAACTTGCACGCCAATTCGCATGGTGGCTATGGTGAAGAGGTTATCACAGCGGGTTGTGGTCCCGTTATCGAGGGTTCGATTCCCTCTAGCCACCCCATCAAAACTCCCTCGGAATCCCGAGGGAGTTTTGATTAAAAAACCCATTTACCTGCAACGTACGCTATCAATCCCAAGCTGAATGGATAAACCAGGAATAGCCAAATATATCCAAGGGCATTTGTTTCTTTCGGATTTACAAGGAACGAATACCACGTTGGTAATCCAAGAAGAGAAGCAACCCCGTTTAAGATGAGTGCGCCAATCAAGACGCTCGCACCAAGGAGAAAAATAAGGAAGACGTGCACTCCATTAGTATACAGGTGTTTCTCGCAAGATGAGCCTATATTGCGCCCTTCGCTCTTTACGAGATGAAGTACGGTCCAAATAGGGATCGGGGCAATGCGCAATTTGGTTTAAGGATGTTTCACTATCTGCTAAGCTACGTTCAACTTTTCATTTGATTTTTTATGCAATATCCAAGATCCGTTGCTGCTTTCGCGCTTCTCTTTTTACCAGTTTTTCTTGGCGCCGGTTGTCGTTCATCGTCCAGCGTAGACGCGTCTCGTGAAGCTCGGACCATTTCAGAATCACCGACCAGTCCAACGTCTCAGCCCTCTCCATCAAATGGGCAAAATGCCAACGATGTCCTGACACCGCTTCCCTCGAATTTTCCGTCGGATATTCCGACGGCTCCAAATAGCATGGTTATCAACACGAGTGTTGATTCGGAGCGAAAAATGGTGAAGGCTTTATTGAGCAGCCAAGATTCTTCGGATCATGTTTTCGAGTCTTTATCCGGACAGTTAACAAGAAATGGGTTTTCGAAGACGGTTGATTCTACGATTGGAAATACCCGACAGGTCATCTTCAAAAAAGGTTCTTTGACCATGGGCATTACTTTGATCCAGGAGCTCGACGTGACGAATTATGAGATAAGTCGCGAGGAATAACGGAAATCGATTGCCTCGTTTGACTCGCATAACTTTCCCAACGGGGTTATGCTCGCTGCATATGTTTGGCACTGCATGCTGGCGTTTCTTTTATACGGCTGGTTTGAAACCATATCTGTTTCAAAAGGATCCGGAAGACGTGCATCAGCGAATGACGCTTCTTGGGGAGCTACTTGGTCGATCACGCCTGGGGCGGTGGTTCGTAGGTTTTTTCTTTCGGTTCTCACATCCTTCGCTTGAACAGACCGTGGTCGGGATTCGGTTTTCAAACCCCATAGGGCTAGCGGCAGGATTTGATAAAGATGGTCGTCTCGTAGATATCTTACCTGAGGTTGGCTTTGGGTTTGCGGAAGTTGGTTCGATTACGGGCGAGTCTTGTCTTGGGAATCCGAAGCCTCGGTTATGGCGTTTACCAAAAAGTCGTGGATTGGTTGTGAATTATGGTTTGAAGAACGATGGATGCGAGGTTGTCTCGCGTCGCTTAGCGAAACGTGTATTTCGTTTTCCCATCGGGATAAGCGTTGCCAAAACGAATGCGCCTGGGACAGTTGATGTAGAAGCGGGGATCGCTGACTATGTGAAAGCGTTTCGGGCGTTTGCGGAGATCGGTGATTATCTGACGGTGAACATTAGTTGTCCGAATGCGTTTGGCGGTGAGCCGTTTACAGATCCGCAACGGCTGGAGCTGTTGTTGGTTGCGTTGGATGCTATTCCGACGCTGCATCCCGTTTTTTTGAAGATGCCTGCAGATCTTACCGAAGCCGCTTTACAGGCTTTGCTTGAAGTAGCAAGGCGCCATCGTATTCACGGCATTATTTTTGTTAATCTCACGAAACGCTATGACCGATCAACGATTGATCAAGAAGAGAGATCGTCTATCATGATCGGCGGCGTTAGTGGGAAACCCGTGACGGAAGATGCGAATCGCTTGGTGGCATGGGCCTATCGTCTTTATGGTTCGCGTTTTGTCTATATCGGGTGTGGAGGCGTTTTTTCAGCGAAGGATGCTTATGAGAAGATTCTTCAAGGAGCGTCATTGGTTCAGCTCATCACGGGAATGATTTATGAAGGGCCTCAGCTGATCGGTGAAATTAATCGTGAGCTTGCGCGGTTGATTGAGCGCGATGGGTTTAAGTCCGTTGCAGATGCGGTTGGTGCGGCGCATCGTGCAATATAAAAATACGACCCTTTCGGGTCGTATTTTTGTTTGGAGTATTACTCCGCAGCGAGAATGATCGGAGCGTTCTGGGTGACCGCAAGCGGCTGATTCCAGAATTGCTTCGCGTAGCGCTGAACCTTGTTCACGTAGCCATTGTTGGCATTACAGCCATTATGACACTGAACAGCGTAGTTCACGTACTTTGGATAGCTATTGCGTTCCAAGTAGTTAATCGTCCAGTTGGCAGAACATGCGAGGTCTTCCGCACAAGCGGCCGTAATCTTGTGAAGCTTATAGTGAATTTGGAAGTAGCCGCGAGCCTTACCGTTATCGCCGATAACGTCGAAGCGGTTTGAGGACTCCGTCCAGAGCATACCCAAGAGCGTCTTGGCACATGCCTCGCCATAGCCATTCTCTTCACAGACGTGAAGCAAGACTTCCTGAACCGTAGGCGCAGGCGTCGGAACCGCGAGGGTTTCCGTCTGTACAACAGCTTCAGGCTGCGTGATCGACTTTTCCGCATGAGCGGAGGTCGTTACGGCAGGGTTCGTAAAGGTGGTAGCCAACATAACAGCAGCCAAAACCTTGCGTTGGTTCACCGTTAACATGAGGACGTTTTTAAGTGATTTCATAATGGGTTTGCCGTGATTCGGTTTGCGAATCAGACCAGCCATTACATCACATTTTGGGGGTTTTGTCAATGATACGAGGCTCTCTTTTGTCGCTAAAATAAGCCAAAACTGTTTAAGTTAGCCATTTAAAAATGGCTTAGATTACATAAGGTTATTTTGGGATAATTCCAAACAAAAAATCCCTCGATTGTTTCGAGGGATTTTTTGTTGCCGCTTTTTATTTGGCCGTCTTTTCCTCCATGCTGTCTTCAATTTGTTCACGGATATTCTCCCACTGTTCCATGAGTCGATCCTTTATGTCTGCAAGCTGATCCGCGGCCATATCTTTGGTATCACGGTATTGTTCGATGAGATCGTTAACAATCTCCTCATATTTTTCCTTGCTCAACTCCTTCATGTTCTTTACTTTCTTTGCCAATTCTTTTTGCAGCGCTTTTGCGCGCTTCTTGGCTTCATCGGTCATTTCGTGACCTTTCTTGGAGTTGAGAAATAGTCCGGCTGCAAGGCCTGCCGCGAGTCCGGCTAACAATGCGCCGCCGACGACCAAGCCTTTATTCTCATTGTTTGCGTGTGTCATATTGCGTGGGGTTAAGACGAATAAGACTTCTGCGGGTTTATGTGTTGCGTTTCACCAGCGATGCGATGAAGAGGAACACGAGCGCTCCGGTGACGGCCATAACAAGGTCGCCGATCAGTCCGTAGGTTGCGATTCCAAAGAGGCTAAAGATGTAACCTCCAAGAACGGCACCGATAATACCGACCACGATGTTTCCAAGGAGACCAAAGCCTGAACCCTTGGTTAGCTCGCCCGCAATCCAGCCTGCGAGCGCACCGATAATAAGAAACCACAGTATGCTCATAAAGAATTATCGCGTTAGCGAGTTAGACTTTCAGTATAGGCTTCATGGACCATCTGGCAAGCAAAAAAAAACGGATTATTGCCTAAGCAGAGGCGTTTGTTGCTTAAAGGGTTCGCATTTGCTCGACGCTTCGTTTATGCTTTTGGGCATATGAAAATCTGCATCACTTGCGGTATGCCGCTTGAAGGAGATCACGCGAATGACTTGGGAATGGAGACATCAGAGGGGCCGGTATGTAAATTCGACACAAAGAATGGACAGATGAAGAGTGCCGATGAGATCTTTGATGGAGGAGTCGCGTTTTTCTTGGACGCAGTCGCCGACGGTGATCGTGCCCTTGCCGAGCGCCTCACTCGTAAGAATATGAAGTCGCTTTCGTATTGGCAGACCCATCCGTTTGATGCGTTGAATGGCGAGGAAGCGACGGAGGAGGAGTTTGGAGCGGCGATGGCTAAATTGTAGTGGCTTATGTTTGCCTGGACGGATGCCTGCCTTGACAGGGCTGTTTATCCATGGAACGGAGTAGATGCTGGTTATGCTTGAACTTCTTAAAAAACATTTTGGATATGAATCATTCCGTCCGCTTCAGGAGGAAGTGATTTCGTATTGCATCTCCGGCAAGGATTCTTTGGTTTTGATGCCGACTGGCGGAGGCAAATCACTTTGTTTTCAAATCCCCGCATTGTTTTTTCCCGGTTTGACGATTGTCATCTCGCCGCTTGTTGCGCTCATGAAGGATCAGGTCGATGCGTTAAAGGCAAATGGCATTCCTGCTGCTTTTTTGAATAGCACTCTTTCACCGCGCGAGAGCGCCGAGGTTGAGTCGCTGGCACGTTCTGGGCGGCTTAAACTTTTGTATCTTGCTCCGGAGCGATTTGCCATGCCTTCTGTGCGGCGATTTTTACAATCGCTTACGATCAGTCTATTTGCTGTAGATGAAGCGCATTGTATTTCCGAGTGGGGACATGATTTTAGACCCGATTATCGCAGTCTTGATTTGTTGCGCCAGTATTTTCCCCGAATTCCCATCATGGCGCTAACCGCAACAGCTAATGCGCGTGTACGCGATGATATTGTCAGCCAGTTGGGATTGGGGAACGGGCGCGTGTTTCAGTCGAGTTTCAATCGTCCAAATCTTACGTACCGCGTGCTGCCCAAGAAGCGCGCTTTTGACCAGCTGCTCGCGGAAATTAAACAGCGTCCGGAACAAGCGATTATTATTTATTGTTTTTCCCGCAAATCAACAGAAAAGACGGCGGCGGATTTACGAGCGAATGGTGTAAAGGCGGCCGCGTATCATGCGGGGTTAACGCCGGCAGAACGCACGCGCGTTCAAGATCGTTTTATTCGGGATGAGGTTCCGGTGATTGCGGCGACGATTGCGTTTGGCATGGGTATCGATAAGCCTGATGTCCGTTTGGTTGCGCATATGGATCTGCCTAAGTCTGTCGAGGGTTACTATCAAGAAACTGGTCGCGCGGGCCGTGACGGTTTGCCGAGCGAGTGTCTGCTTTTTTACTCGGCTGGCGATCGCGTCAAGCACGAGTATTTTATCCGCGGGATGGAGGATCCCGAGGTGAAGGCGCGTACACGTCATCAACTGCAAGAGATGATGAATTACAGCGAACTGCGTACCTGTCGCCGTGCGTTTCTCCTACGATATTTTGGCGAGGCATGGCAAGCGCAGAATTGCGGCGCCTGTGATATTTGTGTGCCGCGCGCTGTTGCGCAATTACATACGGGGGAATTGTCCGAGTTTGATCAGGCGTTATTTGAGAAGCTTCGTTTACTGCGTACTCGGCTTGCGAATGCGCGTCGCCTTCCGCCGTATATGATCTTTGGCGATAAAACACTGCAGGATATGGCGCGTGTGTATCCATCGAGTATGGAGCGCTTAGCAAAAGTATTTGGGGTCGGTAAGGTGAAGCTTACGCAGTTTGGAGAAGCTTTTCTTGAAGTGATCCGTTCCTACATGAGTGAAAAGGGGATCGTGGAACAAGTGATGGTGTCCGAAGATGTTCCTAAGAGAGTTTCTGCTCCTGTTTCTGCCCGTGCTTTAACGCCGACGATTCTTGAGTCGATTCGTTTGCTTGAGCAGCAGGAATCGCTTGAGGCTATTGCTAAACAGAGGAAGATTAGTGTGGGGACGGTCATTCAGCATTTGGAGCAAGCGATCGAGCAAGGGGAGACGCTTAACACATCGCATTTGGTGTTTTCTTCTGATAAGCGTTTTGCGCTCATCGCAAATGCTTTTGCGGAAATCGGAGATGATTTTTTGGCTCCTGTAAAAAATTATCTGGGCGAGGCTTATAGTTACGATGAACTTCGCTTTGCGCGTTTCTTGCTCAAGACTCGAGCCGGTAAATAGCAGCCACTCGCCTGAGGGCTGATTATCGTTTATGCTTGAAGTCTATGAAACGTTTCATTTCTCAAATTAGTTTACTCGCGTTTTTTTCTGCATTGATTCCAAACATGGCTTTGGCTGGCGGCTGCTATGTTGACCCAGTGCAGCAATATTCTGGAACCGGCACGATTAAATCCGGCGTGTATCTCCGTAGCGAAGCTTGTACATCGGGAACGATGGTTTTGAGAACGTTGAAAGCAGGGACAAATGTTTCTGTTATCGCATATACGGATGGTTGGTATGCGGTGATCGCCGGAGGCAAGCATGGCTGGATCGGTGAACAGTTTATCAATAACAATGCTGAGCCGACTGGTCTTGTTTGGCAAACCTATGAAGAGTATCAGGTGAGTGCTGGCGGTTTAGTCGGTGCGCCTGAGCCGGTGGCGATACAGATAAAGGCGACGGTTGAGACGCCGTATACTGGTACGATTGGCGCTCGTTCATTGGTGAAGCTTGTTTGTCCTTCTGTTGCACCGGCTGATCATCCGTGTAAGGCAGTGTATTACATTGGTGCCGATGCCAAGCGCCATGCGTTTCCAAATGGCCGCGTGTTTGCGACATGGTATGCAAATTTTGATGAGGTAAAGCCTGTGGCTGCTGAAACGCTCGGTCAGTATGCGCTTGGAATGAACGTGACGTATCGACCCGGAGCACGCATGGTGAAATTTACGACGGATCCCAAGGTCTATGCCGTTGGTCGCGGAGGAGAATTGCGTTGGGTGAAAACCGAGGCGCTGGCCACGGCTTACTATGGTGTCGATTGGAACAAAAAGATCGATGATATTCCGGATGCTTTCTACTCGAACTATGCTTTTGGGTCCGAGATTGGCGCAGAAAGCGAGTACAGCCCGGCGGCGGAGCTAAGCGCTACTCCGGCCTTTGATTAGGCTATGGGCTTTACAAAATGCCTATTTTAGGCTATTATATATAGCGAACCAATGAATCGGCCGAATAATGCTCATCTGAAGCAAAAAACAGCCTGCAATTAACATTTACATTACTCATTGGTAACAACACTATGAACGGTATCATCAAGACGCTTAAGGAGAAGGGTTTCGGCTTTATCACCCCGGAAGGCGGCGATAAGGATGTATTCTTCCACTCTGATTCACTCGTCGGCGTTATGTTTGACGAGTTGAAGGAGGGCGAAGCTGTGACTTTTGAGACGGAGGCTTCGGACAAGGGTCCTCGCGCCGTCAACGTCCAGCGCGTTGCCTAATAAGCGCCGCCAATGCAAAACCCGGTCTCGCAAGAGATCGGGTTTTCGTTTAGGCTAGTTGTATCTTATGGTCTCATTTTCTTGGGAGTACGTTTTTAAGCCGCGGGAAGCGCAGTGGTGGGTAAGCGTTATTTTTATTTTGGTCGGTATCGGGCTTGGACTTGTTTTGCCTGCATTCCTCGCGCCCTCATGGAAAGGCGTTGAGCTTATGGCTACGGTTTCGCGTATCGAAACAAATGAGGAAGGTTTGGTCAGACCTGTTTTTCAGGTTGATGGCCAAGCCAGAGATTACTCGACATCGCTTTGGTCGAGTCGATCGACTTATGCTGAAGGCGAGTCGGTGACGATTGTGACGGATTCCAACACGCAGGATTGGTATATTAAAGCCGATCAGGATATGAAGGTTGCGATCTGGATTTTGCGTCTTATCGCTATTATCTTTTTTCTCATTGGAGTTACCGTGCTTTTGCTTACCGTTTTTTGTTTTCCGGACTATCTTGTACATACGATTGGGGGTTCTATCGGTGCATTGTCATTTGGATTGCCGGCAACGTTTGCGCTTCCAGGGCTGCTATTTGCGCATCGCACGCGCCCCAATGTTTTCTTTGGCGCGAATGATCCCCTTGGTTCTGACACGTGGCTCATCGGAGGGATTTTTACAGCGCTTGGCGTCCTAACAACGATTGCGACTATTATTCTTGCGCGATATCAACTCAAGAATAGATCGCTTGGCTGGAGCTGGTCCTATGATTCTGATGATAAGAAAACGGAACAAGAAAAAATCGGCCTATAGGCCGATGTTTTTTATGCCGCATCTTTTTCTTTTCGGAATAAACGAGATGAGTTTGCGAGCGGAAGAAAATCCGTAATGAAGTTGTATGCGGCGGCGAGTGCCGGTCCAAAAATACCGGTAAAGACAAAAATAAATCCGATGAGATTGGAAAGCGCCCAAATCCAGATATTCCCATTGATGACGTTCTTGGTTTGTTTGGCTAATAGGACGAGTTCAGGTAGTCGGTCGAGATTGTCTGCCAATAGAACGATGTCCGCCGCTTCAATCGCTACAGCGGTACCCGTTGTACCCATTGCGATACCGACGGTTGAACGAGCCAGGGCGGGCGCGTCATTAATACCGTCGCCAATCATGACCGTTGTCCCTTTTAATGCAAGTTGTCCGACTTCGCGTTCTTTGTCTTCTGGAGACATTGTCGGACGGTAGTCCTCGATACCGACGGATTTGGCTACGGCGGCCGCCGTGCGGAGCTGATCACCCGTAAACATGACGATATTCCCGACGCCGAGCGCATACAGTTTTTCAATGCTCGCTTTGGCTGACGGTCGCGGTATATCAGCGATACGGATGCGTCCGACGCAGCGTCCATTGACCGCTATATAGAAGTCGCTCGTAAGACCGGGATCGAGAGCGTCGTCCTCGCGAGTAGCCCAGCTTTCAGGGATGGTGACGCTTGAATCGGTGAGCAGCGCAGGCGTGCCAACGAGGATGTCGCGGCCCTTGGCATTTACCCAAATACCTCGTCCTCGATACACTTGGAAACGTTCTGGGTCGGCGACGGCGCCAATACGCTTTACTGCTTCACGGAAGACCGCACGTCCAATGACATGCTCAGAGTATTTCTCTGCGATCGCCAAACATTCCCAGATGAAAAATTCGGTAACGGATGGATCGCGGTCCAATCGTTCTACGCGCAGATCGCCAAAGGTGAGCGTGCCTGTTTTATCGAGGACGAGCGTGTCTATGTGTGCGAGCGGTAATAGTCTTGCACCGCCTTTGATGATGATGCCGCGTTTGGCGGCGCGTCCGAGGGATGCAGTAATGGCGAGCGGAATGGCGACCGCGATATCATCGGCGCAGGCAACAAGGAAGAACGCGGCAACCATTCCCGGATTTTGGGTAAGGAAATACAGCCCGATTCCAGAGATGCCGATCAGCGGAAGAAAATAGCCGGCAAATTTGTCTGCAGCCTTTTCTTCTTTGGACTTATGACGCGAGGCTTCCTGAATCAATGTAGCCATGCGCTCGAGTGTCGAGTCTTTACCAACATGTGTTGCGCGGATTTTGATGCCGCCGGCTTCGACGATGGTTGAGGCGAGCACGCGGTCGCCGATGAGCTTTTCTTCTGGAAGCGATTCTCCGGTTACCGAGGCTTCATTAATAAGCGCCGTACCATGTACAAGAAGACCGTCGCAAGGTACCCGTTCACCCGTACCGATAAGCAAAATATCACCCACGCGAATATCTTGTACGGGAATTTCATCGACGTGTCCGCGAGATTCGCGTCTTGCCTTGTGAGGTTTGAGTGCTAAGAGTTCTGCGACCGCTTTGTGCGAGCGGGCTTCCGTACGCGCTTCCAATATTCTGGCGCAGGCGAGCATCAGGGCGATAAAGGCACCTGAGGATGTTTCTTGCAGGACGAGGGCAATGGCGAGGGCAAGTAAATTATAGAGATCGATGGTGATTTTGAATTGACCGAGACCTTTGGCGCCAGCGATTAATGTTGGTAGGGCGCTGATCGCGACCATGATCGTTGCGATGATCCAGGCTGACGGCCAAATTAAAACAAGGACAAGTGCAAGGCTTGGCAAGGCAAGAGAGGCGGCTTCGTTTCGAGTGACGAGCATACTCTTCAGTATAAAACACGCGCTCTCGACATGCTATGCTAGCCAGGACTATGGCGCGAATGCATTTTTTGCCTGATTGGAAAGGTATTTGGCGATTCCTGAGAGATGGATCAAGCGATTGGAAGCCAAAAGTGCTCGCTTTGCTCGCGATTGGTTATTTGTTGTGGCCGATTGATTTTTTGCCGGATCTCGCACCCATTATCGGCTGGTTGGATGATCTTGGTTTTGTCGGACTAGCAACTTGGTACTTGGTGAATGCGAGCGCGCAGCACAGCAAACGAATCGGGAAGGGCGATTAGCCTTTGTCTTTTTTCACGGCCATCATCCAATGCGTTGTTGGCGCTCCAGAGGCGCCGCCCTTGTCTTTCCAGAAAAGCTCAAAAGCCTCGATCGTTAAAATGCGGATGCCGCTTTCTGTTGCCGGATCCATCATGAAGATTTTCATCTTGCCGACATCGTAGACGACGGAGTAGTGATCCTTGCCTTCCAGTTGCCAACCGACGATGACAGGGAAATCGTCATCAACAAAACGGCGGATATCGTCGATCGTGGCGTTTTCTACCGGAGTTGGCTTGAGTCCTGCTGCGGTTGCGCCAGAAATCATTTTGGCATGCAAAGCATGTTCATCCGGCGTGACTTCACACAGCTTGGCGATTTCATCGTGCGTATAATCTTTCTTGAAATAGGTAAGCACGACTTTTAACGCAGCAGGTCCACAGAGACCGGGGAGCATGCGGACAGGTGTCATTGGTCTCATACTTATTTGGCGTGTTGGTTTGGTTTATCAGGCATTTGAAATTCTGAAACGGCTTCATCGAGCTGTTCTCGGCGTTCAATTTCCGCGAGCTCGAGAATTGATTTGCTCACACGGTTCGGGTGAGGGATTTCTTCAAAGATGAAACGGGTCTTTTCTCCAGCAGTCTGGATTTCTACGTCGCCAAAGTCGAACAATGTTTCTACGACGCCTTTTACTGTGCTTGTAACGTCTTGAACACGGTAGAGACGTAACTCTGAAACGGTGCGCGCAAAGAGGCCGGTTTGCTCGATGTTCAGGACGCGTTTGTTGGTAACGATCCAGACATCGAGATAATAATCCATGAAGTTCTGGAACAGGAAGAGCCAGGCAAAAAGGAAGAACGCTGACGCTCCAAGGACGACGAGCGGCATGAGTACCGGATCAGCGATCAGCTCGGCTTGGTAGAACGGGAGGTACCAGAAGAGGAACGGTACGCAGCCGAGCAAAAGGAGATAGCCGAGGACGAGCCAGAAAATGGTCAGCGGATGGCGATGCAAAACATGCACGATCTTTTCATCGGGAATAGCGTTTGGAAGATGATTGAGATGCAGCATGTGATTATTGTGTGAGGCCAGGAAGCGTTGTCGGGATGACGGAGATGGTCTGAGACCAATCGACGCCCATGAGATAGAGGCCGGTAGCTCCAAGAACGAGTAATGCAACGATAACGAATGCGCTATTGCTTGCGACGGTCATGAAACCAGAGATACCAAAGCGTAAGCTCATAGCGCTCGTGATGAGCGCTAAAAGGCCAAAGCCCAGGATCAGGATGGCCCAAACGGCCAAGAAGAGAATCAGGGGAACCATGTTATTGAAGGATTGTACCTTGGCGTTCCGGAGGCGTGAAGCCGAGATGCTTGTATGCCAGGTCGGTGGCCATACGTCCGCGGAGTGTGCGTGCTAACAAGCCTTGCTGGAGCAAGAACGGTTCAATGACTTCTTCCAGTGTTTCCATTTCTTCTGAAGTCGCAGCAGCCAAGGTCGAGAGTCCGACGGGACCGCCTTGGAATTTATCGACCAGGGCTTTGAGGACACGACGGTCGGCTTCATCGAGGCCGAGCGTATCGATTTCAAGTGCGGCTAAGGCTTTGTCGACAACAGTTTCATCGAGTATCCCGCCGGCCATGACTTGTCCGTAGTCGCGTACGCGTTTTAACAGGCGATTGCCGATACGCGGCGTGCGGCGGCTACGATTAGCGATGAGCTCGAGCGATGGTTCTTCTATCGTGAGGTTGAGGAGGCCGGAGCTGCGGCGCATGATCTCTTTCATCTCATCAGGACCGTAGAAGTCTAGGTGGAAGTGCATGCCAAAGCGGTCGCGGAGCGGAGCGGAGAGCATCGAGAGGCGAGTGGTAGCGCCGATGATCGTGAAACGTTTCAGATCAAGACGCAGCGTGCGGGCGGTCGGGCCTTTGCCGATGACGAGGTCGAGAGCGAAGTCTTCCATGGCAGGATAGAGGACTTCTTCAATCGAACGGTTCATGCGGTGGATTTCATCGATGAAGAGAATGTCGCCTTCCTCGAGGTTGGTGAGAATGGCCGCTAGATCGCCGACGCGCTCTAAAGCCGGGCCGCTGGTGATGCGGACATTGGATCCCATTTCATTTCCGATGACATGGGCGAGGGTTGTTTTGCCGAGACCTGGCGGACCGTAGAGAAGAACGTGATCGCATGGTTCGCTGCGGCCTTTGGCAGCCTCTATAAAGATGCGCAGGTTTTCTTTTACGACAGGCTGACCGATGAAGTCACCAAGGGTTTTGGGGCGTAGCGCGGCATCAAAACCAACTTCCCGTTCTTGGACTTCCGGGGAGACGACGCGTTCTTCTACGACTTCCGTGAATTGTTCATCATTCTGTTCCATATCTGTTCGGCTCAAGACTAGCACGGTATCGAGAAAGTCAAAACTTCGTGTAGAATGCGCCCATGCTACAAATTATCGATTTTTTCATCCACTTGGACAAATATTTGTCGCAATTGGTGGCCATGGCTGGAAATTGGACGTATGTCGTACTTTTTCTGATTATCTTTTGTGAAACTGGGTTGGTTGTCATGCCAATTCTTCCTGGCGACTCGCTTTTGTTTGCCGCTGGTTCTCTTGCTGCATTGAGTGCGCTTAATTTTTGGGGGCTGCTCGTTATCTTGTTTCTTGCGGCGGTTGCCGGAGATGCATTGAATTACTGGATCGGCCGCGAGATCGGACTTAAATTACTTGAAGGACCTTTGGCAAGATTTATTGACCGGAAGCATTTGGAGAAGGCGAATCATTTTTACGAGAAACACGGTGCTAAAGCGATTGTGTTTGCACGCTTTGTTCCGATCATGCGTACGATTGCTCCGTTTACTGCTGGCGTTGCCCGAATGGATTATCCGCGCTTTTTTCACTACAACGTTATTGGTGCATTGGTATGGGTTAGCTTGTTTACGACCGCCGGTTATTTGTTTGGGAATATTCCGGCCGTGAAACATAATTTTAGTTTGGTGGTTATCGGTATTATCGCCGTTTCGCTTTTGCCGACGGTGGTTGAGTGGTGGCGGACTCGTAAATACGTGACGCCTACTGACAAAACAATGGCGTCGTGATAGAACGACGCTGGCTTGCCCGGGTGGCGGAATTGGTATACGCGGAGGACTTAAAATCCTTAACCCGTAAGGGTGTGCGGGTTCGACTCCCGCCCTGGGCACCATGACAAGAACCGCCGAAAGGCGGTTTTGTGATAACGTGAAGCAATTATGAAGCAACCAGACGCCAAGACTCTGAAACGGGTCTATGCCTATAGCTTTGCCAGTATCTATCCGCTTTATCTTACAAAGGCGGAAAACAAAGGGCGTACAAAATCTGAAGTCGATGAAGTGCTACGTTGGCTGACGGGATACACGCAGAAGCAGCTAGAAGCGCAGGTGAAAAAGGAAGTAGATCTTGAAACGTTTTTTGCAAATGCTCCTAAATTAAATCCGGCGCGATCCCTGATTCAGGGCGTGGTCTGCGGTGTCCGAGTGGAAGACATTAAAGAGCCAACGATGCGGGAAATTCGTTATATGGATAAGTTGATTGACGAATTGGCAAAAGGAAGGGCCATGGAGAAAATTTTGCGGAAATAATTTTATGCCAAAGACTGTACAAAAAATCGCGACGGGTGTCGTGCATACGGTACCGGCGGATTTGCGGAAAGCGTTGACGGCTGATCCCAAGGTGCTTGCAAAATGGAATGATCTTACGCCGCTCGCACGTAACGAGTGGATTTGTTGGGTGACGTACGTCAAATTGGCGGAAACGAGACGCGAGCATGTTGAAAGAACGATCTCGCAATTAAACGAGGGCGAGCGTCGGCCGTGTTGCTGGCCGGGTTGTCCTCATCGCAATCCAAATGCGAAGAAGTGGTTTGGAAAGTTGAAGATGAAGGTGAAGTAATGCGCCAACAAAAAATCTCCGAAGTATTTTCGGAGATTTTTTAAATATATAAAATTTTAATAAATCAATTAGGCGAATTCTGTTTTCATCTGTGGTAGTGTGCGTAAGATTAAAATTTTATATTATGCACACGTCCCGAGGTTGCGTATACCTATGACCATTGTGCGTATGGTATTGGCAGTTTGTGCACGGCGAGTTCTACGGCTTTAAGTATCACCAATGCTTATAATCCGCTGCGCTTACTTGCTTCTGAAACAAAGACAATTGACGGCACGGGTTATACAACTGCGTATACGTATGATCGGCAGGGGAATCTGTTAACGATTACTAATCCGGATAGTTCACAGATTAAATATACGTATGTCGATGGCCACTATTTGCAAAACGTTTCCAAGAAGGAAACAACGGATGCGGATTATGTTTCGATCGTGAATAGTATTGAATATGCTCCGAATGCGCAGGTTTCGAGGATGAGGTTTTCAAACGGGGTCACGGTGACAAATACATATGATCCAGCCAAGCTTTATCGTTTGACGAATAAAGTTAGCGTTCTTCCGAATGCGAGCAATGCCCAGAATTTGAGCTATACCTATGATGCTGTAGGAAATATCACTCAGCTTGTTGAAGGTGCTTCCAGTACACAGCGGACCGTGAATTATGGATACGACGATCTCTATCGTCTTACATCTGCCGTGGCCACGGGTACTCCTTCCGGCGTCTCAGGCTACAATCAGACGTTTAGCTACGATGCGCTAGGCAATATTCTGACTTCAGATCAAGGGAGCTATACATATGCTGGTACCGCGTATGCGAATCCGCATGCGGCAACGGCTATCGGTGGACTTAGCCTTGCGTACGATAATAATGGAAACCTGACGGGAACCAACGGTCCATCCACGAGCACCCTCTCTTGGGACTATCTCAACCGTCTCACGCAGTATGTGACTTCCAGCACAACCTCGACATATGCCTATGACATGTCGAATATCAGAATTAAGGAAGCGGTTGCCGCAAGCACGAGTACCGTTACAACCCACTACCCAACCAAGTACTACAACATCACATCCGGTAATCCGACAAAGCACGTTTTTGCCAATGGTGCCGTGATTGCAACGATCATGGGCTCTGGAGCATCTTCTACCGTCTCTTCGGTTCTTACAGACCATTTAACAGGCTCTAGCGTGGTCACGAATGCGTCAGGAACGATTATTGAAGCCACAGACTATTATCCGTATGGAGGGATCAGGGTTGATGAGCAGACAGGCTTCAATGAGCAGAGGAAGTTTGCGGGGCATGAGTATGATGAACCGACGGGACTAAGTTACATGCATGCGAGATATTACAATTCGAATGCTGGAAAGTTCCAGTCCCAAGATCCAGTATTCCTTTCGCTTGGCGATGCGGGAAAACTGAAGCAACTCTCCGGTCGCGATACGGTGATGTTCCTCGCTAATCCGCAGCTCCTTAATTCGTACTCGTATGCGATGAACAGTCCGCTCATGTTGCGTGACGAATCAGGTAATTGCCCAATTTGTATCGCGCCATTTGCCTATGCTACGGCATATGCGCCTGTGTGGGTGCCTGCGGCAATCACGTGGACTGCGGCTGCGGCGATAGCCATCACAGCTCCATTGGTCGGTGGGCAAGCTTACTCTTACGCGCACGGCGACCAGGTAACGGGCGACAGGATGGGGGCCGCGGCGATGACGATTAACGGCTTTGCCGCTGCCGGTGCCGCTGGTATAATGTCAGTCGACACTACGATAAAGGCAACTAATCAGGTTCAAGTCAACAAGGCGGCGGGTGATGCCTTTGAAGCCGAACGGGGACAGGCGTTGCGAACCCAGTATTCAAACGTACAGCCTCAAATCACTATTAAATCGGGGGACGGAACCAAAACTCGGGTAGATTTTCTTGGCACAGACGCCATGGGGAATATATGCTTATTCGAGTGTAAATCATCAGCAACCGCACCTTTGACCCAAAATCAGTCACAAGCGTTCCCTCAGATACAGCAATCGGGAGGTTCTGTGGTCGGACAAGGTAAGCCGGGATATCCCGGTGGCACACAGATACCGCCTACACCCGTGAATATTATTAGACCCTAAAATAACCCATATGTCTGTCGAACAGGAAAAAATAGTCGATTTTATCGGGGATAACGAGGCTGCGAACGAAGTCGTGCTCTTTATTACGGATCATCTACCCTGGGACGATTCGGCTAATGAGCATTTGAATTTGCTTCAAAAAAAAATTAATAAATATATTGCGTTCATCGAAAGCGGTGAGCTCGTACAACTACGGCCATCCGCTGTCTCGAAAAAGAAGGTCATTGAGGTACAGACAAAATATGAGAATAGTGACATCGCGAATAGCTTCTATAAGCACGCGAAAGAACGAATGGATGGTAGCGGAATCGAACTGAGATTTAGTTACCAAGGCAATTAGTGGAACCGAGGTTGCATATACCTACGACAATTGTGCCTATGGTATTGGCAGTTTGTGCACGGCGAGTTCTACGGCTTTAAGTATCACCAATGCTTATAATCCGCTGCGCTTACTTGCTTCTGAAACAAAGACAATTGACGGCACGGGTTATACAACTGCGTATACGTATGATCGGCAGGGGAATCTGTTAACGATTACTAATCCGGATAGTTCGCAGATTAAATACACATACGTCGATGGCCAATTCTTGCGGAATGTTTCCAAGAAAGAAACAACAGATGCGGATTATGTTTCGATCGTGAACAGCATTGAATATGCTCCGAATGCGTAGGTTTCGAGGATGTTGTTTGCAAATGGGGTCACGGTGACAAATACGTATGATCCAGCCAAGCTTTATCGTTTAACGAATAAAGTTAGCGTTCTTCCAAATGCGAGCAATGCCCAGAATTTGAGCTATGCGTACGATGCTGTAGGAAACATCACCCAGCTTGTTGAAGGCGCTTCCAGTACTCAGCGGACCGTGAATTATGGATATGATGATCTGTACCGTCTCACGTCTGCCGTGGCGACGGGTACTCCTTCCGGTGTCTCAGGTTATAATCAGACGTTCAGCTATGACGCGCTTGGTAATATCTTGAGTTCTGATCAGGGAAGTTATACATATGCCGGCACTTCATATGCTAATCCGCATGCAGCAACGGCTATCGGTGGACTTAGCCTTGCGTACGACAACAATGGAAATCTTACGGGGATGGACGGTTCGACTACAAGCACGCTTGCTTGGGATTATCTCAACCGTCTCACGCAATACGTGACCTCCAGCACAACCTCGACCTATGCCTATGACATGTCGAATATCAGAGTCAAAGAAACGGTCGTCGCTAGCACGAGTACTGTCACAACGTTCTATCCTACAAAGTACTACAACATCACATCAGGCATTCCGATAAAGCATGTCTTTGCCAATGGTGCCGTGATTGCAACGATCATGGGCTCTGGAGCATCTTCTACCGTTTCCACGGTTCTCACAGACCATTTAACAGGCTCTGGCGTGGTTACTGATGCTTCAGGAACGATTATTGAGGCGACGGACTATTATCCGTATGGAGGGATCAGGGTTGATGAGCAGACAGGCTTCAATGAGCAGAGGAAGTTTGCGGGGCATGAGTATGATGGGGATACGGGTTTGAGTTACATGCAGGCGAGGTATTACAATGGAAGCGTAGGGAGGGAGTGCTTTATCGAATATTTATTTTCAGAATCGTTCAGGAGTTATGAAAGATCAAGCGATGTCCAGAAAGACGATCATCGGTGCGCTTCTCGCTCTCGTCGTTCTTGTTGGCGGTTATATGGTTTGGCAGGGCTTGTATAAGAATAGTCAATTGTATGAGGGGGATGTCGTTGTTCAGAAGGTCGAGCAATTCCGACTAAAGAATGGTCGTCTACCGAAGGATCTTCGTGAAATAGGGATTTTGGAAACCAATGATGGATATTTGTCCTATGAGAAGCGGGGAGATGTGCATTACGCCGTATTTTTAACGGAGGGCTTTGATGATGTTTGGGGCTATTACTCGGACACAAAGCAGTGGGAAAATAGCTATCGAAAATAAATCTTTGTTCGGTGTCATTTAAAAACACTCCCGATCGGGAGTGTTTTTATTCGGTGAATGTGACTTCTATGCCTTCGATGCTTCCAGAAGCGACTTGTAGCTCGCGCGATGTTTCCACAAGTAGTAGGCGTTGAGCACGAGCAGGATGTTGCCCATGATAGCGCCGGGTGTGAAGAGTCCGCCGTCGAGGACGAGGTGGAAGCCGATGATGTTGAGCGTGATCGGCAAAATAAGAAGCATGGCGAGTGGCATGCGCTTGGTCCACATGCAGACCAACGCGATGGCAAAAACGACGGACATCATGAAGGTGACGTACTTGGCATCCATCAATACACGAATGTACTCGTATGCTTGAGGCGTGTTGTAGAGGTCTGGTGTTGGCGGAGGGAAGATGCCGGTTGCGCCAAGAATCGGCATGACGAGCATGAGGCTGAGCAGGACTTTGAGAACGATATCAATGACTTTTTTCATAGGTTGCATGAAACGTTATAATACTTTCTTGTTTTTGTGAAGGCTGTAAACACCTATTGACATTTTATTAATTTTGTGGTAATTCCGATGCGGAGGCAGTCATGAGTTCTGATCATGTTCTTTCCATCCGGTTTGATGAGCCTGGACCGAGGTCGTTTTCGTTCAAGATGCATGGCATCCGGCTCTTGGTGCGAACCGAGGGAGAGGCCATTCTGATCGAAACGAATGCAGCGAGCGTCGAGCACCAAGAAGGTGAGCTTCGTTCAATGCTTACGCTTCGAGGCGTGAAGATCGTCCCCGAAGTCGCTGCGACCCAGCCTAGTGAGGGTATGAAGATCATTCTCGACCGCTTGGTCGGAACGATCAAGCCCAGTACGAGGGCGGCAAATGCTCTCCAAAACAATGGCATCAAGTATATCGGACAGCTTGTACAGCTGACTGGTCGCGACTTGACGCGGATGAAGAACTTCGGTGCGACCAGTGTCGGTGAGCTTGAACGCAAACTGTCTCAACTCGGCTTGCGCTTTGGCATGAAGTTGGATGGTTGGACGGAGCCAACCGGGTATACCGATGCCCAAAAGTCGCTTTTCAATCTACCATTGGCCTCTCTCGAGTTGTCAGAGAAGACTCAGAAGAAGCTCAAGAAGGCCGAGCTGAGCACCGTGATCCAAGTCATCGAGACGTGTAAGCTTAAGCGTTCGGAGCTTGATTATGCTACGTACTTGGACCTCGCGAGCGCTCTTAATAAACTGGGCATTGACTTGTGGAACTTGCCGGACTGACTACTTGGATGAACTTAAAAAAAACTATGACCCCGCTCCTCGTGAGGAGCGGGGCTTTCATTTACCTAGACACAAATTCATCCTTTCCCAATCGTTTTTCCGGCGGAGGAGTTTTGAGACCTAGTAATCGGTAGATATCGTCTTCCGTGTGAACGGGGACGAGTTTTCCTTTTTTGGTTAATCCGTACTCGTTCAATTTGTAACCTTGTTTGATCGCGCGTTCACGCAGCAAGATATTGTGACGACGATCGCCGGTGAAATATTGGAGCGTGGAGCCAAAGACTTTGTCGGGGACGACGCGCAGATCGCAGTCGATGCCCATTTTGAGACGGACGGATGAGCCGGTTTTTCCAAAGGTATGCACCGTTTCTACTTCTGGCATCGAGGTGAAGGCTTCCATGACGGATTTTGGATTGGAGGAAGTCGCGATTAAATCGATATCGCCAATATCTTTTTTCTTGCGGCGCAGTGAGCCGGCGTAGGTGCAATGTTTCACGCCTTTTACCTTTTTGAGATACGCTACAATTTTGTCGGCGATCGGTAGAACTTTTTTGAGCGAGTGACGGCCGGTTGAGGAGCGCATGAGCGCAATACCGTGCGCGAGTTTTTCTTCCGACTTTGGACCCCAGCCTTTGAGTTTGCGAAGTTTTTGATGTTCGATCGCAAATTCAAGATCGTCGATATTGGCGACCTTTAATTTCTTCCATAATTCGCCGATATGTTTTGGACCCAAGCCCTCGATGCGCGAGAGGCCCCAGATATCGACAGGAAATCTTCTTTTTAATTGTTCGTACTCTTTTACATGTCCGGTGCGGAAATATTCGTCGATTTTGTAGGCGATGGCCGGACCGATACCTGTTAGCTTATCGAGCGCTTTCATCCCACCGTCTTTCCAGGTTTTTTTGATGTCGTCTCCAAGGCCTAAGACCGATTCGCTTGCGAGTTCGTACACCTGCGGACGGAATGGATGTCCTTTGATGGCATGCCAATACGAAAATTCAAAGAGCATTCTTGAGAGAAATTCATAGTCCTTCATACTAAGCTGCCATGACTGGTTTTGATGTGACTTTTACCTTGGCGAATTTTTTGAGAGTAGCGCGCATTTTGGTTGTGTTGAGCAGGCCTTTTTGCGGACCGATATGTTGGACAACGCTCCAGCCATTTGCGGTTCCAGCGCGCATCGCGTCCGGAATGCTCCAGCCGAGATGGCGTGCGCAGGTGAAGGCTGTGGCATACGAGTCGCCGGCACCGGTGCGTTCAATGACCGGGCCCGGGTAAACGCTCATGCTCCAGATGGTTTTTCCGTCGGTTGCGTGCGAGCCGTTTGGCCCGTCCGTGATCACGACGATTTTTGGACCGAGATGCTTGAAGCTCATGAGGAGATTCACAACAGGGCGCTCGCCATCGCCAAGGAGAAGTTCTGCTTCTTGTTTGTTGACGATGAAAATATCGGAGCGCGCGACGACGGGTTTGATCGACTCGAGTCCGCGTCGTAATTGTTTAGTGCCTGGGTTGAAGCAAAGCTGCTGTTCCGGACGCTGTTTCAAATGCGCGAGCAATTGTTTTTCCATGCGTTCATGCCCAGGCCCGAGGGAGGTGTAGTAGATCCATTTTGCTCCGTCCAGTTTTGGGAGAATGTACGTGCGCTTTTCCGCGTGAACGAGAATCGTGCGCTCGCCTTTGAAATTGAGCACCGTGGAGTAGTTGGTGCCGTGTTTGGCATCGATCGTTACATATTTTGTTGCGACCTTTTCTTTTTTCCAGCCCATGATGATTTCTTTGCCGATGTCGTCTTTACCAAGAATGCTGACGATCGCGCTGCGCAAACCCATGCGGCTTGCACCGACGGCAGCGTTGGAAGCGTTACCGGCTCCAGGAATTTGCGTGACTTTGTCGACAGGGATTTTTTCCGCGTATTCAAGACAAAGCAAGCATTGTTCTTTGTTGATTTGGCAGGAAAGCGAGGCTTCGCTTAGTTGTAAAAAGACATCAAGGGTCGAGTCTCCGATGGCGATGAAATCGTACATAGTATTGCGACGATCCTAGCATGCCGTTACAATGCAGGCATTAACTCCTACGATAAATAACTCTATGGCTGATATTAAGAAACCGTCCTCATCACATCTCGGTGCAGGTTTGGCCGCCGGCGCCGCTCTTGGTTTGGCCGCTGGCTTGTTCCTCCAGTCTCGCAAGGGAAAGGAATTGACTCGCGATGCCATGAAGAAAGCTCAGTTGCTTCAAAAACAGGTACAGAAGAAGATCAAAGCTTCCGGTATTTTGAGCAAGGAGAAGTACGAAGAAATTGTCGATTATATGGTCGGCTACTACTCCAAGACCAAGGAGATCGCCGCTAAAGAGATTCCGGTTGTCCGCAAGTTTCTCATGGACCAGTGGAAGGGTATCGAAGGCGAGATGAAGAAAAAATAGTTTTCAGGTTTTAGTTGTCAGGTTTTAGTCTTGACCACTGTGCGTATCCATCGATTTATCGGTCCATACGATCTCCGTTTTTCGGAGAATCGTTTTGGAAGACGAGGCGGCACGCCAGATGTCGCTCGTCTTAAAGCTGCGTACGGGTGAACAGGTCGTGTTGTGTGATGGTCAAGGAATGCAGGCGACCTTTACGATCGCGGAGATTTCCAAAGGCCGCGTCGGACTCGCACGGATGAATGAGCCCGATGTTGTGCCTACGGAGCCGCGCCATGTCGTGACTTTGTATGCCGCCATCCTGAAGCGCGAAAATTTTGAGTGGCTGGTCCAGAAAGCGACGGAGTGCGGCATTTATCGAATTGTTCCGATTTTGACGCGCCGTACCGTGAAGCAGGGGCTTAAGATCGAGCGCCTGCGGGAAATTGCGCGCGAGGCAGCCGAGCAGAGCGGGCGGGGTCGATTACCGGAAATTGTTGAGCCGATGCCGTTTATCTCTGCGCTTGAAGCGGCGACGCAAGCCGGATCAACGTATTTTTTTGATATCGGCGGCAAGCGTTATACCGGCGGGGGAGAGAAATGTTCGATTTTCATCGGACCGGAAGGCGGTTGGGATCCGGAGGAGCGCGCGATGGCGATTGAGTCGCGAGCGATGATTGCGGATCTCGGTGCTCGCGTCCTGCGAGCGGAGACGGCGGCGACGGTAGCCGTGTTTCTCTCAAATCAGTAATCAAATAAAAACGATCCGCCTGCGCGGATCGTTTTTATTTATTTGATGATAATTTTGTCTTTGCTGGCATCCACCTTCACTTTGTCGCCTTCTTTGACGGTACCGTCGACAATCTTGAGGGCGAGTTCATCGAGGATCAGGTCTTGGATCGCGCGCTTTAACGGTCGTGCGCCATAGCTTGGGTCGTAGCCTTTTTCAGCAACGAGAGCTTTGGCTTTTTCGGTGAACTCAATGTCGATTTTCTTCGCACGCAATCGCTTCAAGACTTCTGCGAGCTGGAGATCGACGATCTGTGTCAGATCCTTTTTGCCGAGCGATTGGAACATGACGATTTCATCGACGCGGTTCAAAAACTCAGGTCGGAAATAGTCACGCAACATATTCATCACCTGACTCTTTACGTGCTCGGCGGTTGATTCTTTTTCATTCTCGCCATCGTTGAATCCGATTTCTCCTCGTTTTTTACCAAAGTCGAGAATGACGTCGGAGCCGACGTTTGAGGTCATGATGATAACCGTGTTTTTGAAGTTGACCGTGCGGCCCTTGCCATCTGTGAGGCGGCCGTCGTCGAGGACTTGGAGCAAGGTGTTGAAGACGTCTGGGTGGGCTTTTTCGACTTCGTCGAGCAAGACGACGGAATAAGGACGGCGGCGGATTTTTTCCGTGAGTTGTCCGCCTTCATCGTGGCCGATGTAGCCCGGAGGCGAGCCGATCATGCGCGAGACGGAATGTTTTTCCATGTACTCAGACATATCGACGCGGACCATGGCTTCTTCATCGTCGAACATGATTTCTGCGAGAGCTTTTGCCAGCTCCGTCTTGCCGACACCTGTCGGGCCGAGGAAGAGGAACGAGCCGATTGGACGTTTGTCTTCACTGATACCTGCGCGAGAACGGCGCAATGCGTTCGACACCGCTTTCACGGCTTGGTCTTGTCCGATGACACGCTTATGCAATTCGTCTTCGAGTTTTGTGAGCTTGGCGGCTTCTGACTCGAGCATGCGGGCAACAGGAATGCCGGTCCAGCGGGCGACAACGTTGGCGATATCTTCATCTGTTACGGCATTTTTCAAGAGCCCGCGTTTACCTTGGAAGTCTTTTAATTTTACTTCTGCGTCAGCGAGCTTCTTTTCAAGGCCAGGGATTTTTCCGTAGCGGATTTCTGAAACTTTTTCCAAATCGCCGCGGCGCTCTGCGATATCGGCCTCGGCTTTCATGGATTCTTGTTCTTTTTTGGCAACCTGAATTTCCTGGATTAATTCTTTCTCAGCTTTCCATGAGATTTCCATGCCTTGCGATTTCTCGCGTACCTCGGCCATGCGCTTCTCGACTTCCGAGAGGCGTTCTTTGGAATCCGTATCATCTTCCTTTGATAACGCGCGCTTTTCAATATCAAGTTTCACGAGCTCGCGTTTCATCTTGTCGAGTTCTTCCGGAAGGGAATCGATCTGCATGCGCAAAGCGGCGGCGGATTCATCGACCAAGTCGACGGCTTTGTCCGGAAGGAAACGGTCGGTGATATAGCGGGCGGAAAGTTTTACGGCGGCGACAAGAGCGCCGTCGGTGATGCGGACGCCGTTATGCACTTCGTATTTATCTTTGATGCCACGCAGCATCGCGAGCGTGTCTTCCTCGCTTGGTTCATCAACAAAGACGGGCTGGAAACGGCGGGAGAGAGCCGGGTCTTTCTCGATATGCTTTCGATATTCCTGAAGCGTGGTTGCACCAAGCGCGCGCAATTCTCCGCGAGCAAGAGCCGGCTTCAGCATGTTGGACGCATCAAGCGAACCGCCTTCACCGGAAGCACCGGCGCCGACGAGAGTATGAAGCTCATCGATGAACAAAATAATTTTGCCGGAAGACTTCTCGACTTCACGGACGACGGCTTTCAAACGTTCTTCAAATTCACCGCGAAATTTTGTTCCGGCGACGAGGGAGCCGACATCAAGCGCCATGACTTCTTTGTCTTTGAGCGATTCAGGAACATCGCCAGCAACAATGCGCTGAGCAAGACCCTCAACGATGGCTGTCTTACCCGTACCGGCTTCACCGATAAGAACAGGATTGTTTTTTGAACGACGCAGCAAGATTTGCATCACGCGGCGGATTTCTTCATCGCGTCCGACAACCGGATCAAGTTTTTCTTGGCGGGCGAGTGCCGTCAGATTGCGCGCGTATTTTTCCAGGGCTTGATACGCGTTCTCTGGTTCCGGTGAATCGATCTTCACGTTTCCGCGAACGTCTTTCAACGCTTTTAAAATTTCATCAACAGTCACTTTGTAGCGCTTGAGAAGGCTAGAAGTATCGTCTCCGCCATCAGCGAGCGCGATAAGCAAATGCTCGGTTGAAATGTAGGCGTCTTTAAATTGGTTTGCAGCGCGTTCTGCGGACTGAAGTGTCTTGGCAATTTCTGGAGTCAAATACAATTGTCCGAGTCCGCCCATGCCTTGGGTTTTTGGAAGCTTGATCAGCAAATCATCGAGGTCGCCTTTGAGGGAGGGGACATCGATCGCTAGTTTTTTGAGGATGGCCGGAACAACACCGTCTTCTTGTTCAAGCAAGGCGGCGAGTAAATGAATGGGCTCCAGGGCTTGCTGGCCGTTCCCGAGGGCGAGCTGTTGAGCGAGCTGAAGCGCTTCTTGTGATTTGGTGGTGAAGTTTTGCGGAAGCATAGCGTTATTAGCACTCTAACATATCGACTGCTAATTTTGCAATATTGCTTTTAGGTATCAAAAAACCGTCTGTTCAGGTGGTTTTTTACGATTATTGCGGACGCTGTACAACGACGGGTCCGTTGATATCGGTATAGGTAACCGTTAGGACGCCGGCCGTTGTCTGAAGCGAGAGGTAGCTGGGGAGATCGTTACGGAGACAGATTTTGTAGGGAACGCGTTTACCTGCTGCGTTGACTTGGTTCAAGGTGTAAAGCGTGCAGCCGGTTGCATCTTCCTTGGTTTCTACGGTGCGCGTGTTGTCACTGACGATGCGGGAGACATCGGTGCCGTCTGGGGCGAGGGCGTTTTGGAAGAGGGTTGTGAACTGTCTGCCCTCGTTTGTATTGGAGATGTTGGACCAGGTTGTTGTGTTTTGTCTGAAGAAAACCGTTTCACCTGCGATGTAGATTTCTGATGAGAGCGTGCCTTGTGCGCTCGGAACCTCCAATTTACCGAGAATGCCTTGATCGCGATTGACATCGGCAGAAGCTTTGACGGTGCCCGAGGCCGTCGGAATGATCATGGTTGTGCGATAGGTTTTGGCGACGGAAAGATTTTTCAGCGCTTGGCGTGCAAGTATACCTTCAGGCGACGGCCCTTCTTGGTCGACGGGACGCGGTGCGTTTGGATCAAATGGCGTGGCGGTTTCTGTTTTTGTCGGAATGACCTGCGTGTTTGCCGGGTTGATATTGGTTCCAGGTCTACGGCAGCCTAGTCCTAACAACGCTAGAGAAATCGCGAGCATTGCGATCGAAAAAGTGCGGTGGCGGACATTCATATGTTGGCATGATACGATTTTTCAGGTAAATCATCCACCCATGGCCGGAATTCTCTACATCGTGGCAACTCCAATCGGTAATCTCGAAGATATTACGCTTCGGGCTTTGCGTACCTTGAAAGAGGCGGATGCTATCGCTTGTGAGGACACGCGCGTATCCGGCAAGCTTTTGAAGCATTACGAGATCAAGAAGACGCTGATCGCGCTCCATGAGCATTCGGCCGATAAAATTGTTGAACGGATTGCTGGTGAAATTAAACAGGGTCGATCTATTGCGTATATCTCAGATGCCGGGACTCCGGGGGTGAATGACCCTGGCGGCAAGCTTGTGGCTGCTTGCGTGCAGCATGGGATCAAGATCGAACCGATTCCAGGGCCGTCGGCTTTGACGACAGCGATCTCGGTTTGTGGTTTCGCGATGGATGATTTTGTTTATCTTGGTTTTGCGCCGCACAAAAAGGGAAGACAGACGTTTTTTCAAGAAGTGGCTGCCCGTGAAATTCCGACGGTCTTTTTTGAGTCAACACACCGTATCGGCAAGGCGATGGAGTCTTTGGCTGCGACTTTGCCTAAGGATCGCCAGATTTTTATTGGTCGAGAGCTTACCAAGATGCATGAGACGCTCTATCGCGGCACCGTTGACGAGGCAGCGAAACAGCTTCAAGCTACCAGTTCTAAGGGGGAATTTGTGATTATTGTCGGTCCTGCCTGATATGTCCAAGTATTATCTGACTACAACCTTGCCGTATGTGAACGCTGATCCGCATATCGGCTTTGCTTTAGAAATTATCCAGGCAGATATTTTGGCGCGTGCTGAGCGTTTGCGTGGAAATGAGGTTGTCTTCAATACCGGTACGGATGAGCACGGCTTGAAGATTTGGCAGAAGGCGCAGGAGGCTGGGGTTGAGCCAAAAGCGTATTGCGATGAGTACGCTGCCAAGTTTGATGGATTGAAAGATGCGCTGAATCTTACCTATACGAATTTTATTCGTACGACGGATGCGCATCATGTTGCGGCTGCGCAGGAATTTTGGAAGCGATGCGATGCGAGCGGAGATATTTATAAGAAAGCGTACAAGGTGAAGTACTGTGTCGGTTGTGAATTGGAAAAGACGGACTCGGATTTGGTTGATGGCCGCTGCCCGATCCATCCAAAGTTGGAAATTGAAATTATCGATGAAGAAAATTATTTCTTCCGTTTTTCAAAATACGGCGAGGCGCTGCTTGCGCATTATGAGTCCCATCCGGATTTTGTGGTGCCTGATACGCGTTTGAACGAGATTCGCAGCTTCGTTGCTGGAGGTTTGCAGGATTTTAGTATTTCGCGTCTTGCATCCAAGCTTCCGTGGGGTGTTCCGGTGCCAAATGATCCTGAGCAGGTGATGTATGTTTGGTTTGATGCGTTGGTGAACTACGTCTCGACTCTGGGTTGGCCAGAGAATCAAAAGAACTTTGAAGATTATTGGCCGGGCGTGCAGGTGGCCGGAAAAGATAATTTGCGTCAGCAGTCGGCGATGTGGCAGGCGATGCTGCTTTCCGCCAAATTGCCGTTGTCCAAACAGATTTTTATCCACGGCTTTATCACAGCGGAGGGACAGAAGATGTCCAAGTCGCTGGGAAATGTCGTGAATCCTTACGATCTTGTCGCGCGATACGGAACGGATGCTGTCCGTCATTATCTCGTGGGAGCGCTGCCGGCTTATGCGGATGGCGATTTCTCACAGAAACTGTTTGAAGAGCATTACGGTTCCAAGCTTGTGAACGGTATCGGAAATTTGTCTTCACGCGTCGGCACGATGGTTGGGAAATATTGTGAGGGGAAGGCGCCGGCTATTGCTCCGGATATTTTTGATGTCGATGGTTTCTGGAAGCGATATGACGATGCGCTTGCGCGATTCCATTTTGACGATGCATTGAAGGCGATCGATGAATTGGTTGCGTCTTGCAATAAGGAGATTGATATTCAGGCTCCATTTAAGAAAGCGAAGGAAGGAATTGATGTGAGTCCGTTTATGTATCAGTTGTCGGAAGCGCTCCGTCATATTGGATTGGCTTTGCTTCCGGTTATTCCGGAAGGCGCAACCAAGGTGCTCGCTAATCTTTCTGTTGATGCCGAGAAAGCGAGCTGGAGCGATCGGAGCTGGGGAGGTTTGAAGCCGGGAGCATCGATCATGAAGGGTGATATATTATTTCCCCGCCTTGAGGTAGAATCCAAAACATGATCTTGGTCGACATTATTCTTCTCCTTATTATCTTGTCCTTTGTTGGGCGAGGTTGGAGAAATGGCTTTGTTGAGATGTTGGGGGAGTTGGTTGGAGCTGTTTTAGCTTTTATTGCCGCCAGGTTTTTAGCGCCAGGCCTCGGACAGATCTTGGTGCTTTTGATGCCTGGAAGGCTCGGTCTCGCGCAGTTTATCGGTTTTGTGATCGTGTTTGTGATTGTCATCCGATTGGTCGGATGGTTGTTTACGCTGGCTGATAAGCTTTTGAAGATTGTTACAGCTCTTCCGATTATTTCGTCTGTCGATAAAATTATTGGCGCGATTCTTGGATTGCTGACCGGTGTCGTTCTTGTTGGATCGAGTGTTTACGTTGTTTTGACTTTGCGTTTGGATCCGACGTTGATCTCCTGGCTTGGAGGATCGACCGTTGCGCGTTGGAGCATGTCGGCGTTTACGAGCGTGCTGAGATTTTTGTTGTGAAGCCTTTTCTCATCGACACGCACTGCCATATTCATTTTCCTGCCTACGATACCGATCGTGAGGAAGTTTTAGCGCGAATGAAAGAGAAGAATATTTGGGCGATGACGATTGGAACGGCGACAGAGAATGGAAAGAAGGCGATTGCGCTTGCGGATGCGACGGAAGGGGTTTGGGCTACGGTCGGATTGCATCCTTCCCATACGACTTCCGACCACATCGATACGGATGAAGGAGAGGTTGATGAGCATGATGTGACGGTTGAAGGCTTGGTTTCCCTTGCGCGAACTTCCAAGAAAGTTGTGGCGATTGGGGAGGCGGGTTTGGATTTCTTTCGACTTCCTGAAGATCGGGAACCGGCGATTGAGAAGCAGGAAAAGGTTTTTCGAACGCATATCGAGGCGGCAAAGGAATTGGATTTGCCGCTTGTGATTCATTGTCGTGATGCGCTGACGAGACTCGCGGAAATTTTGAAGGAGACCGGTTATGCAAAAGGGGTCGTGCATTCATTTACCGGAACTTGGGAGGAAGCAAAGCCGTTGATTGATCTCGGGATGTATATCGCTGTAAATGGCATTGCGACGTTTGGTTTGAGAAAAGGGCAGGATCCGGCGAATGCCATAGACATAACCATCAAACATATGCCTTTGGATAGGCTGCTTTTGGAAACAGATGCGCCTTGGCTCGCGCCGACGATGCATCGAGGCAAGAGAAATGAACCGGCGTATGTTGAGGAGGTTGCGAAGCATGTCGCTAACGTTCGCGGGATGACTTTGGAGGAAGTCGCAAAACAAACGACAGAGAATGCGATCAATTTGTTCCGGTTAGGGTAGGGAAATTTTCTTTCCGTTTATTTTGAGCAAACCGTCTTTCACGAGACGATCGACCATGGCTGTTATCCAGCTTTGGTCGATTTTTGAAAATGCTGGATCGACCATCGGGCCTATCTTTGAAAGGATGATGGGGGAATCGGATTGTCTGATGACAGCGAGGATACGGCCGCGGAAGATGCGGTCGGGCCAGCGTTTTCCCTCGCGGATTTTTTCGACAGACTTTTTTACCATGCGCTTTGGTGTCGCGACTTTTCCGGAAAGAAATTTTGGTGCGGCGAGGCAGTCGTTTTTCAGCGGACAAATTGCGCAGGCGGGAGTTTTGGTGCAGAGGGACGTTGCGAGATCAAAGGGCCGCTTGAGGGATATCAAAATAGCGTCCGGTTTTTGGGAGCCAAGCGTCGGCGTGTTTGCGGATGCGTTCGTCGTCGGTTGGTTGCGGGTAGGGTTTGCCGAGCCATAATCGACCACCAACGCGGCGGAGATTGGTGTCGACTGGCCAGCGGCGTTCATGGAGAGAGAAGGTGGCGAGTGCATCAGCGGTGTAAGGACCGATGCCTTTGAGCGCGAGCCATTCGTCGCGTGTTTTTGGTATTCCTTTGGATCTAACGCTTTTAGCGATATCGCGCAGGGCGAGTCCGCGGCGGTTGTAGCCGAGTCCGGCCCAAGCGTGAATGATGTCTGCGTTGGATGCTTTGGCGAGTGCGCTCCACGTCGGGAAGCGTTTCATCCAGGCGCGGTAAAAATCGATCACGCGAGAGACTTGGGTCTGCTGCAACATGATTTCCGAAACGAGAATTCGATATGGGTCACGCGTATTCCTCCAAGGAAGCTTGCGGCCTTCTTGGTCAAACCAGGTTAAAATTTTCTGCCAGGGTTTCATTCGCGGAAGGTGAGCGTCGATAGCGTTTCCAAAAAGTTTTTTTCCGCTTGTACGTTCGCTGGTTTGGCCCAAATGAGGATGGTCGAGGAGCCGCCGCTTTGATCGCGCAGAATCCATTCACTTCCGCGCGTTCCGACGAGGAGGTGGCCGTCGACAAAATAGACGAGATCTCCGGTTGTGGTGGCTTGTCCGCGCCACATCGCTTCGCGGCCTGGATCGTAAGGTTGAATGCGCAGCCAGCCAAAATCAAAAAACATTTCATTTCCGCTGTTGGCGTTGTTAGGTGGAAGTCGGAGCGTGTAGCCAAGAGGGAGGTTGATCCATTCTTTCCACGTTGTTGATACGCGCGTTTTGATCAGGGGTTCGGCTTTGGCGAGCAGATCGCGTTCCTCATTGTATTTACGGATGAGCTCTTGCGCACTACGAATCTCGTTGGAGGCTGTGTCGAGCTTTTGATTGGCTTCATCGGCGAGTTTTTTACTGGCAGTCGCCAGCTCCTCCGACTGTTTACGAGCCTGTTCTGTGGCGGTGGCGAGTCGTGCACGGTCGCTATTTGCCTGAAAAAGGAAATATCCCGTGCCGATAGCGGTTGCGAGCGCTCCCAAGAGGATCCACCCAAAAATAGACCAGGATTTTGCCATAACGATTGTGATCGTAGCGTAAAAGACGAAAGCATGGTACCCTCCCGCCTTAATCATGCCTGGTCAACCAAAGCCTCGGCTTCACGCCCTCGACACTATCCGTATCCGCATTTCTTTTGCGGATGGCGGGGCTTTGCGTGTGGAGGCGATTGTCGACTACGGAACGCTGCATGTTCCGCTTATGTCGCTTGCCGGAGCCATGGATTCCAAGACGGATAAGGACGGACGGGTGCATGAAGCGGATCGTGATTGGGATGTGGAAGGGGAGGCACGTGTTTTTTTGGCCCATGCCTATCCGATGATCCCGACCGATGAGGCGCATGTGTTCCGTGTTCCTGCGGATGAGATGTACGCGTTTTCAAAAGATGTTCTTCCGGAGCTTGAGTATCAATATACGGTAGAGGCTGACTCCGGGGTCTTGGAAAAACTCGCTGTACGCCGTTTGGCGATTTCGCCTGAGATCGGTATCTCATCTTCGCGTACGGGTTGGTTTGATTTTTCCGTGGCGTGGCATTGCAAGGAAGCGGATATCGATACAAAGGAATTGCTTGAGGCCGTGAGCAGCGGACGGCCGTTTGTTCGCACGAGCGATGGCACGTTGATCGAGTATGAGAATACGGAAGAGCTGGAACGCCTCGCGGATTTTTTGAATCGCGCTGAACAAAAAGATGACGGTTCATTTTCTGGCCGATTATTTGATGCGCCAGAAATGCAGGCGCTGCTTGAGCGTATCCAGACAGCCCGAATGGAAACGACGGATGCAGCATTCCGCCAATTTTTAACGGAAGCCCAAGCCGGTAAACCGATTGAGCCGATTGATGCACCAAAACATCTGGATCCGATTTTGCGTCCTTATCAGAAAGATGGAATGTCTTGGATTGCGTTCTTGCGTAAATACGGTTTTGGCGGAATTTTGGCTGATGACATGGGTTTGGGTAAGACGTTGCAGGTATTGGCTTTTCTAGCAGCCACGCGCAAGAAAGGTGATGCGCCTGACCTCGTTGTTTGTCCAAAGACGTTGACGCTGACTTGGTCGGAGGAGACGGCTAAATATGTTCCAGAGCTGAAGGTGCTGGTTATTGAAGGCACGGCCGAGGAGCGCGAGCAGACGATCCGCACGATCGATAGCTACGATCTTGTGATCACGACGTACCCTTCTCTTCAACGTGATCTGCCGCATTATTTGGATCGCGGTAAGGCGTTCCGCACGTGTATTATCGATGAAGCTCAGTACATCAAGAACTCTGCTACGGCGACGGCCAAATCGGTTAAATTGGTTCCGGCGGATTTTCGTTTGGCACTAACCGGTACGCCGCTCGAGAATGGTGTGCATGAATTGTGGTCGATCTATGATTTTTTGATGCCGGGCTTTTTGGGAACGACGGCGGATTTCCGAAAGCGTTATGAGCGGCCGATCAAAGATCGACAGGATCAAGGTGCGCTCGATCGTCTGCGTACGCGCATCCGTCCGTTTATGCTACGCCGTACCAAGGTAGCTTTGTTGAAAGATTTGCCGCCTAAAGTCGAGCAGACCATGCATGCGCCGCTTACGCCTGAGCAGTTGGTTGTTTATACCCGTACGCTCGAGGAAGTGCGCGAGAATGTCATGAAGGCCGTGGCGGAGAAAGGTTTTGCCCAATCGCGTATCGAGATTTTGACGGCATTGATGAAGCTGCGTCGTATTTGCGATCATCCGGCGCTTGTCGACCCTCGTCTCCCAAGAACGGAAGAGATGTCAGGAAAGATGAGTTTGGCGCTCGAGCTGGTGCGGCAAGCGGTTGAGGGAGGGCATAAAGTATTATTGTTCTCGCAATTTACAGGCATGCTCGACCTGCTGCGCGATTCACTTGATGAGCTGGATATCGGACATGCGACGATTGAAGGTAAAACACGGGATCGTGAAGGGGAGATCAAGAAGTTTAGTAAGGATCCAAAGATCCCGGTATTTCTTTTGTCATTGCGCGCCGGCGGTACTGGGTTGACGCTTACGGAAGCTGATACGGTTATCCTGTTTGATCCGTGGTGGAATCCAATGGTTGAGGCTCAGGCCATGGACCGTGCGCATCGTATCGGCCAAACAAAATCGGTGAACGTGTACAAGCTTGTGACGAAGGGTTCTGTTGAGGAGAAAGTCATGGAATTACAGATACGCAAGCGCCAGTTATTTGATGCGCTCGTTCAGGAGTCGGAGGCGGACTTGGGTGCGCTGACTTGGGAGGATGTGCAGGGCTTGTTGGCGTAACATATGTCTATTGAGCGACCCGAAGTGATGCAGGTAACCGAACGTCTTGAGAGTCGGGCACTTGCGCATTTTCCTGCGAATCGGCTCACATGGACGGATGCTGATTTTGAGAAGGCGCATAAAAAAATGCGGGAGTTGCCACACGTAGGAGAGCGAACGGCGCTTGAGACGCTTAAGGTACTAGAGACATTATCAGAATCCCTCAGCGACTCTGAAGGCGAGGCATGGAAAACGAGTATTGAGACATTTGCTCCAGAACAAGTATTGATGCGTTACGGGTACGGTGCTGATTGGTCGTATGCATTTCATGAGCAGAGGAGATATATGGAGGGAGAGACGGTGCACGAAAAGGATCATGCGACTGAGTCTTCTGTGACGGGAATCGGTAAAAAAGTCGTCCGTGGTCTTGGAAAAATTGTGAAAGAGGCAAAGCGGGAATTGGATGAGACGACGGAAGCAGAAGATCGAAAACGCATCGAGAAAAGTCTTGTTGATGATGCCGGACGTTTGTTTGATGCTGTTTATCAGAATGAGACAGGGAGAGATCGTATTCAAGTTATACGTTTGGATGGTCCGAGGGGTCCGGTGTATCTTTGCGTCCAAAATGGAAACCATCGCCTCGCCGCCGCGAGATTGATCGGGTTGCGAAGGGTGAGAGGAGAGGTCCAGTCATGTAAGGATGGAAAGGGCCTAGAGCATTGGTATGATTTTCTTGCCGCGCTTCCGCCTGGCGATCGACAGATATGGCAGGTGCGTTATAACGAGCTCTATCCGGCAACAGAAGCGGATTGGGTTAAAGATGATCGTGAACTAGAGGCGGCAGCTCAGCGGCACGTGATTGACGGCGCGAGCGCAAGTTTGTACCGTAAAGACCTATGAAAGGTATCAATCTCTATCACGAGGTCCCGTGCGGCACACCGGATGAATTCAATGTTGTCATTGATCTTCCAAAGGGCTCGTCCAACAAAGTCGAGTACGATGAGGAGGGCGGTTATTTCAAGCTCGACCGCGCTCTGCATCAGTCGACCTTTTATCCGTTTGACTATGGATTTATTCCACAGACGCATGCTGGGGACGGCGATGCGACGGATGTCTGTCTGCTTCTTACGCATCCGACATTCTCGGGCTGTGTCGTGAAGGCGCGCGCCATCGGTATGATCAAGACCTCGGATCAGGATGGTGATGATGCCAAAATTATTGCCGTGCCGGTTTCCAAGGTTGATCCACGTTTTGACGAGATGCAGTCGATCGATGATTTGCCGAAGCATGTGCAAGAAGAGTTTTTGATCTTCTTTAAGGAGTATAAGAAACTTGAAAAGAAAAAGTACGACAAGATCACGATTGGCGGATTTGGCGATGTCGAGGAAGCCAAGGCGGAGATTCAGTCATCGATGGAGGCGTACAAGGCCAAGCACTAACCCATGGCCATCAATCCCGTCCTCATCGTTCGTCGTTTCCGCATTCAGGAAGTGAAATGGGAAACAGCCGAGACGTATACGCTCGTTCTTGCGCCGGAAGACGCAAATGACATGCCTGCCTTTAAGCCGGGGCAATGGGTGTATTTGCATTTGTTCCATGAGGACGGAACGATGTGGGCAAAAGCTGCTTACTCGATTTCGCTTGCGCCGGAAGAATGTTCGCAGCGGTTGGAGCTTGGGATTAAATTGCATGGCGATTTCACCAAGCGCGCTTCTAAGCTGATGCCGGATGACTTGGTTGGCGTGCAGGGACCGTTTGGCGTGTTTGTTTTACCGCCAGGAGACTCGCCGCTCGTTATGTTTGCCGGCGGAATCGGTGTTACGCCGCTACGCAGCATGCTGCGTTCGTTGATTGCTACGGGTGCGACTCGACCTGTAACGTTATTTTATTCCAACAAGTACGTAGAGGAGTCGCCTTATCTGGAAGAATTTCTTGCGTTAGCAGATAAGGCTCCGTGGTTCCGTTTTATTCCAATCCTGACACAGCAAGCGCCGATCGATTGGAAAGGCGAGCGCGGACGTCTTGATTTGGCAATGCTTCAGCGTCACTCCGTTATCGATCCGAGCTTCACCTATCTCATGTGCGGTCCAAAGCCGTTTATGGAGAGCATCAAAGCTTTTCTTAAAGAGGCCGGAATTGACACGAAGAAGCAGTTGAAAGAGGAGCTGTTTGGCTAGGGCGTGTGTTTTGGGGTAGCATATGCCCCATATGAATAAAATGTCCGCTGCGATCTTTGCGCCGTTGTTAGCCGTGAGTTTGATGGGTGCGGGATGCAATCCATTCTCCGGTGTCCAAGATAAGATCAATCAAAAAATTGGCGAGTCGATCGCGGAAAAGATCATTGAGA
Organism: Candidatus Uhrbacteria bacterium; assembly: GCA_016699205.1. Taxonomy (NCBI): domain Bacteria; phylum Candidatus Uhriibacteriota; species Candidatus Uhrbacteria bacterium. Next base: position 862,890 of record CP064964.1, read on the forward strand.
CGGGTTCCGGCGGCAAGGTCGATGTGGATGCGGACGGCGGAAGTTTTTCATTCAAAGATCCAAAGACAGGGGAGACGGTTGCTCTTGGAACCAATGTAAAGATTCCGGCAGGCTTTCCCACGGATATTCCTCGCTACGATGGCGCGCTGCCGAGTATCGCTTCTCTCACCAAAGATCAGAAGCGTGCCGTCCTCGCTGTGACCATTTTTGATGTCGAGCCTCGCATCCTTGCCGAGTGGTATGAGAAGCAGATTATTGCTAACGGCTTTGAGCGCAAGACATCGGCACCTGTGTCGGAATCATTATTTAGCGAGTATCGTAAAGGAAACACAAAAATGATCATGACGGTCCTGGGTCAGAAAGATGATAGCGGTAAGTGGGCTGTTTCTGTTCAAATCAGTCGTGAAGAAACGGAATAGAAAAAATCCCCCGATCGGGGGATTTTTTTCTATGGTGGGCGTGGATGGAGTCGAACCATCGACCTTTACATTATCAGTGTAACGCTCTAACCAACTGAGCTACACGCCCTAAATACGATTGTTGCGGGCTTAGATTAGCCGATTCTTTTGGATCGTGCAAGACCCTAGGATTTGGCCTCTTTCGCCGCCTTGGAGAGGCGGTCGTCCATCAGAAGGGCGCCCGCAAAGGCTGAGACTAGCAAAAGAACATAGAGAGCCATGTATCCCGTGATGGTTACGGTTTGAAAGCGCGAGATGGCCAAAAAGAAGGCGTAATACCACGAGACAATGGAGATGCCGCCTGAGATGAAGGCGCGCTGCCGAATCTCCCGGAATCGCTTGGCTTGAGGATGAGGGTCCTCATGAAAAGCGATACGGCGTAGTGAAGGTGTTACCGCAAAATGTAGGAACCAGCCGTTTAAGAGGAGGACGAGAACGACACCCATCTTGGAAAGAAATTTTGCCGATGTCAGCAGTCTGGCTGGATCATGCAAAAATAATCCCAGACCAGTTAACGCTAGAATAACGACACCGATCCAGAGAATGCGTGACAAGGTCTGCATGAAATCGGCTTCCGTGCGCGAGATGCGGAAATCCTTCAGAAATTTCATGAAGAAAATATCCGTCACGGTTGCGCCGCCAACACCGATCGCGAAGCCGAATAGATGAAGCGCAAGAAGGAGGCGTTGGGTATCCATGGAAATATTATATCACTGATGATCGATCAAAGATTTTTTCTGCGGAAATCAATTCATGGCCGTTAAACTCCAGCTTCCAGCAGCAGCCCGGAGGAAAATCGATGAGCGGAATATGGCTCCAGTCATTTGCGTCTTGGAGCTTCAAAATGGCGGAGACCATGGATTCACGGTGACTGACGGCAACAGCACAAGTATTTTCATCGATAGAATCCAAGAGATCGTGCAGAGCACTGATGACGCGTGTGGAGAGTTCTTCAAATTGTTCAATGTCTTTTAACTTGAGTTGGAACGGTGTTTGATCGTAACCGGCGGCGACACGGAATGCGTCGAGCGGTTTGCCGAACCAATCGCCAACCTGCCACTCGATGAGACGTTCATCGGTTTCTACCTCGCGGCTGCCAAGTGTTTGGGCGATAATTTCTGCCGTCTCGCGCGTACGCAGATAGGTTGAGGCGACGATACGCATCGGATTGCAGCCGGCGTCCAAGATATCTTTGGCGAGCGCTTGCGCTTGATGTATGCCTTGGCTGCCGAGCGGAAAGTCGGCGGTATAAAAAACACGGGTTGGATTCTCGACTTTGCCGTGACGTGCCAGATAGATCGTTTTCATGCGTGGGAGCTTAACAAAAGCTGCTTGATAAGGATAGGATGTGCGCATGCGCAAATATTTGCCGTTTGAAGTATTGGCTTTTTTGTCGGCCTGCGTTTGCATTGGTGTTTTGTTTTATCGATGGTATGTATTGGGTTTTGGCTCTTGGGTTTTAACCCCGCTTGCGGCGATTGCCGGTTTGCTTGCCGCGGATGTGACATCGGGATTTGTTCACTGGTGGATGGATACTTGGGGAACACCGGAAACACCATTTTTTGGAGAGATGTTTATCCGCGATTTTCGCGTGCATCATACAGACCAACAAGAAATGACCCGTCATGGATTTTTTGAGACAAATGGCAATAACGCGATTGCCGCCTTGCTTGTGCTCGTTCCGTCCGTTATCTGGACTTCGGATCGGCCAGAAGTTTTGGTATTTTTGATTTTATGGATGCTGGGTATTCTTTTCACAAATCAAATCCATAAGTGGGCGCATCAAGCACAGCCGCCGGTTCTTGTTATGAAGCTGCAATCGTGGGATCTCATCCTCTCGCCATCGTTACACGCAAGACATCATGCCTGGCCGTATACGACTTACTATAATATTACGACAGGCTGGCTTAATTTTTTGATCGAGAAGCTTCGGATGTATTCTGCATTGGAGCGCGGGATCGTTTTTGTCACTGGTTGGAAGCCGCGCCCATAAAAATGTAAACGCCCCGCATCCAGTAAGAATGCGGGGCGTTGTTCAGAGGGGTTTGCGCGCGAGTAGAACGAGGACCTCGTTGTTCAACTCCTGTCCTTGGGGACCGCGCTGTGCGCAGGAGCGCATCTCGACGCTCTTGGTGATGATCTCCCACTTGGCGTAGGCCTTGAGGGTCTCGTCGACCTTGGGAAAGAAGCGCTGGTGGCCTGCGCGCGCCAGGTCGCCGTTCTCGGTGAACTGCAGGATGGCGTGGTATCCGCCCCGCTTGAGCGAGGTCCGGATGTGGTAGAGGCGTTCGATTGCATCCTCGGGCCTCAGGTAGTGGAGGCTGAACGAGTTGATGATCGCGTCGCGGTTGTTGTAGCCGATACGGAAGTCGCGCATGTCGCAGACCTCGGTATGGATCTCGAGATTCTCCTTGGCGGCCATCGCCTTCAGAGTATCGATCTCTTTGGCGTTCTTGTCCCAGGCCTCGACCTTGATGCCTTGGCGAGCGAGATAGAGGGCGTTGCGGCCTTCGCCTGAGCCCATGTCGAGCGTCATGCTGCCGCGGGGCAGTTTCTCTGCCAATTGAACGATGATGTTCTCCGGTTCGCCTTTGCCGTATACGGCCATGATCGACCCCCGTGAAAAAGGTGCCGACGCATTGTAATGAAATATCGTGCTTTGTCAACCCGTCAGCCAATACAAAAACGCCCCGATTTCTCGGAGCGTTGTTGTTGGAGCGGGTAGAGGGAGTCGAACCCTCATCTCTACCTTGGCAAGGTAGCATAATAGCCGCTATACGATACCCGCTCGGTCACCGTATTATTTCCGGCGACCCATACGTTATCAAGGCTCGATTTATTGTGCAAGGGCAGCGAGTTTCTTGAGTTTTCGGTCCTTGGCTAGGCGTCTGAGGCGTTTATAGCCCTCTGTAACGGCGATGGTAACTCCAGCGGCGCCAAAGGGCGTCCAAGCGGGCCAGGTCGTTTTAGGTTCTCCGACAGGGGCTAGCTTGGCATGGGCGATAATCTCGATTTCCGGAGTTTGGCGGGGGTAGAGGATCGGTTCTTCAGCGCGGGTGTCGATGATACCCGTGATGCGTACGAGGTCGCCTTTGGAGAGGCGTTCTGCCCGGTAGCCGGTTACCGGACGGATTTTGACCGTGATCGGGACACCGCCAAGCTCCAGGTTTACGCGGCCGCTACCGGTTTCAAGCACGGTGCCTGTTACCTGGATCAGACTCCAGGCATCTTCTTGTGATGGAGCGAGGAGATCGACGACGCGGGGTTCAATCGATTCTGTTCCTTCCAGCTTTACCCATTTATCTTTGGAGAGCATCTTTAGCGATAGACCGTCATCGTTCAAGCTTAATGTTCCGGTGAGACGGATTTTGCTGCCGAATTCCGGCGAGAGCTGTTTGCTAGTGCCCCGCACGAGTAGTCCGCGTCCGTCGGGTGTATGGAGCGTGAATTGGTTTTTAGAAAGGATGCCGGGAATGGTTCCGACGGTTCCTTCCAGCGTGACTCGGATTTCCGGTTCTAATTGCGTGAGCATATCGATAGTGACGAGAGGCGGGACTGGATCGACTTTTGGTGTCGTTACTTTTTTAACGGTTGTGGTTTTTGGTTTAGCGGTGCTTGTTGTTTTGGTTGTTGCCTTTGGTTTTGCTGTAGTTGTTTTCTTTTCTTCAGTGGTAACTTGAGTTTGTGTTGTGGTAGCAACGACAATCGGTAGCTCGACTGTTGGAGCTGGTGGGGTGACGGCTGGGATTGGAGCGGGAGCGGAGGTTGTTACTGGGCTTGGAGCGGGTGCCACTTGAACGATTGGCGGCGGATCTTGAATCCAGGCCGTATTGTTTGCGTTTTTTCTCCAGCCGGTTCCGCGCGTTGTTTCAGGAAAAGACATTCGTTCTGCGATGCTTCCGTCGGGACGAGCGAGCTCGACTGAGTCTCCGCTATTATTGAGACGCGCTGAAGCAAGTGAGATGCGCCAGATGTTTCCGTTGATTGAGATACGTTCATTTGCGCCAGCGAATCGATAGATAGAGGCGGAAGCATCATGCAGGCTCCAGTTTTCTGCTTGGGCGAGCGTTGTTCCTGTTGGAACGATTAGCTCAATCCATTCATCGCCGGATTCTGGAGCGGGGAATATCGCATGCAAATGAAGAATGAGTGGAGCGGTTGATGTTGTGATCGCTGTCGGAGTTAGTGCGGGTTCGGGGTTATTTGTTGCGATGGGTGCAGGCTCCGGTTGTTCAATCGTTGGAAGTTCTATCGTCGTTGTTGGAACTTCAGTGATTGGCTCCGTTGATGTCGTGTCTGTTATTTCAAGGGTACTGGATGTCCCGACAAGCGGTTCCAGCACGGGATCTGTTGAAGTAGGCGTTTCCAGTTCGACGACAGGCTCGGTTGATGTAGGGATTTCAATGATGGGTTCTGTCGTTGTTGGTGTTTCGATGATCGGTTCTGGTTCGGGCGATGCTTCTGGTTCTGTGCATGCATCGCAAAAACCTGGAGTTGCGAGATCGTTGATGTCTGGGTCGAGATTTATTGAGGATGTAGCGCTTTGCCAGAGGTTGTCTGCCGTACGGATCATCGATATTTTATTTGGAAGTGATGAGCCTGCCGGAGGTGCGCTGCCATCGCCGGCAGAATCAATAAGCGTGCCGTCGGATGTGAGAAGTTCTATCTTTAATGCGCTATTGGAGAGTGAGATAGCCGTGGTTACAAGCTGTACGGAGGTTGCACTGATGGATTTTTCATCATCGTGGGCGTAGTTGGCGACGAGAAAGGCGCCGTGAGCGGGGATGATGTGTGTTTCGTTGAAGGTGATATCCGATGGGCTTGCGCCGCGCAGAATGTATCCGGTGAGGACAAGTGGTTCATCGGAATTGTTCCAAAGTTCGAGCCACTCATCGGCGGAGGAGAGCGACGAGCCGGCCCACATGACTTCACCGATGATCGGTGTTTGCGCAGCATGCACGGTGTTGGGCGCATGGAAAAAGGGGAGAGGGGAAAGTAGTGCGGAATAAAATAGCGTGCGGAAAAACCTGCCCACGGAGCGTGGGATCATACGCGATTTGGTTACCGGTCCAAGCGCTTATTCGACAAGCATCAAATCAAGCGTTGTTCCCGGGCCTTGATCTACTCCGTTGGAATAATTTAAGTGAAATGTCAAGAGTAGATGTGTGTATAAAACAAAACACCGCCGCTATGCGGAGGTGTTTTGTTTGCAAGCATGGAGCTCGTCGAGACTTGGTAATCTGAGTCTATTGTATGGACGCTATGGCTACCTGTCAATAGCTATTTGTTGCGAGCCGGAGAGGGGAATCGAACCCCTTTGCATAAGATTACCAAGTCTCTGCAAGCTCCAAACCTCCGGCCCGCGTTCTACTCCGTTGGAATAATTTGATCGGATTGTCAAGGGGATGAAGGTGAGCGTATTGACAAAATCGTATTTTAATGGTTATTTCCGTATCGTCCTTTTGATCAATTCGCGGGAGAACCATCGCATGACCCAGGCAGAATCAACGCATGAGCTCGCGACCCGATATTCGGCTCTTGTCGACTATCAGTCGCTCCCTCTCAGTAAGCTCGAGACGTTGTTCGATTACGTCTATGAGAGGTATCTCGAGACCGCGCTTCAGCCGATCGATGCCTGCAAGGGTGTCTCCAAGGAGCCTCGCGAGATCGCGTTCGAGTTCGTGCACCTGAACCGCTTCATCAGTACCGAGGAAGCTCTCAGTGAGCTCAAGCGCCTCGGTTTCCGTCCTGCGCTTCACGAGGAGGCAATCACGGTGGCGCCGCATCTCGCAAAGCAGCATGCGGCAACAATGTCGCCGCAGTGCGCCATGTCCGTGAAGACGTATCCGATCGCGGTGCTGGGCTCCACGCATGTCCAGCGCCATCGGGTTTGCTCGCTGTATCTCTACTGGACCAAGGATGATGAGTGGACTCTTTGCGACTATCCCATCGACGCGGGTTGGGTAAGCACGGTCCGTTTCCTCGTCGTTCGTGAATGATTTTTTCTCTGACCGCTCATCTGAAAAGGTGAGCGGTCTTTCGTTTTAATAGAGTGGGGGATGTGGATAAGTTTTATTTTAATTGATTTTATAGGCGTTTGACTTTTGTTCTAGTGCGTTCTATTCTTGTTCTATATGCCAGCCCCTCTCACGCCAAAACAAAAAGAAGTTCTCGATTACATCGTGAATTTCATCAACGAGCACGGTTATCCTCCGTCGTATCGTGAGATTGCCGGCGGATTGGAGCTCGCGTCCCCTTCTACGGTTCACACGCATGTTCAAGCTTTGCGTACGCGCGGATTTTTGCGCGGCGCAGAATCAACAGGAGGCAATCGTGAACTTGAGCCGACCGACAAAGCCGTGCGTTGGGGCCGCAGTGTTATCTTGCCGCTTAAAGGTTTGATTACAGCCGGACAGCCGATTGAAGCGGTGGAAGAGCGCGAGACATTCGCCGTTCCGGTGGACCTAGTCCCCGACTCCGCCAATTCTTATGTTTTGCGCGTGAAGGGAGAATCCATGATCGATGAAGGAATTTTTGATGGCGATTATGTGATCGTGGAAAGAAACCCGTCTCCCAAGAATGGTGAAGTTGTCGTTGCGCTTCTTGAGAATGCTTATGCGACGCTGAAGAAGTTTTATCGGGAGAAAGATCGTATCCGTTTGCAACCAGCCAATAAAACCATGCAGCCGATTTATTGTTACGATCCGTTAATTCAAGGCGTGGTACGTGCTGTTATCCGTTCGTACAGACAGGTTTAGCCACTATCGAGCGTCCGGAGTCGCCAAAATCCAGGCAAGGACGAGTTGCGTCGCGCAGCTCGTGATTTTGACGACTCCGGATCCTTGATCCATTCATTGTCGCCTATGTCTTATGAAGCCGTGCGCGAGCCTGTAGAAGTGCTCGTTGCATTCCGTCAAAATCGTCCAGAACCCATGATGTTTAAGTGGGGCAAACAGCATTATCAAGTGAAAGCCGTGAACTTGGTACACGCTGAGCGCGTTGGTCGTGAAAAAGTGTATTACTTTTCCGTGTCCGATGACGCGAATGCCTATCGCCTATCGTTTCATACAGAATCTTTAGGCTGGCAGTTGGAAGAGATGTGCGTTCTATGATGAATCATTATGCCCGAACGGATTATTATCCATGTCGACATGAATTCGTATTTTGCTTCTGTAGAACAGCAAGCGAATCCGTCTTTGCGTGGGCGTCCGGTCGGGGTATGTGCGTATTTGCATCCAGGTGGATGTATTATTGCTGCTTCGGTTGAGGCAAAACAACGCGGCGTAAAGGTTGGAATGACGGTCGATCAAGCACGAGAAGTCTGTGCTCAGACGATTTTTGTACAGAATGATCCGACAAAATATCGAGCCGTCACATCTCGTTTTTTTAAAATTCTTCACGACTTATCCGACACGATCGAACATTATTCTATTGATGAGGCTTTTGTAGATTTAACCGGCTGGGTGCGTGATGAGGCTGAGGCGGCTTTTTTGGCGAGTCGAGTGAAATATCGCTTAACAACAGAGGTGGGCGATTGGCTCAGATGTTCTATTGGGATTGCGCCTACGCGTTTTTTAGCCAAGTTTGCGTCTGAAAGAAAAAAACCGGATGGTCTGACATTTGTGAATGCATCCAACATTGACGACCATCTTTCGCGAGTGGATCTTGAGGATTTGTGCGGCATTGGCCCGCGGCTTCGTCGGCGTTTGCATCGATATGGAATACGGACGCCGCTTGAGCTGAAATATCATCCGATCGGAAATTTGATGCGTTTGCTTGGAAAGAATGGTTTTTATTGGTGGAGCCGTTTGCATGCTATGGAATGCGAGAAGCTGTCTTCTGGTGATACGCTTCCTAAATCCGTCGGGCATTCTTACTGCGTTCCTAATCGTGTTAATCGCGAAGGTAATGTCGAAGCTGTATTAACCAAGCTGACTGAGCGCGCAGGGCGACGCTTGCGTGCTTATGGGCTTTTGGCTCAGAGTGTCTCTATTTCCGTCGGACTGCGATCAGGCGAGTATGTCGGTGATTGGGTACGGTTTGAAGAATCGGCAGATGATTCATTTTCTATTGTGCGTCAGGTATCACGTCTTCTGCATCGCGTGTGGCACGGTGAAGCGGTGAGTTTTTTAGCGGTGACCCTCGGCGAGCTTTCGCTGCCGGATGGTCAAATGCGCTTCGGAGATTTGCTTGAGCCGGCTCAGGGCGTTCATGATGCGCCTGGTTTGCGAGATCCTGGGATTTTACGGGTCTCTAAATCTGTTGATTTGATCCGGGATCGCTATGGAGATAGCTCTATTGTCTTTGGGCGGATGTTTCGTCTGGGTGATGAGGCTCCGGATCGTATTGGATTCCGTAAGATTGTCGGCGCGGGATATGAGAGGTAAGATCGCTTTATGCCTATTTGGAGGATCTATGTTTTTGTTCTCGTTGTGATTGCCATGGGGGTTAGTTTTGTTTATTTACGGCTTAATAATTCATCGATTCCCATTGAGGAGCCTGTGGAGGTTGTTATTGAGCGTACGGTAATCACTGAGGCCGAAATTGTAGAAAGAACCAATCCGGCTTTTTATCGAGGGGTGAAGAATGGCGATGTGGTTCTGCGTTATCAGAATCGTCTTGAACTTTATCGACCGGATGAGAAGCGGGTTATTCAGAGTGTTCCGCTCAACAGGTGATATGCGCGTGATTACGGATTTTCATCTCCACTCCAAATGGTCGCGGGCTTGTTCCAAGGATCTGACTTTGCCGAATATCGCGCATACGTGCGAACGGAAAGGTATCGATTTTGTCGGAACTTCTGATTTTACGCATCCAGCTTGGCGGCAAGAGATTGTTCGGGATTTGGTCGATGATGGCGGCGGTACGTTTCGATTGCAGGATGGATCGTCCAAGACGCGTTTTCTTCTTTCAACGGAACTCTCCTGTATTTACAAACGGGGCGGGAAAGTCCGCCGTGTACATTTGTGTATTTTGTGTTCCTCGCTAGAAGGCGTTGATCGGTTTACGAAAGCGCTTGTTAATCGCGGATGCAACTTAAAAGCCGATGGCAGGCCTATTCTTGGTATTGATTCGGAAGAACTGTTGAAGATGCTTTTGGATGCTGATCCTGGCGCCTTGATGATTCCGGCGCATGCTTGGACTCCTTGGTTTGCGGTTTTTGGTTCCCAATCCGGATTTGATTCGCTTGAAGAATGTTTTGGCGAGATGACGCCTCATATCCATGCGATCGAGACGGGTCTCTCTTCTGATCCAAAGATGAATTGGCGTTTGCCTTCACTTGATCAAGTATTTTTGGTTTCAAATTCCGATGCGCATTCACTTGATAAGCTCGGACGCGAGGCAAATGTTTTTGAGATGAAGGAGCCGAGCTTTGCGGAGCTGCGTCGTATCTTGGTAGAGAAAGATGTGAAGAAATTTATCGAGACGATTGAATTTTTTCCTGAAGAGGGGAAATACCATGTGGACGGACATCGTCTTTGCGATTTCTCTTGCACGCCGCAAGAAACAAAACGCTTGAAAGGCTTGTGTCCAAAATGTGGAAAGCCGCTTACGGTCGGTGTGTTACATCGTATCGATGATTTGGCGGAGCGGGCAGAAGGCGAGCGCGGGAAACTAGCTGTGCCATTCCGCTCGATTGTTCCGCTCGCAGAATTAATCGGTAGCGTTCTGGATGTTGGACCATCTTCAAAGAAAGTTGCGAGAGAGGTTGAGCGATTGGTGAAGGATGGGCGAACGGAGTTTGGCGTTTTGCTTGATGAGCCAGCCCAAGTGCTATCGCAGCATGTATCACCGGAAATCGTTGAGGCTATTTTGCATATGCGTAAAGGGGAGATGGATATTAGGCCTGGTTTTGATGGGGAATATGGCGTGATCCGTGTCGCGCAAGATACGCCCAAGCAAAAACAGCAGAATCTTTTGTAATGAAAATCCCTCAGCGTATCGCTGAGGGATTCTCCTCCGTTCGGAAAAGTGTGACTATGCACGCTTCTTCGACTTCTTCGCGGCCTTGCGCTTCGGCGCGGCCTTACGCTTGGTCGTCTTTTTTACGGCCTTGCGCTTTGTTGCTTTCTTTTTTGCTGCCATGTTTATCAGCTCCTTTCTTGTTTCACCGTCGGATTTAATTTCCAATCGGTGCTCGTGTTACGCGTCTAAAAAGATCACGTTAACGATAGCACTAAAAGTATAACACAGATTTTCTATTTTGTGTGTCAAGAAGCAGATGTGGATAGTCGATGTGCGAACATTGTGACGCCGCTGATCGTGATTGGAACTTTTTCAAAGCGGAATTTTTTATTCTTTACCAACTTGCGCGCAGCACTCGTTAAAAGAATTTCTCCGCGCTCCGCAACATCTTCTCCAAGTTTGGAAGCAAGATTCAATTCATTGCCGTACATGTCTTCACAGAACAATAACACTGGTCCATGACCGATGCCGATGGAAACGTGTACATCGCTCATATCGTCCGTCATCAAGTTAGCGATTTCCAAATCGTGATGGATTTGTTCGGATGCAAGCAGGGCTTTTTCCGGTGTTGGGAAAACGGCAAAGCAGTTATCGGCCTCGAATTTAATCACGATGCCGTCATATCTGCTTACGATCGGTCTAACGATACGTAGCATGCGCTGGATCATGGCGAGGTAGTGGATGATGCCATAGCGCTGGACGGTCTTGGAGAAGCCGGACATGTCTAAAATAAAGATCGTGCGGAGCTGTTTAAAGCTCTTTTTGATCTTGGCGTCCAGCTTTTTGGTGTGCTCTGGATGTTCAATGCGCTCGTCGAGCAAAGCGTGTAAAAGCTCGCAAGAAGGCAGGGTTTTGGCTTTTTTAGGCATACGCGACCATCTTGACAGTTAGCCAAAATCTTGTCATGCTGTGGATGGATATCAACGTGCGAAGGTCCGTCCTATGGTCGGGGAAGTGGTCGCGCAGACGTGAATCCGTATTCATTCGTTAACGCACGGTCGTGTCTCTTACAGGATACGACTAACCCACATGCCCACGAAATTGTTCGTCGGAGGCATCCCGTACCGCACGTCGGACGAGGAGCTTCGACAGCATTTCTCCCAGGCTGGTGAGGTGCTCTCCGTTTACATCCCGATGGATCGTGAAACGCAGCGCCCGCGTGGTTTCGCCTTCGTTGAGATGGCGGAAGACGCCGCTGCCGACAACGCAATCTCCATGTTTGATGGTACGGACATGGGCGGTCGCCGCATTGCGGTGAACAAGGCCCGTCCGATGGAAGCCCGCGCCCCTCGCGCCTAATCGCGCACGGAGAAAACAAAAATCCATCCTTCACCGGATGGATTTTTGTTTCTAGACTCCGATTTGTTTCTTGATTTCCGTTTCCGCGGCTTCCGGATTTGCGCGGCCTTCTGTTGATTTCATCACGACACCGACAAACCATTTTACGAGCGGAAGTTTTCCGGCTTTGATCTCGGCAACTTTTTCCGGATTCTGTGCTACGAGATCGGTGATGAGTTTTGCGAGTGCCTCCGGATCGTTCATTTGACCGAGATGATGCTCTTCCATGATTTGTGACGGATCGGCTCCGGTGTCGACCATGAGTTGAAGTAATTTTTGTGCATTGGCGGAATTGATTTTTCCGGATTCGATCAAGTGGAGGAATTCGGCAAAGTTTTCCGGGGTGATATTTGCTTGAGTGATCGATTTTCCATGGGCGGAAAGAATGCCGGCGAGTTTGCTGCTCAGCCATCCGGAGACGAGTTTAGCGTATTTTGTTTTGTGATTTGCGAGTAGCTCGCCGCCGCTGACATCGTTTCTTTGGTCTGAAGATTCAAGCCAACCGCCAAGCTCTCCGAGGGTTGCTTCAGCAAAATCTGCCCAGCCTTCATTTGCAACGAGGACGCGCGCGTCTTCCGAGGCAAAACTCCATTCTTCCATCAATCTTGTGCGGCGTGCGGCCGGGAGTTCTGGTAGGCGTGATTTTTCCTGTTCGCGTACCGCTTTCAAGTCGAGCGGACGCAGATCCGGTTCCGGGAAATAGCGATAGTCGGCAAAGGTTTCTTTGAGACGCTGCTCAAACGTAACGTTTTTGTTCTCATCAAAGCCGCGCGTTGCGCCTTGTGGCACGCCGCCGGAGTTGTAGACTTCAAGCTGACGCTCAATCTCATACGTAAGCGCACGCTCGACGGAACGGAATGAGTTCAAGTTCTTGATTTCAATTTTTGGGTTGTAGCCGGCTTTGAGCGGTTTATTGTCGTCATCGACTTCAAGAAGCGAGACGTTGGCGTCGCAGCGCATGAAGCCTTTTTCCATGTCGGCATCGGATGCGCCTACGGCACGGAGAACGGCTTGAAGTTCCTGCAAGAATGCACGAGCTTCATTTGGCGTGCGGATATCCGGCTCTGTGACGATTTCAAGCAATGGCTGACCGGCGCGGTTGAAATCGACGAGCGTGGCGTTGCTGGCACCATCGTGAATGTTTTTTGCGGCGTCTTCTTCCAGGTGGGCGCGAGTGATTCCGACGCGGATACGATCGCGCGGAGGAACGTTGCCGGGAACTTCTACATCAAAATAGCCCTCGATGCAGATCGGATGATCAAATTGGGAGATTTGGTAGCCTTTTGGCAGGTCGGGATAGAAATAGTTTTTGCGGTCAAAGTGAGCTTCATCCGGAATACGGCAGCCAAGCGCGAGGCCTGTGCGTACGCCTAAGCGAACCGCTTCCATGTTGACGGCCGGTAGAGCTCCGGGTTGGCCAGTACAAACATGGCAAATCGCCGTATTTGGCGGTTCGCTGTCGTCGACGTTTGCGCAGCCGCAAAACATCTTGCTTTTGGTTTTGAGTCGGACGTGGATTTCCAGGCCGATAATCGGAAGCAGGCGCATACCATCACACCCTACGCCTTAGCGCGTCTTTTTCAAGGAGTGATAAATCTTCACTTGGTAGATGATTCCAAGAGGAAGGAAAATCGCTTGAACGATGCCGGAAAGGACTCCCTGCAAACCGTCCGTAAGCGAAACTTGGAGGCCCATCGATGAGCTGTTGGCGGCCAAGGCTAGCGACTTATCAAAGCCGACAAAGAGGCCGATGATCATCACGAGGAGGAACATGGAGAGCATCATCAATAATCCGACCATGAAGCCGCTGATAAGCGTGCGGCCAAAGGTCTGCCACCAGCGTCCTTTTACGAGTTCATGCGAGACGGCTAGAGCCTGAGTCCCGCGAGCGCCGCCATCCAAAAGAATAATCGGGGCAAAAGCAAAAGCGATGCTCATCCAGATGCCTGGTAAAACAAAAGCGATTAAGCCGCCAGCGACCGCAAGCGAGCGCAGCACCATGATCCAGATAAAAGGCCAGAAAAGTGCGCGGCCGCGGGTGTCATCGTTTTTTGCTTTGAGATCGCCTGTATCGCGTTTGCGAACAACATCGGTCAAGACAATGGTTGTGTGCGCGATGATAGCGGTGCCAGCCAAGACGGCGATCAAGCGTAAAACCATGGCTCCTCCCGGCGGCAGCGGGCTCGAGAGCAGGGTGGCGATGAAGCCGAGGAGCGAGGCTCCTAGGAAGCGAATCGACAATTCCAAGTTTGGTTTCCAATCACGAATGAATTGGTCCCAACCCGAGCCTAGAAGTTCGCCGTATGGAAGGAGCGGTTTCATAGGATGTTATTTTGAAGCGGTTTCGGACAACGATTTGTAGATGTTTACGAAGACCGATGTTTGCGCAAGCGTGAGCAAGATATTGGCGATGATGGCGACGGCAATGAAGACAAGAAGACCGATCGGTAATCCGATCATGGCGATTGGGCCAAGCGCAGCCAAAGCCTGTGATTGATCGGCGCCTTGTTCAAGGGCGTAGATGAAGGCGCTGATCGGGACGCTGGCGATCGCGATGAACGCAACCATGATGATTCCGAAGATTACCGACACGCCGATTCCGTAGACAATGTTTGGCACAACAAAACGCACCAAGGTTGCCCACCAGCGTCCTTTGACCAGAGCATACGAAGCTTTTAATGCCGCCCAGCCTTTTGTACCTTCATTCAGATAAATCGGAACGGCCATGCTGAACATGAGCGAGAGCCAGATACCTGGAATGATGAAAAGCAAGAATGCTGGAATAAGCAGGAGGCCCATAATCAAACCAATCAAAGCCAGAGAAAGAACATCCTGAACGGAAACGTTTACTTCTTTTTTTGGACTGAGGAAATATTTGAAAAGACCAGCCATGAAATAGAGCGATGCGGCCCAGACGAGAATCGGGCTAAGCGTCTGGTAAGCGACATTCTGTGATAACTCCGGTATCGCGATCATCGGCAAAGCAAAAGCGATGTTGATGAGCAGGGGAACAAAGACCATTCCGAGCGTCCAGCCGAGCGTCGGCTTCCATTCTTTAAACATCGCGTTCCAGGAATCAGCGAGGAGCTTATCGATTCCAATCAGGGGTTGGTTCATATGGCTCATAGGATAGCGAAAAACCTCGCTGACGGGAAGCGTTCCCTAATTCGTATTGACTTCCGGCCTTCCACTCGCGACCATACGGTCACTTACCCCCACCTTTTCCTATGATGAAGCCCCTTACCGAGCGGACGCCGGATGCACAGTATCAGCGTTTATTGCGCGATATTTTGGAGCGTGGGGAGCGTACCAATAGCCAGCAGGGCGTTGATGCGATCACGCTCATGGGGCCAAATCCGATGCATTTTAAGTTTGAGAACGGGTTTCCGATCATCAACGAGCGCAACATGGCTCCGAATGAGTCTGAACGGCTACCTGTGACGATTTGGCGCCAAGCCATCGCTGAGATGTGTGCGTTTGTGAATGGGGTGCGGACACAGCAAGGTCTTGTCGAGTTTGGCTGCCACTGGTGGGAATCTTGGGTGACCCCGGAGAAATGTGCCAAACGCGGTTTGGAAGCCGGCGATCTTGGACCCGGTTCCTATGGCGCCGCGTTTCATGATTTTCCAACGGCAGAGGGGGAGACTTACAATCAATTCAAAAATATTATCGAGCAGATCCGTGAGTTTCCGCATTTGCGAACGCATTTTATTTCACCGTGGATTCCGCAGTACACGATTCGTGGTGAGGGGAAGCAGCAAAAAGTCGTTGTCGCTCCGTGTCACGGCTGGATTCATTTGCGCGTGATCGATAATAAGCTGACGCTTCATATGTTTCAGCGTTCGGCGGATGTTCCTGTTGGTGTTCCTGCAAACATGGTGCAGTATGGCGCTTTACTCATGATGATCGCGCATGCGACGGGAACGATTCCGTACGAATTTGTCCACAGTTTTTCGGACGCGCATATTTATGTCGATCAGGTTCCGGCTGTTGAAATAATGTTGGCGCGTGAACCAAAATCGTTGGCGACATTGAAGATGGATACTTCTGTGAAAGATTTCTTTGACTTCCGAAAAGAACACTTCACGCTTGAGGATTACACACCACATCCGGGTATTAAGGGTATTCCCGTTGCGATTTAGTTACATGATCTCGATTATTGTTGCGGCATCTGATAATGATGTGATTGGGCAAGCGAATGCTTTGCCATGGCGTTTGTCGCGTGACTTGAAAAACTTCAAAGAATTAACGACGGGAAATACTGTCGTAATGGGAAGAAAGACATTTGAGTCGATTATCGCTAGACTCGGACATCCGCTTCCAAATCGTAAAAATGTTGTGATTACCCGTCAGCAGGATTTTGTAGCTTCTTCGGAGGTAGTAGTTGTAAGTTCGTGGGAGGAGGCGATCGAAAAGACGAAGGGTGAAAATATATTTGTAAGTGGCGGTGAGGCAATCTATAGAATTGCGCACGCATATGCAGACAAGCTATATCTCACGCGGGTGCATACGAATATTGAGGGTGGAGATGTTGAAATGCCGATAAAAGATATTTCGAGTACTTGGAATTTAGTGAAGGAAGAACACTGGCCCAAGGATGAGAAGAACGAGTTTGATGCGACATTTCAACTCTATGAGCGCAAGCGATAATCGATTTATCAATCTTTCATCTGTACGTCGCGACGATCAGCGTGATGTGATGGTTGAGATTGCCAAACAGGGGCATTGCCCGTTCTGTGTCGAGAATTTGAAGAAGTATCACAAGAATCCCATTTTGAAAGAAGGGAAGTTTTGGTTTTTGACTGAGAATCAGTGGCCGTATGAGAAAGTAAAGGAACAGCTACTCGCTATTTATAAAACGCATATCGAACATATTTCCGAGATGCATCCGGAGGCGGGGGGCGAGCTTCTCCAAATGTTTAGCGACGAGGCTAAGAAACGGAATATTGGCGGCGGAGTTGTCGCGATCCGTTTTGGTTCTTCCGAGTTGGGGGACTATGGCTCAAGCGTAAAACATATTCACGCGCATCTCATCGAGCCCGATTTGGAGCAGCTCGGAGAAACTGAGGCGTTGAAGTTTACGTATGCGAAGCCGAAGAATTATCGGAAGAAGTAGGTTCATCCATTGACAGGTTGGCCTATTTTGTCTAGCCTTTTATGGCTCGTTGTTTTAGTCTAGGAGGTTGTGATGAGGCTCTCTGATAGCTACCGCGCCAGCTTTGAAGAATATCTGAAGGCGGCCCGACTCGACGTGGTCGATCCCAGGATCACCCCAGAGGAGTTCCCGAACGAAATCTTCACGGATGTCGACATGGGGATCCGCATTGTCCAGCCGTCGCCGCGTTGGTTCGACGGCAAGACCACGATCCTCGTGGATCAGATCGACGCGTGGTTCGCTTCCAGTGAGATGTCGCATTGCCAGCCGGCTGGTCTGGTCGAAGGGCTCTTTCTGTGCGCGCATAGCGATCTCAGTTTCCGGTTCTTCGAATGGCACACGGTGGTTGCGTGGGGGTCCCGTTCTAGGAGTAAGTCGCTCATGCCGTCGTTCCGACAGTTGACAACCGGCCGTGCTGTAGAGTTGGGCATGACCTACAATCCGGCGCTTGCTGCGCACCGCCAGGATCGCTTTGGCCTCGACCTCGCATTTCTTGTGCGGTCTCGGCGCTGACTGAGAAGGCCTGACATGGTTATGTGTCAGGCCTTCTTCATTTCATGAAAATATTTTTTCACCGTGGAAATTCAAGTTTAAACAGCCAAAGAATTATAGAAAGTCGTAGCGTTGACTGAACTACCGGTGTCTGGTAAGTCTTTTGCCGGAGGTTGTCATGCACTTTCAAGCGGTAGGCACGCGATGTGCCGCACACCTTCCTTCTCTTGAGTTGCCGATCGGTGACCGTGAAGCGCTTGAGATTCTCGAGCGCTTGGGCTATCGACGCGTTTCCGTCGACATCGTGGCTTTGGCACGGGCGCAAGTCGGTGTCGGAGTGTATCGGCGCGGGGCGCGTATGCGCGAAGTGCCGAGCACGTTTGACTGCTCGAGCTTCACGAAGTGGCTGTATGGTCAGCGCGGCGTGCGGCTTCCAAGGAAGAGCATCCAGCAGTACGAGGCATGTTCCTTTCTGTCTTCCGGCCGCTTTCTTGCAGGCGATCTCGCCTTCAGCACCGGGGCCTTCTCCTGGTATCGTCATAACCCGGCTTTGGGAATCGGTCATGTCGGACTCGTGACGGATGAACAGACCGTGATTCATGCGGCTAACCCGGACCTCGGGGTCGTCGAGGAACGGTTGGAGGTCTGGCAGGGATGGCAAGGATTCCGCGGTGTGCGCCGATTCATCCCGTCGGATGTGGAGCTCGTCACCCTCGAGTGTCCGCCGGATGCCGAGATCGAATGGTCGGACGATATCCGCTGGAAAATCCTCCAGCGTTTGCCGCGCTAATGAAGAACAAAACAAACTGGCCGCCGTGGAACTCCACGGCGGCCTTGTGTTTTATTTTACAAAGATGATTTGTACGCCTTGGGATTTGAGGATGCGGTCGCCGTCCAATACGCTGTAGCCGTTTCTGTAATAGACTCGACGGATCCCGGAATAGGCGAGCTGTTTGGCGCAAGGCGGACAGGGGAATGTGTCGCAGTAAATGTCGGCGCCTTCAAGAGAAATGCCTTTTTTGGCGGCCTGTGCGACGATATTGGCTTCTGCGTGTATCGCGAGGGATGATTCAAAGTGCTTGCCTCCCGTAAAGTTACTGCGCGGATCGCCTTCATCGTAGGGTGTTTGATCGGCAGGAACGTAGAGATTGTGTGCTTTCAGGATGATCTTGCTGTCCTTGATTGCGAGTGCACCGATGCGACGCCACCAGTCTTTGGCTTTTGTTCCTTCTTTGAGCGCGAGCTCGATCATTTGGCGGTCAAAGTCAGATTCGCTTACTTCCGTGTCGGCAATGACGTCGACGGGGTCGATGGATTTTTTAATGCCCCAACGCAGGAAGATTGTATCTTTCTCGACAGGATTTTTGGAAAAATATTTTTCTACCAAGGATTCCGTCAGTTCATCATCAGAAACAATGAGCGGAGTTTTATCGTTCTGTAATTTTTTTATCGTGTTGTCATCGAGAATATTCACGTGATCAAGCACGCCCCAAGCTTCGATCGACTTTTTTATGAGCTCCGGGTCGAGTTTTCGAATGTCTTTGATGAGGTGTTCGTAGGACGCGATGACATCGTTTCCAAAGATGTATAGTTCTTTGGCGTCCGAATGGCGCTCAAAGAGTCGACGGTACCCTTCATGCAGTACCGGAATATAGCAGACAATCGCTTTGCTCATACCTATTCTTCTTGGGCTCCCAATGTTTCTTGCAAGACTTTGAGTAGCTTCGGTGTCAGTACTTCTTCGAGCTTCTTAGCGGTCTTAAGCTGCATCAAGCGGATCTTGGCGCTTGTGGATGTTGTTGCTTGGCGGTCGAGTACAACGACTTTGCCGCAGAATTCCTCGAGCGCTTTGATTTCTTCCGGGCTGTATGTGTCTTCTACGGCGATTAGGACATCAGGCCGCACGGTTTTAATGAGATCCCATTTTGGATCGTCATGCTTTTTTAGGTAGACAAAATCGACCGGACGCAGATGTAAGACCATTTCCAAGCGTTCTTCTTCTGGAACGACTGGGCGGTCGGCGCCTTTACGGATGCGGATTTTTTCATCGTTATCAATACCGACGATCAGCACATCGCCTTCTTTTTTTGCCGTATCAAGATAGCGCGCGTGGCCGATATGAACCAAATCATATGAACCTTGCGTGAGAACAATTTTGGACCCGAGTGCACGCAGGGCTTCGACGACCGTTTTTAGCTCTGTCTGGTCTCTGAAAGCTCGGCCTTTTTTATACATAAGGTTATGAGTTACGTTATCCGTTCCGGGAGCGTCTATGTCAAGCTTTATGCTCCAGTCGAGCCCCAGCCGCCGCGTGAAGGGCCTGCCGCTGCGCCTTCGTCCCAGTTTGTGCGTGTGACGGGAATGAACATTCCTTGGGCCAAGCGCATACCTTTTTCAATCGTGATCGGTTCGGTCCCTGGATTCCAAAAGAAAAGAAGAATTTCATCTTCCGGACCGCAGAAATCGCGATCAACGATACCGATTGTATTGCCAATACGCAGACCCATTTTTTTGAAGGTCGATGAACGCGGAGCAATCATGAGCATGTGGCCTTCCGGAGCTTGAATCACGAGACCGGTTGGAAGCATCAAGCTTCCGCCTGGCGGGACAATGCCTCCTTCGCAAACAGCGAGATCAAAGGCTGCTGCTTCTGCCGTCTTATATTCCGGAAGCTCGATGCCTTCACGGATTCTGGTAATGCGTGCGTTCATTTTTTTGGAGTGAAGCCGAGTTCGTTCATTGTTGCGTGTACGGCTGTTTCAAATTCTTCACGCGTTCCGGCATTTTGAATCGTCTTCCACGCGCGTTCCATGACAGCGGGAATAGTGATTTCGGTCGGGAAATGTTCTTCTTTTTGGAATTGTTCCCATGTCATCGAGGATTCCGTGGATTTTTCTCCGCGCTTTTTCATGCGTTCAAAACGGAGTTCTGCCGGAGCGTCGATCGAAAGAAGTTTGAAGTGGGGGAGCGGTTCAAGCGCGACAATATCTTCCGGACGGCGGATGCCGTCGATAACAACAATTTCTTCCGGTGCGGATAACGCAATTTTTTCTACGGCGTAGGAGAGAGCGTCTTCTCCGTAGGCATCGCGTAGACCGTTGGAGAGTTTGGTGAAATTTTCACGGGATTTATCGATTCCAAGCGTTTCAAGGACGGTGCCGAGGATTCCGCTGAAGCGGATATAGCCGGCGCCGTATTCATTGCGGAGTAAATCGGCGGCTGTGCCTTTTCCGCAGCCGGCCTGGCCGACGAGTCCGATGATGAGCTTGGGCATAATGGGCGTAAGCGTAACAGACGAGGGGGTAACGCAAAACCCACCGTCAAGCGGTGGGTTTTGGATCGCGGATTAGGCGAGTTCTGCGGTGTCGATTTTGACGCCCGGGCCCATCGTCGAGGTCAAGGTGACCGAAGCGAGGTAAACGCCCTTGGCGGAGGCTGGCTTCACTTTCTTCAAGGCATCGATGAGAACGTTGAAGTTCTCGAGGAGGTTCTTGGCATCAAGCGAGGACTTGCCGATTGCTTGGTGAACGTTGCCGGTGACATCGTTCTTGAAAGCAACCTTACCCTTCTTCACGTCTTCGATGAGCTTCTTGATGTTGGCGCCTACGGTGTCTGTCTTCGGGTTTGGCATGAGACCGGACGGACCAAGGATTTTAGCGACCTTGGCGAGTTTAGGCATCATGTCTGGCGTTGCAACAGCGACTTCAAAGTCGACTTTGCCGGTCTTGGCGAGTTCGTCGATCAATTCCTGGCCGCCGACGATATCAGCACCAGCGTCCTTCGCTTCCTTTTCCTTATCAGCAGCAACGAAAGCGATCACTTTCTTTGCCTTACCGATCGAGTGCGGGAAAATGATGGTTGAGCGGACCTGCTGATCACCCTTTTTGACGTCGATACCGAGATTCACGTGAACCTCGACCGAGCCGTCGAATTTGGTGGTGGCCGTCTTTTTAACGAGCTCCATAGCCTCGGCCGGCTTGTAGAGCTTTTTTGGGTCAACGAGCTTTTTGAGCTCGGTATAACGCTTGGAATGCGCCATACGTGGTTCGGTCGGCCGCTTATTTAGCTAGCCTCCCACATAGGATTTAGTGAGCGAACTCTAGCCAAAACCCTCGGAAATGTCAAACCCCGCCGGGTGGCGGGGTTTTTGGACCGAATTACTTTTTAATCGCTTTTAGACGCAGCGTGAGATAGGAGTACAGACCGCCCAATGCGAGCAGGAATACAACGCTTCCAATAAGCCAACCAATGAAAGGAATGACAGACAAGATTTCTAAAGCGATGACGCCGAGTGTTACAGGCTTCCAGTCGATAGCAACTTCTTTTTTAGAAGACAAGCGCATAATCCAAACACCAAATACGATGCCGGCGAGAACTTTTGCGAGAGCGATCGATAGGAAGTAAACCGGAGCGACAACCATCGCCACTCCCGATCCGATGATAGAGGCGAGTAAGATGATGAATAGCAACGGAACGAGGAAGAACCAAGCGGTTCCACGGGTCAGCTTCACTATTGGGTCGGAAAGCGACTCGTCCACCAGTCGCGAGACAAGGGGCTGCATGAAGGTTACTGCAAGCAGGGCGACGACAATCAGTGAGATCAGTTGAATGATGAAGAAGATTCCAAAGATTCCGGCAAAAATACCGGCGACCGTTGAGCTGTCGATGTTTTTGGATTGCTCACGCGGATCTTCTATTTTTGTGAAATCGATTTTTCCAACGCGCGCACCTTCTGCAACGACGGCTTCAACCATGCCTTGATGTTTGATTGGTTGGAGTACGGTTGCCGTTGGTCCGAAGTTTAGGTTGGTGCCCGAGTAAATCTCTACCTCGCCTTCCAGAGATCCGTTGATCGTTATGGAGTCGGCGCTGATGAGTGATTTTCCTTTGACGGTGCCGTCGATCACGATCGATCCGCCGGCCAACGCAATATCGCCGCTGATGATGGCGTCTTTCAAGATGTAGAGCGTGCCACCGGCAAAGAGAATGTCGCCTTTTACGTTTTTGCCGATAACAGCGCTACCAGCTCCCATTCGCACGTCATCGCCAACTTCTCCTAGCAAGGAGACGTTGCCACCGCCGATGTTTGCATCATTGGAGATATTTCCATTGATCGTGACATTACCGCCTCCACCGAGGAGATCGCCAATAATGTTTCCATTAATGATGACGGTTCCACCGCCAACATAGAGGTCATCGCTAATAGCTTCTGAGGCGGGGAGAATGAACTGATCGCCTCCGCGTACGGTCATGGCCTGAGCGTGCGAAAATGGGGAGAGAAGCGAGCACAAAAGCAGTGTTGCAAACAGGGATTTTTTCATAATTTATTTTAGTATAGCAAAATCCCCGCCGGAGCGGGGACTTGCTTGTCGATATTACTCGATGACCGTGATGCCCATGTTACGTGCTGTGCCTTCGATCTGCTTCATGGCAGCTTCGATGGTGGAGCAGTTCAAGTCTGGCATTTTTGCTTCCGCGATTTCGCGGACCTGAGCTTTGGTGACCTTGCCGACCTTATCGATGTGCGGTTTGGCCGAGCCCTTCTCGATCTTGGCGGCTTTCATGAGGAAAGCGGAGACCGGAGCGGTTTTGAGGATGAAGTCGTAGGTACGATCTTCATACAAGCTGATGACGGCCGGAACAACGTCGCCGAGACGATCCTGGGTCGCATCGTTGATGCGCTTGCAGAATTCGGCGATGTTCATACCGTGCTGACCGAGGGCAGGACCGAGCGGAGGAGCCGGAGTGGCGCGGCCGCCGATGACCTGAACCTTGATCAGGGTTTTGATTTTCTTAGCCATAAATGTGGTTATGTGAGTGGCGGGGAAGCATCCGCCGACCGCGTAACAGTGGCCTGTTTATAGCAAAACCCTTGCCGTTTGGCAAGGGTTATGCGGTTTAGATCTTTTTGACTTGTGTGAAGTCGAGTTCCAGCGGGGTTTCGCGTCCAAACATCGAGACGAGAACTTTGACCTTACCGCGGGCGCCATCGATTTCATTGACCTTGCCTTCAAAGCCTTTGAACGGACCATCGCCGATTTTGACAGCCATTCCGACCTGGAGGTCGATCGTAATTTCCGGTTCGCTCTGGGTTGAGCCGGCACGTTTCAGAATGTTGTCGACTTCTGATTGGGAAAGCGGGGAAGGGGTTGTGCCTGTACCGATGAAACCCGTGACGTTTGGGGTGTTTCGTACGACATACCAGGAGTCGTCCGTTACGTTCATGTCGACGAGGACATATCCCGGATAGATTTTTTCTTCTACGACGCGTCGTTTGCCGTTTTTGATCTTGATCTTCTTTTCCTTTGGGACGAGGACATTGAAGATGTGATCCTTCATGTTGAGCGCCTCGATACGCTGGTTCAAGCTGTCGGCGACGTTTTCCTCGTATCCGCTATACGTGTGGATCGCGTACCAGCGACGGCCGTATTCCGCGGTTTGCTTAGGCATACGTGTGTTTTTTTTAATTTTTTTATTGCGGAGTGATTTGAACGTCGACCGGATTGCCATTGGCATCAACAGCTTCAATTCCGGACTGAAGGTCTGGGACGATCGGTACGGTGGCTGGAGCCTGGGTCGTGCCTTGGCGGTTTTCCAGCAAGGCGGTGACACCACGGCTCAGACCGATGTCGAGGGCGGCAAAAAAGGCAGCCAAGACGACACAGCTCACGATGACGAGAGCGCTGTAGCGGGCGACTTCTTCACGCGAAGGCCAGGTGACTTTTTCAAGTTCGGCTTTTGCGGAGCGGAGATAGTTGAACGCGTAGGAGATAGGGTTGGCCATAAATGCTTTTTTAAAAGGCCCTCGAGGGGCCAATGACTGCAGATTAGCAGGTTCCGGGCCGTCTGGCAAGGGTTGACAAATTCGTAAAAGACCGTAGTATCGCGAGCAGACGCTTGTTAGGCGTTTGTACCTTCGCAAGAGTCATGGAGGCTGCCGTATGTCGGCTGTCGATATGTATGAGGGCGTGCGACCGATTGCTAGGTGGGATCGGGAGCCAAGCGAGTTTTGGGAAGCGTTGACGCGCATCGTGGCGGAGCTGCGGTACAATCCGCGGTCGCAGGCGTGCCGACTACCCAAGCCCAATGGTCCCGTGCGGCGCGCGGTGACAGAGTCGGGTTTTTCCGGCGCGACCAAAGAGCGGTTGTGCCAGCTCGTGTCCCAGCTCCCTTGGCTGCTGCCAACGCTCGAACGCTCCCGTGACGAGAGCCTGGACAGGATCAATCACTATCGGAGTATTTTCCGAGACGCGTGCGATCTGATCGATCTCAAGCAGTTCTCTGTCGACAAAAGTGCTGATCTGGAGACGCGTATCCAGCAGATCGATGCACTCTCTCGAGCGATGCTTCTCAAGAGCGAGCTATTGCTCATCATCGCGCAGTTCGACTTCTTGCGCGAAGACGCTCTCGCGCGGGAGCACGCTGCTCGGAGCCATCCATCCAATTTCAAAGCTGTCGCCTGACGAGAACGCCCCACTGCTACACAAGCGGTGGGGCGATTTGATTTTCTCAAGCGTCTTGTCGGGCTAGTGGGATTTGAACCCACGACCTCTTGCACCCCATGCAAGCGCGCTACCAACTGCGCTATAGCCCGGCATGAAGCTCGAGAAAATGCGGGGAGAGCATACGTGCGAGCTTGGCATTTTTCAAGGGGTTTGAGGGGTACCCCTTGACGGATAGCCTGCTTTTCTTGCGTTCTCGTTGAGGTCGGTTCATAATTCCCTTGCAAACCCGAACTTTTATTCATCACGGGTTCAAAACTTTTTAGACTACTATGGCCAAGATGACCAAATCCCAGCTCATGAGCGAGCTCGCCGCTAAGACCAACCTCAGCAAGAAGGACGCGACGATGTTTGTCGAAACGCTTGTGAACATGGCCCTCAAGCATGTGAAGACGAATGGTGAATTTGTCATTCCGGGTTTGGGTAAACTCGTGAAGGTCAAGCGCGCTGCACGCATGGGCCGCAACCCGGCCACGGGCGCTGAAATCAAGATCGCTGCCAAGACGGTCGTGAAGTTCCGCGTCGCCAAGGCAGCTAAGGACGCCGTTCTCTAGTTCACGCGACTCGCGTCACGCTACACGCGACATAAAAAGAGCCCGATCGGGCTCTTTTGTGTTACGATTTCTGCATGAAGCCGATCATGATTCGCGCCACACCGATTTCACTTGGCGGTTCCGTGCTGCTTGGATTATTGGTGTTTGTCGGCTTGCTGCTTTGGATCGCTTTTCAGCCTCATGAACCCTCGACGGCATTGCGCATTATGCTTTCTATCGTTTGGATCGGGCTGCTGGCTTATCTTGTCGATGCCTGGAGCGAGAAAATTGTATACGAGGATGGAGTGATTACTTTTGATTCGCTTTTCAAACGGCGCGTGAATATCGTTTTGAATGATACGAATGATATTTTGGTCGTGCATGAAGGGTTGAATCAGGAACGCGGGATTATTTCTGCCAGATTCCGCGAGCGCGATGGAAGTCTTATTGACTGGCCGCTTGGGCCGCTTTGGAATCGGCATGATCTCGAACCGTTTTTTTCTTCACTTGAACAGCAGGCCGGAAAGAAAAAGTTGTTTCAACATGTCCGCTGACGATCTGCTACAATCGATCCATGCCAAAATCAAAAGCGGTCAAAAAAAAGAAAGCGGGCAAGTCCAAGTCGGCATCTGCGTCCAAGACGCAGTTTTTTCCGCAGCCGAGCTGGACGGGGCCGCATCCGGGAGCCGGAACTCCGGCAACGCATCGCTTTAAGCACTGGGTGTGCAGCGATAACAACACTTGCGTTCCTTGGGAGGCGGAGAATTTTACCGACAATATCAATTGGCGAATCTTCCGTATCATGGCGGAGTTCGTGGAAGGATTTGAGTTTCTTTCCAGTTTGCATCGCGAGGTGACGTTTTTTGGATCGGCGCGAGCTTTGCCTGATCATCCGTATTATAAATTTGCGCGCGAGCTCGGAAGTCGTTTGGCAAAAGAAGGCTTCACGATTATTACGGGAGGCGGGCCGGGTATTATGGAGGCCGGAAATCGGGGTGCGTTTGAGGCGGGCGGGGAGTCTGTCGGGCTCGATATTGTTCTGCCGATGGAACAGCGCCGCAACCAATATGTGAAAAAGTCCAAAGGTTTCCATTATTTTTTCACGCGCAAGGTCATGCTATCTGCCTCGGCTCAAGCGTATGTGTTTTTTCCGGGAGGATTTGGAACGCTTGATGAGCTGTTTGAAGTTGTTACCTTGATCCAGACCGGCAAGATGTCGGATTTGGTTCCGGTGATTTTAGTCGGAAAAGATTATTGGACCGGAATGCTCGAGTGGATCAAGAAAACGATGCTTGAGAAAAACCGATTTATTGAGCCATTTGAGATGGATATTATGCATCTGGTCGATACGGTTGATGACGCGGTGAAGCTGATTAGTAAAACTCCTGAGCGTTTGCTCTAAATAAAAAACCTCCGCTCGATGCGGAGGTTTTTTTTATTGCTTACTTTTTGGCGGCAAAGGCAGCCTTTTTGGCGGCCTTCTTTTGCTTTCGGGTCGGGATCTCGCCGTGAGCGATGGCGGCTGCACGCTTCAATGAGCGGACCGTGCGCGTGGAAACGCGAATACGCTTACCATCGACGCGGATGGTCTGGAGATTCACGTTCTGTTTGCGCTTGGTCGCAATATTGGAGTGGCTGCGCGAGTTGACGACTTTGGCGCGCTTGCCGGAGAGTTGGTCGATGCGGGACATAGGAATGGCCGAAAGATTAGCCGAGTCCCGGGGTTTTGTAAAGAGGGGAGGAGCATGCCATTATATGGGACATGAATCTGCTGTCTTTGCTCTTTCAGGAGCCGCTGGTTTTCCTTGTAATCGTGGGTGCTCTGGTTTTTACCTTGTCTATCCATGAATTTTTCCATGCTTGGGTGGGGAAGCTGCTCGGAGACCGCACAGCTGAGCGTGAAGGCCGATTGACCCTCAACCCATTGGCTCATCTGGATCCGTTTGGTTTTTTGATGATCCTGATTGCCGGTTTTGGTTATGCTAAGCCGGTTCCTTATAATCCCTACAACCTCAAGTATCCGGTATGGGGCCCAGCGATTATCGCGGCAGCGGGACCGGGTTCTAACCTGATTTTTGGGTTTTTATTTGCGTTTTTGTACGGAATTGCCGCTCCGGCTCTGGGTGGAAACAACTTACTGGTCGCCGCGCTTTGGTTCTTGGGCCGCATCAATTTTGCCTTGATGCTCTTTAATTTGATCCCTTTGCCGCCGTTGGATGGTTCAAAAGCGCTACTTTCTGCCTTGGCTGGCCCTAAATATCAGGGCGCACGGGTTTGGCTTGAGACGCAGGGGCCGTTTTTGCTTTTGGCACTCATCGTTCTTGATGCGGTGCTAGGATTAGGTATTTTTTCTTGGATTTCCGTTTTGTCTGACTGGCTTTTTCGGCTTGTTTCCTGAAACGCTTGACGGATTGGGCTAAACGCTGATAGATTTGCGCCCATCATGCCAACTATCAACCAGCTCATCCGAGGTCCTCGTAAGGCCACTCGGGTCAAGTCCAAGAGCCCTGCTTTGCAGTATGCTACGGACACCTTGCATCGCAAGCGCACCATGTTGCGCCGCGGCGCCGCTTTCAAGCGCGGCGTATGCGTCAAGGTAACAACGATGACGCCTAAAAAGCCGAACTCGGCCATTCGTAAGATTGCCCGTGTGCGTCTTTCCAACGGAACGGAAGTCACCGCTTACATTCCGGGTGAAGGTCATAACCTTCAGGAACACTCGATCGTCATGATTCGTGGCGGACGCGTGAAGGACCTTCCGGGTGTGCGCTATCACATCGTTCGCGGTGTGTACGATACACAGGGCGTTCAGGGTCGCCGCCGCAGCCGTTCCCTCTATGGAGCCCGCCGTCCTAAGGAAGAAAAGAAGTAACGATTGAACTGAATTATTTATGCGAGGAAAACAAGCTCCGAAGCGCGCTGCGCCTATCGACCCAAAGTTTCAGAACCCATTGATCGGAAAACTGATCAACTATTTGATGATCGGCGGTAAAAAGACCACGGCTCAGAAAATCGTCTACGAGGCTCTTGATCAGGTCGAGGCCAAGATGAAGAAGCCAGCCATGGAAATTTTTGACGAAGCCATGAAGAACATCTCGCCGCTTTTGGAAGTCAAAGCCAAGCGCGTCGGTGGTGCGAACTACCAGGTTCCGATGCAGGTGCGCGCCGAGCGCCGTGTGCAGCTTGCGTATCGCTGGTTGCTCACCGCGGCCCGTTCCCGCAAGGGCAAACCGATGGCCGAGAAGCTCGCTTTCGAAATCATGGAAGCCGCACAGAACCAAGGTGATGCCGTTAAGAAAAAGATGGACGTGCAACGCATGGCCGAGGCCAACCGCGCATTTGCCCACTTTGCGAAATAAAAAATATGAGACCGCAGACAAGGTCTGCGGTCTCTTTCTAACACTATATGCCCCGCGAATATTCTCTCCTCGACACCCGTAACTTTGGTATCATCGCCCACATCGACGCCGGTAAGACGACGGTCTCCGAGCGCGTGCTTTTCTATACCGGTAAGAAGCACAAGATCGGTGAAGTGCACGAGGGTGAAGCTACGATGGACTGGATGGAGCAGGAGCAGGAGCGCGGTATTACGATTACGTCCGCTGCCACGACCTGTTTTTGGAAGGGCAAGCGCATGAACTTGATCGATACGCCAGGACACATCGACTTTACGATTGAAGTTCAGCGTTCGCTCCGCGTACTCGACGGTGCCGTTACGGTATTTGACGGTGTTGCCGGTGTAGAGCCTCAGTCAGAAACGGTTTGGCGCCAGGCTGACAAGCATAAGGTTCCGCGTTTGTGTTTCGTGAACAAGCTCGACCGCATGGGTGCCGACTTCTACAAGGACGTCGCTTCCATTCACGAGAAGCTCACCAAGAACGCGTATCCGATCCAGCTGCCGATCGGTGCTGAGGCTGGTTTCTCCGGTATTATCGACCTTTTGCGAATGAAAGCAGAAGTGTATTTGGATGAAATGGGCCAGAAGTTTGAGGAGCGCGAAGTTCCGGCTGATATGCTTGAGAAGGCCAAGGAGTATCGCGCCAAGGTTGTAGAAGCGATTGCTGAAACGGATGAGAACTTGATGAACAAGTACCTCGCCGGCGAAGAGCTTTCGCTCGAGGAATTGAAGACGGGTTTGCGCAAGGCGGTTATCGCGAGCCAGATTTATCCGATTTTGTGCGGTTCCGCTTTGAAGAACAAGGGCGTCCAGTTCTTGCTTGACGCGGTTGTCGATTATCTCCCAAGCCCGCTCGACATTAAGGAAATCATCGCGCATGACGTTGATGATGAGAACAAGGAGGTTATTATTCACGCGGATGACAGTGAACCTTTTGCTGCCTTGGCTTTCAAGGTCATGTCGGATCCGTTCGTCGGACGTTTGGTGTTCTTCCGTGTTTACTCTGGTAAATTGTCTTCCGGTTCTTACGTGATCAACGCCAAGACGGGTGAGCGTGAACGTATCTCGCGTATCGTGCGCATGCACGCCAACGAGCGTGAAGAAGTGAGCGACGTGTACTCCGGAGAAATCGCCGCCGCTGTCGGTTTGAAAGCAACCTTTACAGGTCACACCTTGTACGAGGAGTCTCGTCCGCTTGTGCTTGAATCGATTGTGATTCCGGAACCGGTTATCTCGATTGCTATCGAACCAAAGACCAAGGGCGACCAGGAAAAGATGGGCTTTGCTCTTCAGAAGCTTGCAGAAGAAGATCCTTCCTTCCGTGTGCGTACCGATGAAGAAACCCTTCAGACGATTATCGCCGGTATGGGTGAGCTTCACTTGGAAATCATCGTTGACCGCATGAAGCGCGAGTTCCAGGTCGACGCTACGGTTGGCAAGCCTCAGGTTGCGTATCGCGAAGCTATCCGCAACAAGGTTGAGAACGTTGAAGGCAAGTATGTCCGTCAGTCTGGTGGTCGCGGTCAGTATGGTCACGCGGTGATTAATCTTGAACCGAATGAACCGGGCAAGGGCTACGAGTTTATCGATGAGATCAAGGGCGGAGTTGTTCCGCGCGAATTTATCCAGCCAATCAACAAGGGTATTCAGGAAGCGACCACGCGCGGCGTGCTCGCTGGTTACCAGGTGATCGATGTGAAGGTTACGCTCGTCGATGGTTCGTACCACGACGTTGACTCTTCGGAAGCTGCCTTTAAGGTCGCTGGTTCGCTCGCTTTCAAAGAGGCTGCGATGAAGGCTGGTGTCTTCTTGCTTGAGCCGATTATGAAGGTGGAAGTCGTGATGCCGGAACAGTTCATGGGAGATGTTATCGGTGACCTCAACTCCAAGCGCGGACAGATCCAGGACATGACGGAGCGCTCGGGTGCTCGTGTCGCTAACGCCTTGGTACCGCTGTCTGAAATGTTCGGCTACTCGACGGATCTCCGTTCGATGACGCAGGGCCGTGCTAGCTACTCGATGGAATTTGCCCACTACGGTGAAGTTCCAAACAACGTGGCGCAGACGGTGATCGAAGGCCGCAACAAGAAATAAGAGATACAAAACACCTCGCGAAAGCGAGGTGTTTTTTTTCGTCAAAACGGTGAAGTCGTAGTCAGGCTAACTGTTGAAAACTATTTCCTGTCGAACCTTCTGTTGTTTTTGTGCGTTTGTCCGGAAAGCATCTACCAGATGGACGTGACGCGTGTTTCAGCCGGTAAAAACCAATTGATATTTCGCGTAGCACTCGCTGTTACTATAGCATATTTTAATACTTTTGTCAATGAAATAGTTATTTATTAGGCTAAGGTTAGCCTTATGGTATAATTCGGATCATGAGTCGATTGGATGCTTCTGGAATTCCCCGTGTTCCTTGGCGCGATCTCGGAAGGTCGTATGTTCGTTTTTTGGTTTTGCAGTGGCGGGCGAATCGGGGGCTAACAGCGCTGCGCATTTTTCTCCAGTTGCTCTCGGCGACGATGCAGCCGCTGCAGATTTTCTTTTTTGGTCTCTTGGTTGCCGCGATTACCACAGGTAATGCCGACCGCGTGTATTCCATCGTAATTGGTTCCGCGCTTACGTATGGATTGCAGAAACTGGCTGACAATCTCTTGCAGTCAAAGTTGGCAGATTGGGGAGAGCGCTCCGTGACATTGGCGGCGCATGAAGCGGTGTATGCGCATCTCGCTAAGATTGCGCCGGAACGTTTGCTCGCGCCCGATATTCGCCGCGATCTTGATTACGTACGTGAAGATTTGTGGCGCATTCATAGCTTGCCTGCATACACCGAGCAATTATTACGATCGATTATCCAGCTTGTTGGTGCGATTAGTTTGGCGACAACGGCACCTTGGTGGGTGATGGCGCTGGTGTTTGGCGTCGCGGTTTTCCAGATGCTCGATGCTTCATTTGAAGCTAAGAATGATTTGTGGGCCTCATCATGGAATTCTTTGGATGGGCGGCGCATTGAATACACAAAGTATGTCTTCATGATGGGCGAGGATTTTCGCGAGCTGCGCTTGCTTGATGCAGCGCCGCGTTTGCTTGCTCGATATCGAGAGGCGGCTGGTCGTGTGCTCGAGCGTTTCAAGAAAACCGGTTTGAGCAGCGCGATGGCGCGATTTATTTTAGCGTTCGCTCAGGGTGTTGCTTATGCGGTTATTATCTTTTTGTTTGCGCCGCAAGCGTTTAAAAATCCTGCGCTTCTCGGAACGCTTTATGTTTCTTTGAATTTGTTTGGATTGGTTGGAGAGGGTTTGGGCGGAATGACGACGGCGATCGCGAGACTTGCAGCGAATGCAGGGATTCTTGCGCGTGTTGATCACGTGTTCCGTATTCCGGTGGAATCAAATGAAGGAAGCCAGATTCCTCGAGAAAAATTAGTGATTGAGTTTAAAAACGTTGGCTATCATTATCCTGGTACGCAGCGATTCGCATTGCGAAATCTTTCCCTTACGTTGCGAGAGAATGAGCATGTCGCGATTGTGGGGGAGAATGGCGCAGGAAAGTCGACGTTTCTCCGTTTACTCGCGGCGCTTGATAAACCGAGTGAAGGAGAGATTTTGTTGAATGGTAGGCCGCTCGATGCTTATAAGCCGACCGAATGGCGCCGGGCATTTCATTTGCTGATGCAGAGCGGAAAGCTGTATCAAGATTTTGTGGAGGATAATTTGTTATTTGGCGAGCCGGATGCACGTTGGGCCAAGCATGGGCTTTCGGTAAATCGCGCACTGAAAATTTCTGGCGCGGATGCGGTGGTGCGGGAATTGAAGGATGGTATGAAAACATTTATCGGCGATTGGGTTGCGCCGCCTGGAATCGAGCCGCGCAGTGTTTCTGGCGGACAAGCGCAGCGTTTATTGATTGCGCGAACACTCGTGCATGGCGGACGATTGATTGCGCTCGATGAGCCGACTTCTGCTATGGACGCCTTGGCTGAAACGGCCTTTTTTGAGCAGCTGCACGAAAATTTGAAAGGAAAGGGGATTATCTATATTTCCCATCGATTCTCTACGGTACGTCGGGCTAATCGTATTATTGTGTTTGAGAATGGAACGATGATGGAGGATGGTTCGCATGAGGAGCTGCTCGCTAAAGGAGGAACGTATGCCAAGCTCTATGAGGAGCAGGCTAAGTGGTATAACTAAAACGTGAACACCCCGTCCGACAGAGAGTCGGGCGGGGTGTGAGGATGTTTACTCCGGAAGGAGGAGAAAGCGTGTATAGCGTTTGGGGTCGTAGATCGCGCGCACAATGTCGCGTAGACCGTCGTCGTGCAGAGAGCGGATTGCGGCAACGCCATCAGGGTTTTTTCCGAGGTTGCCGTAGAGCCAGTCTTCTTCTAGCTCGCCGAATGACGGCTTGCTTGGTTTTGCCAGCTTTTTCAGGAGCTGGTCCGTACGGGCGTATTCGATGGCTGTCGCATCGAATCCGTTGTCTGCGTGTCCCTGCAGGATGTCGCAGATACAGGACTCTGCTTCATCCGCGCGAGCAGGATCGATTCCCCTAAGAGTCACTTCGAATGTACTCAAGGGAAGCGGGCAGGTTGTTCCCGATGTCATGTAGGCGAGCTTGCGATTCACACGCAGCTCTTTGAACAAGCTGCCCCTGGTTGGTCCGAAGAGCAGATCAACGAAGAACGAGAAACGGATTCTTGTGATCAAGTCTTCTACGTGTGTTCCATCGAACACCAGCGAGAGCTGGGTAGAATTGAAGAAGGGTCGCTTGTATTCGTACCTGCCGTTGTCGACCTTGTTCCAGCATCGAGTAACGGTACGTACGGATCCACGCGGAAGCTCGCATGAGAGACGTTCCACCTCTTCTACGAGCTCGGCATGATTGACTTTGCCGTATGCGAGCACGAGCAGGTTTGCAGCGGTATATGTATCCGCGTGTCGTGCTTTCAGTCCTTCCGGCTGGATGCGGGCGATGCTTTCTTCGTCGCCCGTGCCTCGGTGATTCCACGTACGGCATTCGGGAATCAACAGGCGCTCGGTCTCCAGGAAAAATTCATGGAAGCGGTTCTGACGATATTCCGAGATGATGATCGGTCTCTCGTTTTCCACTTCCGTATTTCCGAATTCTGGTCGAGTGACGATCTGGAACAGCCGCGTTAGCAGCTCCGGTGCATGCTCGACGTATGTTGTTGCACCATAACGTGTGAAGTTACGACCTGTTTCCGCGACGAGCCCCGTCATTCCACGGGATTCGAAGTCAAGGAGGACAGGATGGATACCGCCGCGAGACGGACCTTCCATCACCATGTGCTCGAGGTAGTGAGCGTCACCCGGAATGGTGTCGTGCATTGATCCAGTCGCAAAGGTGAGTAGAAAGCTCGTGACTTGTAGCTTTTTCTGCTCAAACGAGATGACGGTCGTGCCGTTGTCGAGCGTCGTCATCGTGACTGGCTTGCCATACCCATCCAGTGCCCTGGTTTCCAAGGAGCTCCTCGTGTCGGCTACTGGTCCGACGTGACTAGTTAGCCATTTTTTGGAGTTTTGTCAATAGGTTTGACGTTTTATCTCCCATCGTCCAAGATCGTTTTTATATGTCATTTCAGCGCATTTTGGAGTCGGCTCGCCGTATGGGGGCGCCGCTTATTGTTACGGACGCCGCCGGGCGTGAGCCGATGGTGGTTATGTCGCTTCAGACTTATGAACGCTTGAGCGAGGTCGCCCCGGCCTTGGCCCCAAAGCCGGCGGCTTCACCGATGGCTGAACCGACGGTTACGGAGTTTATCCAGACCCCAGTTACAGCCCCATCCAAGCCAGAATCGGCCCCAGTTCTTCAGGAAATTGCTATTCAGGTCATGGAATCTCCAGAAATGGCTCAAGATAGCGAAATTTCTATGGAGGAACGCTTCTATTTGGAGCCCTCTGATGAGGAGTCGAAATAGGGGAAAACCCCGCCTCTTGCGCGTTTTTTTAGGCTCTGGTATCCTCGTGTCACTCGCTTTTAACAGCGAACCTTATTCTATCGGCTAAATTTAACGTCACGTACTTCTATGGCGGACAAGTTTCTGCGCTCAAAGCCGCACGTCAACATCGGCACAATTGGCCACGTTGACCACGGCAAGACGACGACGACTGCGGCAATCGTCACGGTTTTGTCCCACAAGGGACTTGCCAAGGCTGCCGGTGTCGACTCATTCGACAAGGCTCCCGAGTCCAAGGCTCGTGGTATTACGATTGCTACGGCTCACACCGAGTACGAGTCTGAGACTCGTCACTACGCGCACGTAGACTGTCCGGGCCACGCCGACTACATCAAGAACATGATCACGGGTGCCGCCCAGATGGACGGAGCTATTCTCGTGGTTGCTGCAACCGACGGTCCTATGCCGCAGACGCGCGAGCACATCTTGCTTGCCCGTCAGGTCGGCGTTCCGGCTATTGTTGTCTTCTTGAACAAAGTCGACCTCGTTGAGGACGCTGAACTTATCGACCTCGTTGAGGAAGAGGTTCGCGAACTTCTCACCAAGTACGAATTTGACGGTAAGAACACCCCGATTATCCGCGGTTCCGCCACCAAGGCCCTTGCGAACCCGACGGATGAGGTCGCTTCCAAGCCGATCCTTGATTTGATCGCCGCTTGTGACACCTGGATCCCGGAGCCTGTCCGTGAAACCGACAAGCCGTTCCTCATGCCAGTTGAAGACGTGTTCTCGATTGAAGGTCGCGGTACGGTCGTCACGGGACGTATCGAGCGCGGCATGATCAAGATCAACGAAGAAATTGAAATCGTCGGTCTCGGTGAAACCACGCAAGTCGGTTGTCACGGGTATCGAAATGTTCAACAAGCAGCTTGATGAGGGTTTGGCCGGAGACAACGCGGGTCTCTTGCTCCGCGGTGTGAAGAAGGAAGATATCGAGCGCGGTATGGTTCTCGCTAAGCCGGGTTCCATCACTCCTCACTCCGAGTTCGAAGGTGAAATCTACGCCTTGACCAAGGAAGAAGGTGGCCGCCACAAGCCGTTCGTCACTGGTTACAAGCCTCAGTTCTACATCCGTACAACGGACGTGACGGGTGAAGTCAACCTTCCTGCCGACGTCGCCATGGTTCAGCCAGGTGACACCGTCAAGATCATCGTTAAGCTCATCACTCCGGTTGCCGTTGAAGACAAGATGCGCTTCTCCATCCGCGAGGGTGGCAAGACGGTCGGTGCCGGTGTTGTTACCAAGATCATCAAATAAATTTAACCGAGAGAGGATTTCCTCCTCTCCGCCGATCAGCCGAAGCGTTCGGAAGATCAGCGGATAGGAGGAATGCCATGGTCCTCTCCGACTCCACATGTCCGACACCAAATCCAAGTCGGCCGCTTCCAAGGAAGCCGCCGGCGGCCACCGAGTCCGAATCAAGATTCGTGCGTACGACCACAAGATCATCGATCAGGCCACGCGTACGATCATTGAGACAGCCGAGCGCTCCGGCGCAAAAGTTGTCGGTCCGGTGCCTCTTCCGACCGAGAAGAAAAAGTGGACGGTTAACCGTTCCACCTTCGTTCACAAGAACGCTCGTGAACAATTCGAAATGCGAATCCACAAGCGTATCGTGGACATCCTCGACCCGAACGCAAAGACGATCGACGCTCTGACGTCGCTCAACTTGCCAGCCGGTGTCGATGTGGAGATCAAGATGTAGTTTGAAAACAAAGGTTCCCAAGGAGAAAGTTTCCGACGTTCGTCGGAATAACCTCCCTGCAGCGAATCGCGAAAACCCATCAATCATGGACTTACAGAAGCCCGTAATTTGAAGGCGATTCCCGATCGTCCGCAGATTACGGGCTTTTGTTATGCACTCGTTTGTAAAAAGATTTTAACGCGACCAATCCGACCTATGAAATTCATTCTGGGCGAAAAACTCGAGATGTCGCAGGTCTATGCGGCGGACGGCACGGTTGTACCCGTGACGCTCGTGAAAGCTGGACCGTGCATCGTGACGCAAGTCAAAACTGCCGAAAAGCACGGTGTTACAGCCGTGCAGATCGGTTTTCAAAATCATAAGAACGCAACCAAGCCGGAAGCAGGTCACTTGAAGGACTTGCCCCCGATGCGCGTCTTGCGCGATTTCCGTGTCGAGAGCGATTCCTCGCTCAAGCGCGGCGACGCGATCGAGGCGGGTATCTTTCAGCCGGGCGAAACCGTTCATGTCGTTGGCCAGTCCAAGGGCAAAGGTTTCCAGGGTGTCGTGAAGCGTCATGGCTTTCACGGTCATCCAAAGTCTCACGGTCACAAGGACCAGGAGCGTATGCCAGGTTCGATCGGTGCCGGTGGTCCGCAGCACGTATTCAAGGGACGCCGCATGGCTGGTCACATGGGTGACGAGCGCGTGACGATCAAGAACCTTGAAGTCGTCGAGATCCGTGAGGGCGGCATTATCGCTCTCAAGGGTGCGGTACCAGGTGCGCGCCACGCCATTATTGAAATCCACTCCGCCTAATATGACGAGCATTTCTATCTACAACCAGGACGGCAAGGCCGTTGGTGAACTCGCTCTCAACGAGGCGTTGTTTGGTATCAAGCCTAACAAGGCATTGGTACACGAGGTCATGGTTGCCCAGCGCAACAATGCCCGCCGCGCGATTGCTAACACCAAGACCAAGGGTGAAGTACGCGGTGGTGGTAAGAAGCCGTGGAAGCAGAAGGGTACGGGCCGCGCTCGTCAGGGTTCCATCCGCAACCCGCAGTGGATTGGCGGTGGTATCGCTTTTGGTCCAACTTCCGAACGCAATTTTTCCCAGAAAGTAAACAAGAAGGCCAAGCGCACAGCGCTCCTCATGGCTTTGTCTGACAAGGTTCTCGACAAGAAGATGATTGCTATTGAAGCGATCAAGACCGACGCGCCTAAGACCAAGGTCATGGCCGAGATGATCAAGAAGTTGCCGCTTGATCGCAACACGCTTTTGGTTGCATCCGCTTCCAATCCGTCCTTGCTCCGCATGGTCCGCAACATTCCTAACGTTAAACTCGTGACCGCTAACAGCGTGAACTTGAATGACGTTCTTACCTATCGCTCGGTCGCCTTCCTCAAGGACGCGGTCGCTGCGTTTGAGAAGATTTACGCCTAATCCTATGCCACTTCTCGACCGTTTCCTCAAAAAGGACGACGCTCCGGCTAAAAAGCCGGCTGCCAAGAAGGCTCCAGCCAAAAAGGTTGCAGCCAAAAAGGCAGAAGCGACATCGGATAAGCCGGCCGTCACAGGCAAGGCCGACGCGATGGCGATCCGTCTTCTTACCAAGCCGCATGTCAGTGAAAAGGCTGCTCGCCTTGCTGACACTGGTACGTATGTCTTTGATGTTCCGATGAGCGCCGAAAAGGTGTCCATCCGCAAGGCTGTTGAATCGCTTTACAACGTTCATGTTGAAGGCGTCCGCATTATCCGCGTCGCCGGTAAACCGATGCGCCGCGGTAAGCGCGTCAGCTTCCGCCGCGATGTTAAAAAGGCTCTTGTCACCTTGAAGAAGGGTGAGACGCTTAGCCTGTACGAAGGAGTCTAATCCTATGCCTATCAAGAAAATCCGCCCGAATCACGCCGGGTCGCGAAATCTCTCGGTGCAGAGCTTTGCCGACGTCACCTCGACGGAACCGGACAAGTCTCTCATCTCATTCCGCAAATCCAATGCGGGTCGTTCGCTTGGAAAAATCGCTGTCCGTCATCAAGGCGGCGGTGCTCGTCGCTATCTTCGTGATGTCGACTTCAAGCGCACCCGTTTTGATATTCCGGCTACGGTGAAGACCATCGAGTACGATCCGAACCGCGGAGCGCGTATTGCGTTGATCAACTACAAGGATGGTGTGAAGAGCTATATCCTTGCTCCGGAGAATTTGAAGGTGGGGGATGTTGTCGTCTCCTCGATGAACGAGGCAGAAATCAACGTTGGCAACCGTTTGCCGCTTTCCAAGATTCCGCTGGGTGCCTTAGTGCACTCCGTTGAACTCGCTCCAGGTAAGGGCGGTCAGCTTGGACATGGTGCCGGTTCACGTATTGAGTTCATGGCCCTTGAAGACGATTGGGCTGCATTGAAACTTCCATCCGGTGAAGTGCGCCGCGTTCCTAAGACCTGTATGGCCACGATCGGTACGGTATCCAACCCGGACTGGCACTTGGTCCGATGGGGTAAGGCCGGCCGCATGCGCCATCGCGGCATTAAGCCGACGGTTCGCGGTAAGGTCATGAACCCGGTTGATCACCCGCACGGTGGTGGTGAAGGTAAGCATCCGATCGGTATGAAGTACGCCAAGACCAAGTGGGGCAAGCACGCCCTCGGCGTCAAGACACGCAAGCGCAATCTCTCCAGCAATAAACTCATTATCTCGCGCCGTAAGGGTAAGACCCTCTAATCCACGCCTATGTCACGAAGTCTCAAAAAGGGCCCGTTCACCGACGAGAAGCTTCTCGCCAAGGTGAAGAAAGCCGGCCCCGGATCCAAGACCGTCATCAAGACCTGGTCGCGCGCATCCACGATTACCCCAGAAATGGTCGGTATGACGTTTGGCGTACACAATGGCAAATTGCACATCCCGGTGCATGTCGTTGAGAACATGGTCGGCCATAAGCTGGGTGAGTTTTCCCTGACGCGCAAGTTTACCCGCCACGGAGGCAAGTTGGCCAAGACCGACGCTGCCGCTCCGGCTGCTGCCGCTGCTCCGGCTCCGGCTGCCAAGAAATAAACGAATATGGATGTACACGCTTCCCTCCGTTTTCTCCGCATGTCGCCCCGCAAGGTCCGACTCGTGGTTGATGCTGTCCGCGGCATGTCTGTTATGGCTGCCGAGACCAAGCTCACATTCTTGCCAAAGCTCGCTGCTACTCCGGTACACAAGCTTTTGCGCTCCGCTATCGCTAACGCCGAGCACAATTTTCATCTTAAGCCAGAGGATCTCTTCATTAAGACCATCGTCGCTGACGGCGGTCCGACTTTGAAGCGCTCCCGCGCCCGCGCCTTTGGCCGTGCGGCTCCGATCCGCAAGCGCACGACGCACATCACGCTCGTGCTCTCTAACGATGCACGCGAAGTAAAGGCAAAGAAGAAGGCACCGGCCAAGGCTAAGAAGGCCCCGGTTAAGACGGAAACCAAATAATCCTATGGGACATAAAGTAAATCCTAAAGTTTTCCGCCTCGGCACTACGGTCACTTGGCCGTCGCGCTGGATGGCTCGTGACGATGCGTATCGCGCCAACTTGCGCCAGGATTTGGCGATCCGCGACTTCCTCAAGAAGGATCTCAAGGATGCAGCGATTAGCCGTATTGAAATCGAGCGCTCGCGCGGCACGATGGCTGTAACGGTGCACTCGGCTAAGCCGGGTCTCGTGATCGGCCGTTCCGGTGAAGGCGCTGACGGACTCAAGAAGAAGCTTCTCAAGAAGTTTTTCCCGAGCAAGGCCAAGAGCGTCCAGCTCGCCGTTAACGTCGTCGAGATCGGACGTCCGTCTCTTGATGCCGCTCTCGTCGTCCAGGGCGTGATTGCCGACCTTGAGCGCCGCATGCCATTCCGCCGCGTCCTCAAGATGTCGATCGAACGCGTGAAAAAGGGCGGAGCCCTTGGCGTGAAGGTTGCCGTCTCCGGCCGTTTGAACGGTGCAGAAATTGCCCGCCGCGAATGGTTGGCTTGGGGCAAGATTCCGCTCACGAACCTCCGCGCTGATATCGACTACGCTGCTGATGCCGCC
This sequence comes from Candidatus Uhrbacteria bacterium, assembly GCA_016699205.1. Classification (NCBI taxonomy): domain Bacteria; phylum Candidatus Uhriibacteriota; species Candidatus Uhrbacteria bacterium. Next base: position 903,441 of record CP064964.1, read on the forward strand.
CGCACGATGGCTGGTGCTATCGGTGTAAAAGTCTGGATCTATCGCGGCGACGTGTTTGCCCAGGATCGTTTGAACCAGTATCAGCCGACAACTCCTTCCCGTGGCCGCGGTGGTCGCGATGGAGATCGCGGACCTCGCTCCGCCCCGCGCGCTCCGCGTGGTGAAGCCGCTTCATTCGCCCCAACGGATAAGCCGGAAACGGCTCCCGCTGCCTAATTAACCCACTCGTATGTTGATTCCAAAAAAAGTCAAACACCGCAAGTGGCACAAGGGCCGCGCGCGTAACATCCGCACAGCGACAACCAAGCTTGAACTCTCGTTTGGAAGCTTCGGCCTCAAGGCGATGACGCCAGCCTGGCTCTCGAGTCAGGAGATCGAAGCAGGCCGCCGTGTTCTCACTCGCTACATCAAGAAGGGTGGAAAGGTCTGGATCCGCGTTTTCCCGGACAAGCCGATCACCAAGAAGGGTAACGAAGTGCCGATGGGATCCGGTAAAGGTGCGGTTGACCACTATGTCGCCGTCGTCCGACCGGGCACCGTGATTTACGAAATGGATGGTATTCCGGCCGATCAGGCTAAGATTGCACTTCAAAGTGCGGCCTATAAGCTCTCGCCGGTGTGCAAGTTCATTAGCAACTAGTCTATGTCTAAAGAACTTCAGCAGAAGTCCGCCGCCGAGCTTAGCCGCGACGCCGCCGACCTGCGCAGCTCGATCCGTGAACTCCGGTTCAAGATCGCGACCCGTCAGCACGGAAAAGTCCGCGACATGCGCCTCAAGAAGCGCGACCTCGCACGACTCCTCACCGCTCTCGCCACAAAGCCAAAGTCCGAGATCACTCTTGCCTAACGTATGAAATCCACTAACACACAACCTTCCGCGAAAGCCGAAGGCCAACCACGCCGCCTCCAAGGTGTTGTCGTTTCCACGGCAATGCAGAAGACGGCTGTGGTCCGCGTGGATCGCCGCGTGGCTCATGCGAAGTACGGCAAGTACTTCACGATTTCCAATAAGTTCAAGATCCATGACCCGGAGAGCGCTTGCAAACTGGGTGATGTCGTCGAGTTCCAGGAAACGCGTCCGATCTCCAAGGACAAGCATTTCAAGTATTTGTCCACGGTTTCCGCTGCCTAATATGGTTCAACATCGCTCTATGCTCGCCGTGGCAGACAACACGGGAGCCAAACTCCTCCAGGTGATCCAGGTCACTGGCGGTTACAAGAAGCGCTACGCCGTACTCGGTGACGTTGTGACGTGTGTCGTCAAAATTGCCGACCCGCGTGGCACCGTAAAGAAGTCGGATGTCGTTAAGGCGGTTCTCGTGCGTACGCGCAAAGAGACGCGCCGCCCGGACGGCACATATATTCGTTTCGATGAAAACGCCGGTGTTATCGTCGATCTCAAGAACAAGGAACCCAAGGGTACGCGTATCTTTGGACCTGTTGCGCGTGAATTGCGCGGTCGTGGCTATGCCAAGATCGTGTCGCTTGCGCCGGAAGTCCTCTAAGCCTTTATGATCAAACTCCAACTCAAAACGGGTGACGAAGTCATCGTCATTGCCGGAAAGAACAAGGGGAAGAAGGGGAAAGTCGTGCAAACGCTTCCCAAGCTTAACCGTGTCGTGATCGAAGGCGTGAACATGACCAAGCGCCACATGCGCTCGCGTCGTTCCGAGGACAAAGGCCAGGTGATCGAGTTTGCCATGCCGATCCACGCTTCAAACGTGCAGCCCGTTGGTTCCAACGGTAAACCGATGCGCCACTCCAAGGCGCGTAAGACTGCCTAACCTATGACACTTCAAGAACGCTACAATAAGGAGATCGTTCCGGCTCTTACCAAGGAGTTCGGAATCGAGAACCGCATGGCCGTCCCGAAGGTCACGTCGGTTACGGTTTCTGTCGGCTTGTCGCAAGGCATCAAGGATCCGAAGGTGCTTGAGATGGTTGAGGCAACGCTCCGCCGCATCACCGGACAGAAGCCGGTGAAGACCAAGGCAAAAAAGTCCATCGCGAGCTTTAAAATCCGTGAAGGTATGATCGTCGGTATGATGGTCACGATTCGCGGCAAGCGCATGTGGGATTTTCTCACCCGCTTCACCCAGTTCACATTCCCTCGCATCCGCGACTTCCGCGGTATTTCAAAGCAGGGCATTGATGGCCGCGGCAACTTCTCGATCGGCTTCCGTGAGAACCTCGCGTTCCCGGAAATCCGCCCGGATGAAGTCGAACGCGTGCATGGCCTCCAAGTCACCGTGTCCACCACGGCCGGAACCCGCGAGCGCGGCGAAGCGCTCCTGCGCGCTCTCGGTTTCCCATTCAACAACTAGTCTATGGCTACTCAAGCGCAAATCGCCAAGTCACTTCGTAAACCGAAGTTCTCTACACGTGAGGTCCGCCGTTGCTGGCGCTGCGGCCGTAAGCACGCTTTCATGCGCGACTTCGGCATCTGCCGCATCTGCTTCCGCGAACTGGCCAACCGTGGCGAGCTTCCGGGTGTGACCAAATCGAGCTGGTAATCCTATGTATACCGATCCAATTAGCGACTTTCTGACCCGCATTCGCAACGCGTATGCGGCCGGACTCGACACGATGAGCGTGCCGGGTTCGCGTATCAAACTTTCGATCGCCAAAGTGCTCGAGCGCGAAGGTTTTATCGCCAGCGTCAAAGAATCTTCCGAAGGACCAAAGAAATCCTTGGAAGTGACCTTGAAGTATGACGGTAAGGTTCCAGCACTCCGATCGATCGACCGTATCTCCACGCCAGGTCGCCGCGTGTATTCCAAATCGATTGAACTGCGTCCGGTTTTGTCCGGCCAGGGTATTGCGATTCTGTCGACGTCGGCAGGTATCATGACCAACCGCGAGGCTCGCCGCCGCAAGCTCGGTGGAGAAGTTCTCTGCGAAGTTTCCTAATCTCTATTCTATGTCTCGTATTGGCAAAAAACCGATTCTCCTGCCCTCGGGCATCGACCTCACGGTCGAGGCTGGGAAGGTGATCGTGAAGGGCCCCAAGGCTTCACTCACGGTTCCGCTTCCTCCGCACTCTTCTGTTTCTCTTGAAGCAGAACCCCGAAGCGCCGTCGTGAATGTTGAACAGCCGGATAACGTCTATCAGCGCGCCATCTGGGGTCTTACTCGCCAGCTCATCGCGAACGCGGTGGAAGGTTTGCAAAAGCCTTACGAGAAGTCTTTGGAATTTGTCGGCGTCGGTTACAAGGTCGCGCTTGAAGGCAAGACCGTTGTGATGGACGTTGGTTTTTCTCACAGCATTAAATTTCCGCTTCCGGAAGGTATCGAGGGCAAAGTTGAAAAACAGGTGCTCACGATCTCCGGTGCCGATAAGCACATGGTTGGCGAAATTGCAGCCCAGATCCGCCGCAAGCGTCCGCCAGAACCTTATAAGGGCAAGGGTGTGAAATACACCGACGAAACGATTCGCCGCAAAGCCGGTAAGACGGCTAAGACTGCCTAATCCACTCCTATGTCTCTCAACACTTCCAACGCCCGAGCCCGCCGCATCGCACGCGTGCGCGCCAAGGTCACCGGCTCGAACGAGCGTCCGCGTCTCGCGGTTGCCCGTACGCTCGCGCATATCTATGCGCAGGTTATCGATGACCGTGCTGGCAAGACGATCGCCGCTGCAAGCGACGCCGATCTTTCCGACGCCGACCGCAAGGGTAAAACCAAGTCCGAGATCTCGACATTGGTGGGCAAGCTCGTCGCCGAGCGCGCCAAGGCCAAGGGCATTTCGTCGGTCGTTTTTGACCGCCGCGACAAGCGTTATCATGGCCGCGTAAAAGCCGTCGCTGACGGTGCGCGTGAAGCCGGATTGACTTTCTAATCTATGAACGAAGAAACAAACAAGCCGAACCCAGAAGTCGCCGCTCCAGCACCTGCTCCGAGCGCTGCTGCTCCTGCTGGTCGCGGAGGTTTCCGTGGTCAGGGTGGCCGCGGTGGTGATCGCCGTGGCGGTCCGGGCGGCCAAGGCGGCCGCGGTGGACGTGCCGGAGGCGGTCGCGACCGTCGTCCGCGTATGGATGTCCCGGCTGAAGCCGACTACGAAGAAAAGAACATTGAAGTCGCCCGTGTTACGCGTGTGACCAAGGGTGGTAAGCGCATGCGCTTCCGCGTCTTGACCGTTATCGGTAACCGCAAGGGCCGTGCCGGATTTGGCTTGGCCAAGGGCGTGGACGTTGCCGGTGCTACTGCCAAGGCAACGACTCAGGCTCGTAAAGCTCTCTTCACTGTTCCGCTTGTCAAAGGAACGATTCCGCATGCCGTAGAAGCCAAGTTTGGCGCCGCGTATGTGATCTTGAAGCCAGCTCCGGAAGGTACGGGTGTGAAGGCCGGTGGCGCTGTGCGCATCGTGCTTGAACTCGCTGGTGTTCCGAACGTCGTATCCAAGATTCTTGGTTCCAAGAACAAGACCAACAACGTCAAAGCGACGTTTGCTGCCCTCCGCAAATTGCGTTTGTCCACTCGCACGGCAGCCGCTCAGGCTCCTGTAGAGAAGACCGCCTAATCCTATGTCTCTTACTCTCAACAACCTCGCGCCCAAGTTTGGCTCGCGCTCCAAGCGTTTCCGCATTGGTCGCGGTGCTGGTAGTGGTCGCGGCAAGACCGCAGGTAAAGGTACGAAGGGTCAGAAGTCCCGTACTGGCGGTACGCACAAACTCAAGCTCAAGGGCTTGAAGCAGATGCTGCTGTCCTTCCCAAAGAGCCGCGGTTTCCTTAGCCGCTACGCAAAAGTCGCTTCCATTCCGCTCAAGCGTCTTTCTGTCTATGCTAGTGGAGATACGGTTTCTATCGAGACGCTGCGCGAGAAGGGACTGATCAACCGTATCGATCTTGAGGCCAAGATTGTCGGCAACGGATCGTTCGACAAAAAGCTTACCGTTAGCGGCGTTGCTGTGACGGCAGGTTCCAAGGCAGCGATTGAAGCAGCAGGCGGTTCGGTCAAATAAATCTTCCTTCCTTTTCGTCTTATGTGGGAAAAGCTCATGCAAGCTTGGCGTGTGAAAGAGGTGCGCAATGGCCTCCTCTTTGTGCTCGGAATGATGATCATCTTCCGCGTCATGGCCAATATCCCGCTGCCGGGAGTCGATCTTATCGCGCTCAAGCGTTTCTTTGAGGCGAACCAGGTTCTCGGTCTCCTGAACTTGTTCTCGGGCGGTACCATTGAAAACTTCAGTATCGTGGCACTGGGTGTCGCTCCGTATATTACGGCGTCGATTATTTTCCAGTTGTTGGCGATGATTTTTCCTCGTCTCGAGGAAATCCAGAAAGATGGAGAGGCCGGACAGCGCCGTATCAACCAGTGGACGCGCATGCTAACGATTCCGCTCGCCATCATCCAGTCATTCAGCTTGCTGCAATTGCTCGGTCAGTCGGCGACCCCGATTTTGACCAATGCCGATCCGCTGCACATCGTGATGATTATCGCGACCGTGACCGGTGGAACCATGTTGCTCATGTGGATGGGTGAATTGATGAGCGAGAAGAAAGTCGGCAACGGCATCTCGATGCTTATCTTTGCCGGTATTATTGCCGGATTGCCGAGCTCGCTTTCGCAGCTTTTGGCAACGACGGACACCTCGCAGTGGTTGACCTATGTGCTGTACGCCGCCGTGGCGATCGGTATGGTTGCCGGTGTCGTGTTTGTGTCTGAAGGCCAGCGCAATGTGCCGGTGCAGTATGCCCGTCAGTCGCGCGGTTCTAGCGGTTCGATTGGCGGCGTCGGTTCATCGCTTCCGTTGCGCGTGAACTTGACCGGTGTTATTCCGATCATTTTTGCCATCTCGCTCTTGCTCTTCCCGTCGGTGATTGCCCAATTCTTTACGCAGGCGCGTACGGTTTGGATCTCACAGGCTGCGACATGGGTGATCGTGACCTTGCAGAATCAGACGGTATACGCCGTGCTCTACTTCTCGTTGGTCGTGATCTTCACGTACTTCTACACGTCGATTGTGTTCCACCCGGACCGTATCGCCGAGAACATTCAAAAGCAGGGCGGATTTATTCCGGGTATTCGCCCGGGTAAGCCGACGGCCGAGTATCTCCAGAGCGTTGTGAATCGCATCACGCTTGGCGGAGCTCTCTTCCTTGGTCTTATTGCCGTCGCCCCGTTGATTGCGGAGGCGGCACTTGGTACGCAGTTGATCGCCCTTGGCGGTACATCGATTTTGATCGTTGTTTCCGTCGTCGTTGAATCGATTAAGCAGATCCAGTCACAGATCACGATGCGCGAGTACGACGTGTACTAAAGCATCAAGCAGTAAACATGGAACATAGAGCATCTGAGCGGTATAATGCTCCAGGCTCTATGTTCCATGTTTTATAGCTATGGCACGTGTACGCTTACGAGCCCTTTTGTTTGGTCCCAATGGGGCCGGCAAGACCACGCAAGGCCAACTTTTGGCCGAGCGTTATAGCGTTCCATTTGTGTCTGCCGGAAATGTTTTGCGGGCAGAGATCGCTGAGAAAACGGCGATTGGAAAAATGGTTGAGTCGTATGTGGAAGCGGGTATGCTTGCGCCGGATGAATTAGTTGATGCGATCGTGCTTAAGCGGCTCAAAGGGTTGGCCATGGAACGCGGTTATGTACTTGATGGATTTCCGCGTAATGTGGAGCAAGCTGTGGCGCTCGATAAACTATTAAAACCGAATCTTGCCATCCAGTTAAAGCTGTCGGATGCCAGCGCGCTCAAACGGCTGAAGGGGAGATTTGTTTGCGAAGGATGCCGAAGTGTTTTTCATCGGGAATTTGGGTTGGAGGATATGTTGTGTACGGTTTGCGGAGGAAAGCTTGTAACACGTAAAGATGATGCCGAGGATGCGGTGCGGCGCCGGCTCGCGGTTTATCATTTTATGACCGAGCCATTGGCGGCGCATTATCGACAGAGAGGAATTTTGCTTGCCGTTAATGCGGATCAGTCGATTGCGGATTTACATGAAGAGTTGTGCAAGAAAACACAGAAGCTCGGATTCGCCTGATCTATGTCCATGATTAAAACGCCGGAAGAAATTGAGGCGCTACGCGAAGGCGGAGCGCTGCTTTCACGTACGCTCGCGGAAATCCGTAAGGCGTGTGTGGCCGGTGTTACAAGTGAAGAGCTTGATGCGATTGCGATCAAGCGTTTTGCGGAAGCCGGAGGGGAGCCGAGTTTTCTTGGGTATAAAATCGACAAAGACGGCTCGGCGTTTCCGGGGGCGCTTTGTGTTTCGATCAATGATGAAGTCGTGCACGGACTGCCGATTCCGGCGCGTGTGATTAAAGAAGGAGATATTGTCGGACTTGATATCGGGGTTTGGTATAAGGGTTTGTGTACGGATATGGCGACGACGGTTATTGTCGGGAAGACGGATGAGAAGACGCGGAAGCTTGTCGAGGATACACGCGAGTCGCTTGTCCGTGCGCTTCAGGAGGTGCGTGCTGGAAAATTTGTGCACGATATCAGTAATGCAATCGACGATTATTTGACGCCAAAGGGGTACGGTATTGTCAAAGATTTGGTTGGCCATGGCGTTGGACATGCGGTTCATGAAGAGCCTCAGATTCCGCATTATCGTGAACGCCGTGCGCCGCGGATTAAGTTGGAGAAGGGTATGGTTCTTGCGATTGAACCAATGGTGACGCTTGGCGATTGGCGCGTGTACATGAAGGATGATCAGTGGACTATCGCAACGGAGGATGGGAGTACGTCGGCGCATTTTGAGGTGACAGTGGCGGTCACGGATACGGGATATGAGCTCATTACCCCTTGGCCGGATCAAGGGTAACGGTTGACAAAACGTCAAAAATTTGCTAAGTTGAGCCTACGGAATTTACGGAGGTACTTTTCATGTCGGCAGTGGCGTTTTTCGATTCCCGTCTCCAGCGTCCGATTTCTCTGCGCGTTTCTGGTGAGGTGATTCGTCGTCAGGCGTATCCCTTTCCCGATCCCAAGCTCGTCGTCATCGCCGAGTCGGCGGGGGATGGGCGTACAGGCAAGGCGATTCTGCACTCGAAGGAGCTCAAGACGCGCACCAAGGGTGCGACCGAGCATCTCGAGATCTCCAACTCGTTCCGACTGCAGTCCATGCTCGAGCACATCGATCAGGGCGGCGTCTCGGAAGAGGAGCGGCTCAAGCGCCGTATCGACGAGCTCAGGACCGCGAGCGACTACCTCATGCGCTCCGGTAAGCTCAAGGATGGCGATGCCAAGGAGATCACGCATCTCCTGCGTGCCATCGAGAACGATTTGGCGGCGCCCAAGCGCAATCCGCACAAGCTTGCGGCGAGCCGCAATGTCGGTAGCGGGCTTGGGTATCGGTCCCCGAAGGCGGGGAATCCGGTCGGGCCTGTGATCGCCATCGCGAGCCGCGGAGCGATCAAGCGTCTCGAGTCCCGCATCGCCGAAATTCTCGGTGTTCGGAGCTTTGCGAATCTGCGCCTTGCGCTTGTCACGGCCTTCAATCGCGAGGCCGAACAACTCTTCAAGGCTCTCAAGGAAGAGAAGGACATGCGTAACGGGGAGTTCCCGAAGCTGGTCGAGGAGCTCCGCTACATGCGCCTTCAGCCTTTCGAGGCTCCGTCGCGGCGCATCGAGCAGCTGTATGAGGAGTTTCGCTACGGCGATGCCAGCGAGATCGATACGTTTGCGGCCATCCGCCGCGAGCTGCACGCCGTGCTCCTCGTGTGCGTGGTCGAGCGGCAGGTCATTCGACGGCTCTCGTACATGACGCATCGCTCGCTCGAGGAGAGCAAGATGAAGGAGCATCGCGAGGCCGCGATCCACTCGATCGTCAAGATCGCCAAGCATGTTGCGGCCTGCAGCTCGTTCAGCCAGGATGCGCGGAGCATCGCGGCGACCAAGCTCGAGCATGCGCGCAACATCCTCGCTCAGGAAGACCTGTTCGAGACCCCCAAGAAGCGCCTCAAGAGCGCCGACAAGATTCTCAAAGAGCTGACGGCGATTCTGCCCGTCTGACACCTGCGACCCTCGATGCTAACTGGCGTCGGGGGTCGCTTCTTGTTAAGGTCGTTTTTATGCCGGAATTACCAGAAGTCGAGACTGTAAGACGTCAATTACATGCCGGTTTGGCGGGCAAAATGATTGTATCGGTGACGCTTTTGAAGTCGGGGAGGGAGAAGCCGGTTGGGAAGCGATTTGTTGAGGTTGTTGTCGGGAAAACAATCGAGGGTGTTGAGCGGCGTGCGAAGCTGCTTGTTTATCGATTTACCGATGGAACGGCGATGACGGCGCATTTGAAAATGACGGGGAAGTTCGTTTTTGTTGATGACGAGTATGTATCGACCAAAACATGATCGAATGATTTTTGAATTAGGAGATACGCGATTGGTTTGGAATGATGTAAGGCGATTTGGTTTTGTGCATTTTGTTTCCGGAAAAGAGCTGGAGGAGATTTTATCGAAATATGGACCGGAGCCGCTGGAGTCGCATGTCACGCTACTCGCGACACGCTTCATCAAGCCAAAGACGAGAATGGTGAAGGCGGCGCTTTTGAATCAGGCGGTGATTGCAGGAGTTGGGAATATTTATGCGGATGAAGCGTGCCATCGAGCGGGGATTTTGCCGACGAGACGATTGGGAAAGATGAAAGAAGCGGATCGAATAAATTTAATAAAGCATTTGAAAGAGTTGCTGGATGAAGCGGTGAAGCAGCGGGGGACGAGTGCGAATGATTATGTGGATACGGAGGGGAAAAAGGGAGGGTTTTTATCGCTGTTGCGGGTGTATGGGAGGGAAGGAGAGAAGTGTTTGAATTGCGGAGGTGCGATCAAGAGAATAGTTGTGGCGCAGAGAGGGACGCATTATTGCGGAGGGTGTCAGAAATAAAAATGTAAAAACCCTCCGACTCAGTTGTCGGAGGGTTTTTAAGAGCAAGACCGAGCTTCAGCGCAGGAGGCTCATTGCTAGGAAGTAGAATCCGAGGAAGAAGCCGAGCATCAGTAGACCGGCGATCGTGAAAGCGATCCAGCCGAGCGCTGTCTTGGGCTCCGTATCTGCGGGTTTGGGTGGTTCGATGCCCTGGGCACGTAGCTCGGCTTCCTTGCGCTTGCGCTCTTCACGTTCGAGCTTGGCGTCGATCTCTGCATCGGCACGGGTGATTCTGGTCATCAGCTTCCTCCGAAGGAGCGGGTTTTTTGCTATCGAAATCTTGGCTTTTATCGAGGGTTTTTGTCAATAAATGTTGGTTTTTTGGCTAAGATCGATCTCCGTCTAAAAACCTTATAAAAACTTTGTTTTTGCTTATTTACTTTATCTGTAAAAACGCTACTCTTGGCCTGTATGCGATTACTTGTCGTAGAAGATGATCGCCAGGTTTCACAAGCGTTAAAGGATGTTCTTACGAAACAGTCTTTTAGCGTTGATACGACGGCGACGGGGGAGGATGCTTTGCGTTTAGCGAACGATGTTGCTTACGATGTCATTCTACTTGATTATGTCTTGCCTGGTATTGATGGAAAGCAAGTTTGCAAGATATTGCGCGAGCGCGGATTTCATACGCCGATCTTGATGTTGACTGTCCGATGCGAGACATCGGACAAAGTCTGCGCTTTGGATGAAGGTGCGGATGATTATTTGACCAAGCCGTTTTCAACGGATGAATTGGTTGCGCGCGTGCGTGCATTGCTGCGACGTTCGAAGGCGTTCCAGTCGGATACGTTTCAGTTGGATGATTTGGTTATCGACGGCAAACGTCAGCGTGTTGTTCGTGGTCAGCGCGAGATTTATTTGACTCGAAAAGAATTTGGTTTGTTGGAGTATCTCATGCGCAATCAGGGCGTTGTGCTTTCCCGTACGGATATCATGGAGCATGTTTGGGATAAGTCGGCTGACCCTGGATCGAATACGATCGAGACGCACATGATGACGCTTCGTAAGAAGGTCGATGAGGCGGGGAAGTCAAAACTTATCCACACGGTACAAGGGCGTGGTTACAAGATAGAAGTGCAGTAGAAGATAAAGTCTTTATATAGATTTTATACTTGTTAAGATTTGAATGTTGTACTGTAGAGTTGATTCGGGGTCGACGAATCAACATATTTTTTTATCCACGCACTATTATATTATGAACAAGCTCATCGAGAAGGTTCTCTCGGACGCATCTGTGCGTACGAATGGATCAGCTGGCTCTGTAGCCATCGCACTCGCTTCTGAAGAGTTCGCACCTTGGGGCCACTAGTATAAAAGAGACGATCCTTGCGGAAATCATGTTTTTTACATACGTTAGTTTCACCGCATGAAGATCGTCTCTTTTTTGTACCGATTTTTCATCTCGCCTGTCAGCGAAGATGAGGATGGTAAGCGCCAAGAGTATATTCTAAATATTCTCCTGGTAAGTGCTTCGGCGCTATTGTTTTGCTTGTTTTTGATCGTTTGTTTGCAGCAAGCCTTCATCAAAGGCTATCAAGGTATTTCACCTGTCATAGCGTTTTTAGCTACAGTATTTTTTTCTAGCTTGTTGCTTCTTTCGCGGAAGGGGTTTTCTCGTATAGCCTCGTATTCCATTGTTGGGATTTTATTTCTTTATATTTTTTATGCGAATTATTCCTGGGGGCCAGATTTGCCTATTACGTGGATCCTGTATTGCTTTCTTATCACTATTTCTGGAATTTTGATCTCATCGCGTTTTGCTTTTTTTGTCACCACTGCGATCGCTTCTGCTTTGATCTGGCTTACTTGGATGTTGAATGGCGGATACCTCGTACTTGCTCGAGATTGGAAGCAAACAAGTTTTTTATCTGGAGACGCCGTGGCAGCTTCTATCGCGTTTGCTTTGATCGCTATTTTTTCTTGGTTAGCAAATCGCGATCTTCGCGCTTCACTTCAGAGAGCACGTGTTTCGGAAGCGGCATTACAAGTAGAACGTGATCAGCTTGAAATTAAAGTAGAAGAACGCACCAAACAGTTAAAGGAAGCTCAGGAAATCCAGTTGGAGCAGATGACGCGTTTTGCCGAGTTTGGCCAGCTTGCGAGCGGCATCATGCATGATTTGGCTAATCCGCTTACATCAATGTCGATCAATTTGCAGATGGTGAAGGATCAGGTGCCAGAGGATGTGCGGGATACAAATACATATATGGACCAGGCGCTACAAGCGACGAAGCGCATGGAGGAACTGGTGCAGGTTGCGCGACAGCAGTTTCAAAAGAAGCCGGATACGATTCCGTTTTCTTGGTGATGAGATTGAGCAAGCGGTGCAATTGCTGCAATCCAAAGCTCGGCCAGCGCATGTTTCCTTTGATTTGATGGATATTGAACGGATCGAGTCTGTCGGAAGTCCGTTGAAGTTCCATCGGGTTGTCATGAATCTTTTGGCGAACGCCATTGAAGCCTATGCCGAATCCGATGTCGCTTATGAAGATCGTCTTATTCGGGTAACCTGCCACGAGAACCAGGGTGATGCGGTTATTGAGATTATTGATAAAGCCGGAGGAATTTCAAGCGAGCATTTGGAAAAGATTTTTAATCCGTTTTTTACAACCAAGAAAACCGGTAGTGGAATCGGATTGCCGACCGTGAAAGAGATTCTTCAGAAAGATTTTTCTGCGACGATCGATGCCACAAGTACCAAAGATCAGACGGTATTTGAAATTCGTCTGCCGATACGCAAGAATCTAACTTGATATGGATATCGGCATCCGTGAACGGCTATTGAGCACGGTTCGAAATTCACAGGATGTTGACGGCGGATTTACCAGCCTGAGCTCGCCGGACCCGGTTCATTTTTTGTCGTCGAGCCAGGCTTATCGGACGAGTTTTGTGGCGGCGCATGTTTTGATAGCGCTTGCATCGTCGCGGGTTGAGGGTGCGGAAGATATCAAGGAAAAGATTGCCAGCTTTCTCTTGCGGCAAATTTCTGAAACGGGTGCCGTGAATTATTGGGCGAGAGATTCAATCGAGGCAAAAACGAAACCGTATCCTGATGATCTTGATGATACGGCTTGCGTGATTGCCGGCTTAGCTTTGCATGATAAGAAGATTTTGGACGGCGAGTTACTTGGAAAAATTGTCGCTGCTTTACTCGCTTGCGAAGTCCAGCCGGGCGGGCCTTATCGAACATGGCTTATTTCTGCTGATGCGAATCCTGTTTGGCGAGATATTGATCCGACTGTGAACGCACATCTGGCTTTTGCTTTGGGGAGTATTGAGATTGATTTGCCTGGTTTGGATGATTATTTGAGTAGCGTTTTGAACGATCAACAACTCCAATCGCCTTATTATCCAAATGAACTTTCCGCACTGTCTGCTTTATCGAGACGGCCTCAGGGGCGTGAATCTGCGATTGTCGGACGTGTTCTCGCGTTACGGAATGGATTGACATGGGGAAATCCTGTGGCTGACGCGCTGGCTTTGGGGATATTGTTGCGTTTGGGGGATGTGAGCGGTTCATGGGGGTCTGAGATTGAACAATTGGCTCGAGCGGAACAGAGCCCTGCGCCCTACGCTTTTTGTATTGATCCATCGCAGAAAGGCGTGAAGCATTTTTGAGGAGCATCGGCTTTGACGGCGGCGCTTCTTCTCGAGGCGCTATCGCTGGTCAGCGTGGATACTGTTGTGCAGCCAAGTTATTCAAGGGCAGATGAAATACATGAGCGCATTGTTGAACAAGCGTATGTTTTTATACAGAGTCTTGCGCCTGAGTTTTCAAAAGCGGCTCGCGTAGCAATCGAGTTGGCTATAATAAAAGATACGAAACGCCAGATTACGCTTACGCCGTTTATGGCAGCTGGCTTACTCGGTGAGCGTGGAGAAAAGGTATCGGAGCGTGCGATTGAATCGCTTGGGCTTGCGAGTCTGTTTGGCTGGCTTTCGTATACGCTTTTGGATGATGTGATGGATGGAGATCGTGATGCGAGCGCATTGCCTTTAGCTTCGACCTTTTTGCGAAAGATGCAGAGCGTTTTTGATGAAGTGCTTCCGGAGAATACGCATTTTCATCGATGGGTGATGCGGATGATGAATCGCGTTGATGCTTCCAATGCTTGGGAATTATCTTATTGTCGTTTTCAAGTTAAAGACGGTCGGATTTTTTTGCCAGAAACCATTCCTTCATTTCGCGAGGACTGGATGCTGTTTGGGCGATCGATCGGACATGCGATTGGTCCGGTTGGTATTTTGTGCGAGCTTGGAGAGTCGCCGGAGAATGTTGTTGGCCAAGAGATGCTTGCTCGTTATTGTGAATTAATTCTCGTCAAACAGATGCATGATGATGCGCATGATTGGGAGTCGGATTTGATGCGCGGTCAGATGAATTCTGCAGGCGCTCGCGTGCTTGAGCGATGGTATCGATTGCATCCGGAGAAACGAGGGAGCCAAGTTCTTATCGATGAAGTCAGGGAAGAGTGGCGGACGATTTTTTGGATGGAGATTCTGCCAGTGTATTCCCAAGAAATTGTGCAGCGATGTGAGCGTTCTATTGAAAAGCTGCGAAGGTCAGAGCATCTTGTTACGCCGGAGAATCTGATTCATGGCTTTGAACGAGTCGCTAAAGGTGCGCAGGAAGCGCTTTCAGGGCGCGAAGAAATGCTGAAGTTTCTGAAGACTTTGAAGTAGCTGTTATGGAGTGTACTTTGCAGGTTCGTAGACGTTGCGTGCATTCCACAAGATCCAGCCGGAAGCTTTTGCATCGCGAGAAGCTTTAATCTGCGCTTCGATACGTGCGGCCGTGTAGACAGCACCGAGATCAAAGTCTTGGATCCAGGGACGGAATTTTGCACGGGACTCTGCCTCATCGATGAAGTGATCGGTTTTGAGGATTTCCGCACCTTTATCGAGAGAATATTTTACAACTTCATATGGATGCTCGGCTGGATTTTTGAAGCCTTGGAATCCTGTCCAATAATGCGAGGGGTATACCATCGGAGAAATGTAGTCGGCGTTGGGATAGACGTCTTCCAAACGTTGGCCGATGCCAAAGTCTTCCGCTGTTAAAAAGGTCATGCCAAAAAGGTCAAAGGAAACGGGGATATCTTCTTTTTTCAGTGTGCCGCCGAGCGTATCAAAAAAAGCACGCATAATCTCTCCTTTGGTTCTGGTTTTTTCTGCTTCGGTTTTAGCGATTGCAGAGAGGACGCCGTCGGAAGCGTAGCGGATATAATCGAATTGAATTTCATCGAAACCCATTTTGTAAGCTTCACGTGCGAGGTTGAGTGCTGATTCAGCGACTCCCGGGTGTGCAGGATCGAGCCAGGCGGCTCCGGTTTTATCGAGCCAGAGTTTTCCGCTGGTTGATTTGATGGCCTGTTCCGGGTGGGCGCGGGCGTAGACAGAGTCGCGCATGACAGGAAGACGAGCGATGCGATAGATGCCGTCTTGGCCGAGTTTATCGATGATTGCCTGCGGTGGCATTACGACTTCTCCATTATCC
Organism: Candidatus Uhrbacteria bacterium; assembly: GCA_016699205.1. Classification (NCBI taxonomy): domain Bacteria; phylum Candidatus Uhriibacteriota; species Candidatus Uhrbacteria bacterium. The sequence continues at coordinate 918,816 of CP064964.1, forward strand.
ATTTTGACATCGATCACGACGGTATTTAATCCTGTTTTGAGCATGTAGGTACGGAGTTCCTCGGCACGTTTATTGCGAGCGGTTTCCGCGGTCCAGTAGATGCCTCGGACCTCCTTTGGTACGGGTACATGGGCAATGACTGGTTCTGGTGCCTCGACTTCACGCAGGGTGTTTGTTGTTACGTCGGCTGGTTCTTGCGCTGGTTGCGGGGTGCTTACTTGGGCCAATTGTGCGGATTGTAGCGCTTTAAATTGCTGAAGGATTTCAAATCCTCCTAAACCGGCAGCTACAAGAATCAAGGATACCGGTATGCCGATATAAAACACCCCACGCTTTGGAAGCATGGGGTGAGTATAGCCCTTCTATTATTTCTTGGCGACAAAATCGATTTGAAGGGGGACTTCATCGGCGACATCGGCCAAGAAGGGGAAATCCGGGATAACGAGGCTGTAGTCACTACGCTTGACGGTTGTTTTTACGGTTGCGGATAGTTCCGTGTCGGAAGTGAATTTGCCGACACCCTCCCATATTGCGGGTTTTGTCGTTCCGGAGATGGTGAGATCACCGGTGATGCGGAATGCGAATTCCGCATTCAGGTCAATGGATTGCTTATCCGTTGTGATCGTTATCGGTTTGAAGATAATGAACTCGTTTGCGTCGTCTTCCGTTTTGAGGATCATGCGGCGCGTGGCGTTGTCACGTTTTTCGTCGTCGGTTTTAAACGTGCGCGCGTTTACGCGGATTTCACCGATCGAGGCTTTGGAAAGGTCTGTGCGATCGACCTCAAAGGTTCCCATGACTTCACTTGTTGCACCGATCACGGTTACCGGTTTACCGCGGAGCATCTCAAAAATAGAATAGGTGGCTTTGGAGGATTCAGGGATAATGCGATAGGTGCCAGTTGGGACGACGGCAGTAGGAGTAGCGGGCTCGACTGAAGGGGTCGGTGCAGGACGTTCGTCCGTGACTGTTGGCAGGGTACTAGGGGCCTTTGTTGGGGCTGTGAGAGCGTTGTAGGTGATGAAACCGCCGATGATAAGAACAAGGACGGAAATGATGGCAATAAGCGATTTTTTCATAGGTTTGCCCGTATTACGCCGTCTGCGCCGATATCTTTCAACCCCGCTGGACAAGATGAATGGATTTCGTGTTTGATGCGTACTAAACATAGGCCTGCATGACGAACCATAACGTCACACGTGCCGACGAGGATATCGTCGGCGATGCCTTAGTGCATAAAGAGGTTTTTGCGCTTTTGGTCCTTCGCTATCAAGAACGGTTGGCGCGCTATTTGCGTCGCCTTGGCGTGATGCGGCGCGAGGATATGGAGGATGTGCTGCAAAACGTGTTTTTGAAAACGTATCGGAACTTGAACGAGTTTGATCGTCAGTTAAAATTTTCTTCGTGGATTTATCGCATTACGCATAATGAGGCAATGAGTTTTTTTCGTTCGACATCCTCGCGTCCCGAGGGTCATCCTGTTGACGATGCGGAGCTTGTCCTCGAGCAGTTGAGCGGGTCGGCAGATACATCGATGGAGACGGAGCTCGGTTTGAATGCGTCGCAATTGACGGAGGCGCTAAAAAAGCTGGAATCAAAGTATCGCGATGTCATCGTTCTAAGATATTTTGAAGAGCGCGAGTACGCCGAGATCTCGGATATTTTGCGGATTCCGACCGGAACGGTTGCTACACTCTTGAATCGAGCCAAGAAACGTCTGCGCGATACGCTATCCCATCTTGTCTAATATGAACGAAATCGAACTCAAACCCAACGGTTCTTCAGAAGACCTTGCCCACAAGGTTCTTGATCGGATTGAGGAAGAGCATGTGGTTCCACGACCCAAGTGGCAATTTACGGTAAAAGACCGTTTGTTCTGGGCGTTCTGGATTGTGTCTATCGTGCTCGGTTCATTACTCGCTGCCGTGCTGGTTTATTCGATTGTGAATGCCGGCTGGGAATATCGCTCGCTGACGCATAAGAATTTGTTTGGATTTGTTTGGCAGGTATTGCCGCTCTTTTGGATTATCGCTTTGCTCGGTGCGCTTTTGCTTGCGTATGATAATGTTCGCCACACGTCGAGAGGTTACCGATTTCCTTTAACGGCGATTGTCAGTTTGAGTCTGCTCGTAACCGTTATCGGAGGATTTATTTTTTACGTCGCGGGTGCCGGCCGTGTTGTCGATGAGGAGGTTGGGGGACGAATCCCGGCGTATCGACCCGTGATGAAGCGTCAGCAGCAGATGTGGTCTAAGCCGGAACAGGGGCTGTTGGCTGGAGAGGTGCTCGCATTTGATCGAGATCAGGCTTTGATGCGCTTGAAAGGATTCGATGGAAATCTGTATCTCATGGATACTCAGGATCTTGCGGACGACAGCCGAGATGTTTTGGTCGAGCGGGAATCGGTGCGCGTGATCGGGGTGTTCGCTAAGCCGTCAGATGGGCCTGATAAGCCTTATTTCCGCCCTTGCTACGTATTTCCTTGGGACCCTCAAAGCAAAAATTTGTTGAAAGTAAAATGCGACCCCGAAAGAACATTTGATGAGCCGCGTAGTACTGAATGTAAGGGTTTGATTCCTTACGAGATTCTCAAGACGCTCCGCCGCGGTGCGTGCCGCTAATCCCTTGTCTTGCTTTTTACCTATGAAGTATCGTGCGTTATTTTATTCAACCGCCGTCGCTCTTCCGCTCGCCGCTCTCGCGTTAACCGGCGCACATGCTGCGACCATGGATACTACCGCTGGAATTTCCGATGCCCCTAAATGGGGGATGTTCCAGAAGGCGAATCTCACCGATGCGCAGAAGGCCGCTGTAGAACAGGCAAAAGCTCTGCATGAGCAAGCGCGCGCTCTGCATGAACAGGCCGACGCGATACTCGAGAAAGCCGGTTTACCGGTTCATCGACCGGGGAAGATGAAACGTATCCAGTTAACGGATGAGCAGAAGTTGATACTCGAGCAGGCGAAGACTCTGCGTGAGCAGGGAAAGAATGATGAAGCGAGGGTTCTTCTTGAAACGTCGGGAATCCCAAAACCGTCTAGGGGTTTCATGCATCAAGTAAAGTAAGCCTCGGCCCAGTCAAAAACGCACCATGCATGGAATGGTGCGTTTTTATTTTGAGTAGATGTAGAGACCGTTACGTTTTTCTTTCAGCGTCCAATTTGGGAATTGGAAGCCGAGGGAAATGACTTGCGATCCTGGTTTTAATTCGCGCTGCAATTTTTCTTCCAATCTTCCCATGATGTAGATGACGCCAAAGACGATGATGACGTCGAAATCGGAAAGATCGGCTTTCCAGAGGTCTTTCCAATGTGTTTTCGCGAGATGATCGAGATGTAGTTGTTTACTTTTTCTACGTGACCACCAGACGAGTACGGGATTGATTTCAAAACCGTGCGCCTCGATTCCTTGTTTGGCGAGCGCGATGAGAATGCGGCCGTCTCCGGAGCCGATGTCGGCAATTTTAAGATTTGGACGCTTATCGATGAGCTCGAGAATCTTTTCCACGCCTTCATGTTTTGTAGGGATAAAGGGCGCGCCCCTGTAGAGCAACCAGACGGCGCCCACATCGACCAAGATGAGGAGGGCGGCGATCCAGACCAATGGTTCTTGCAACATCGCGTATCAGGTTATACTCTCCGTCGGAATATGGCCAAGAAATCGAGTACAAGTGCATTGACCAAGGAACAGCATGCCGCGCAAGACGCGCGCTATGCGGAAGGGCATTCCTACGATTATGTGATTATCGGGACGGGGAGTTCCGCGCTTACCGTCGGTGCTTTGCTTGCGAATGCCGGGCACAAGGTCTGCCTGATTGAGGCGCATGATATCCCCGGAGGTTATGCGCAGACGTTCCACACGGGCGATTATCATTTTTGTGCGCAGGTGCATTACATTTGGGGATGTGCGCCGGGTGGAAAGATTTACGAGTTTTTGAAGCGTGTCGGTTTGGAGAAGGATATTACGTTTGAACTTCTCGATAAAAATGGGTATGACCACATGGTGATGCCGGATGGAAAACGTGTTCCTATTCCGTATGGTTGGGACAAGCTGATTGAGAACGTGGTTGCGGCGTATCCGGACCAGAAATCTACGATGGAAAAATTTGTCGCTGTTCTACGGAAGGTGCGCGAGGAATTCCGGACGTTTCCCGAGACGATCAAGCCGATTGACTATCTCAAGGCGTACAAATATCCGACGATTATCAAGTATCGAAACGCAACGGTGCAAGATTTATTTGATGAATGTGGTTTGAGCAAGGAAGCGCAAGCTGTTTTGTGCGCCAATGCGGGCGACTACATGCTTCCGCCGGAGAAGCTCTCGTTGTTTATGTATATCGCTTTGTTTGGCGGGTACAATACGGGCGCCTATTATCCGACAAAGCACTTTAAGTATTATATTCAGCGCTTGGCCGACTTTATTACGAGTCACGAGGGCTGCCATATTTATTACGAAACGCCTGTCGATAAGATTAACGTTGAGAACGGCATTGTAACGAGTGTTGGAACGGCAAATGGCAAAACGTTTACGGCAAAGAACTTTATTTGTAACGGCGATCCGCAGACGATGGCAAAGAAAATCGGTTTGGAGAAGTTTTCTGCCGACGACAAAAAGAAACTATCGTATCAGTACTCGCAAGCCGGTGTTGTTGTGTATCTTGGATTGAAGGGAATCGATCTGCGTGATTACGGTTTTGGCTCCTTCAATATCTGGCATCTTGAGGATTGGGATATGAATGAAATGTGGCGCCAGATGGGCGCAACCAATTTTGAAAAGCCATGGCTTTTCATGTCGACGCCAACGCTGCATACGGATGCGGGCGGTACGACGCCGGGACCTGATTGCCAGATTCTCGAGCTCGCATCGTACACAGAATACCAGCCATTCAAGGATGCGCAGGACAAGAGTTACGCGGAATATATGAAGTTGAAGTTGAAGACGGCGGAAAAGATGATCGATCTAGTCGAGAAAAAATATGTGCCGGATATCCGGAAGCATATAGTCGTGAAAACGATTGGGACATCGGTGACGAATGAGGATTTCTGTTTGGCTCCAAAGGGGAATGCGTATGGTTCGGATATGACTCCGGAGCAAGTCAGCAAGAATCGTCTCAAAGCAAAAACACCGTTTCCAAATTTTTGGTGGTGTAACGCGTCGAGCGGATGGGCGGGGATGTACGGAACTGTGTCGACAGGAATGGGGCTTTATATGGATTTAACCGGAGATCGGTTCTACGAGGGTCCAAAAGCACCGAGCGATGACGAGTTTATCCGAGCGCTTTAATCACTTGCTCCGCGACGCGTTCTCCATTACGGAGCGCGCCTTCCGTCCACGGGCCGTTCAGATAGTCGCCGGAGAAGAAGACGTTGTTTGCGCCTTGACCGTCATGCATGAAGTTGCTGACGCGCTGCAGATGGCCGTGGGAGAATTTGGGCATCGCTTCTACCCAGCGTTCCAAATCATGGTTTTGTAGTTGATCGATCGAATCGAACCATGGGCATACCTTGATCAGTTCGGGTTTTACGGCTGAGAAAATTTCTTCGTCTGTGTTTCCGATCAGTGTTTTTGCAAAATCTTCATGCAGCCATGCGCAGATCAATGTTTTTTCGCCAATGACCAGCTCTTCACCTTTCATCGCCTCGTTAACATATCCGGAAATTTTTGAGCTTTCCACAAACGGGACCCAGACGACGGCGGTGTCGGGGAGAAGGTTGCGATCGACGCGGAAGGCGATGCTGATCGACGAGGCGTATTGGGTATTCGTCAGTACATCGGATTGTTGTTCCGTCGGGTTTATATAGATCTTGCTGCTAACCGTGGCTTGAGAGGCGAGGACAACCGCGTCGAATGTTTGTGTCGTGCCTTTTGAGTCGACCAGGTTCACGTTCTCGCCGCCGACAATTTCTTTGACGGGGGAGTTGAGATGTATGTTGAGGCGTTCAGCAAATGCATTTGGCAACGCCTGCATGCCTCCTTTGGTGCGGTGAAGATGCCATCGACCCGGTTCTGTCTCAATGGATTTCATGATGCCTTTCAATGCGGCGACGCTGATTTCTTCCGCGCGGTGGAATTGATACGTTGAGGTAAATGCGTCGACGTAATAATCTGCGACGTCTTTTCCGGCCCAGCGGCGCATGTAGTCGTAAGCGTTGTCGGTGTCTTGTCCAGCGAGTTCGTCGAGATCCAAGAAATTGCCAATATTTTTTGCAAGGAAAAATTGCCACGTGAAACGCAGCTTGGAGAGCATGCCAACGGCGTCCGCAAACGGAACGAGTTCTCCCTTTTGGAAAATGGCGTATTTGAGAAAGCGCATCTTTTCCCATTCGATGCCAAATTCCTTACAGTAATATTTAATTCGATCGTAGAGGTCGCACAAATGGTCGGCGCCGAGGTCAAAGACGAATCCGTCTTTGGTGCGCGAGCTCATGCGCCCGCCGACGTAGGCGTTTTTTTCATAGACCGTCACCTCATAACCGTTTTGTTTTAACGTATAGGCGCAGGCGAGTCCGGCGATTCCGGCGCCGATGACGGCAATGCGTTTTTTCTCAGACATAGATGAGGCGCAGAGTATGATCCGACGGGTTGCTTGTCAATTGATAGGAGTTTGATACAACTAGGATATATGAAGATGATCAAACTGACGGCTTTATTTGGAATCTTGGCTTTGCTTGGCGGCGGTTGCGTGATGCCTGGTACGCCGGTTGTTACTGCACCTACCGTCGATGGAAAGCCGGTGACGACGAAGTCTGCCATGTGCGCGCAGACGCCACAGGTATTCTTTTTCAATCGATTGGCTTTTCGTGCCGCTGAGATCGATCAGATCAAGACAAACATTGTAGCGCCTTTGGTCGAGTACTATCGCACGACTCCACCGGATGGCGAGTATCAAGTTGTCTCGATTACGATCGAGCGTACGGCTACCGGTATTTTGGTTGAAGCGATTGTCGATCAGCCGGATTCTGATGAACCGATTTCGCATGGATTCGTGCACAATCGCGCAAAGGACGGCAGTTATCCGATGTGGTATCCCGATGAGGTTCCGCCAGAGTATCGCGGGTAATAAAAAAAACAGCGACCGCCCCAAGAATAGAAATTCTGGGGCGGTTTTGTAGTTAGGAATGGGGCTCGTGGGTGCGGAGCGCTTCCTCGGCTTGGTCGCATAGGGTTTCCAGTCTTCGTGCGTACACGGGGCAGGTGTTGCGGGCGATCGGGATGATGTATTCCCGTGTCTCGATGATGTAATTGCGCTTGCGCGGGATCTCGAATCCGTTCATGTCCGAGAGGTTGTCCTCGCGATCCGCGCACTTGCTTACGCGGACTTTGAAGTCGGCGGCAGCGAGTTTGGCAAAGTATTCCTCCGTCGACTTGGCGACGCGGTCGACAAGCTCGCCGGTGACAGGGTCAAACTTGGGGATCTTCTTGGAGATCGTCATCATGTCATCGCAGGTGCTTGCTCCAAAGAGGTTGAGGACGACTTTGTCGGGAGTCGTTGTATCCTCAAAGATGTCGTGGAGCAGGATCAGGATGATCGTTTGCGTATCGTGATAGCCGTTCTTGATGAGGCTGATCGCCGCTCGCCGCGGATGCTCAAAGACGCGCTGGCCGTCGTCGCGGAACTGGTCGCGGTGCGCGGTTTTGCACAGCCAGTAGGCGAACTGGATAAGCTCGAGCTCCTGCGCTGTACGCGGAGGCAGCATGTGAAAGAACTGGTCGCGGTTCATGCAGCCCAACCTTTCTTGCATCTAAGTTGTAACAATGTTTGCCGCACATCGTCAATCGACCATAACCTCTTGCATTTTATGATGGTTTCGACTATATTTATGCAGCAATTATTTGAATAGGGGCGTCGTATAATGGTAGTACAACGGTCTCCAAAACCGTTAGCGTGGGTTCGATTCCCCCCGCCCCTGCCAACAAAAATCACCGCTGAAAGGCGGTGGTTTTTTGTGACGCGCCTGGATGGCTTTTCTCTCGGTCATCTTATACAGACAAGCGAATTTTTTTTATCCATTTCTCTTTTTGTGTTTCGTTTAAAAAACGAACCCTTGAAATTTTTGTCACTTTCACTGTTTCTAGTCCGCAAAATTCCAGGACAGCGTGCTTCATCATATTGATGTCGCTATTTTTGTATTTCCACCAAATCCATGATTGCGGAGCATCGGATGTTCGAATGATCTCTGCTTTTTTGCCGCTCAAGAGCTTGTCCCAAAACGGGTCGTTTTCATGGTATTTAAATGCAAAACCAGGATGCAGGGCGCGATCCAAGAATCCCTTTAGTATCGCTGGAATCGATCCCCACCACATTGGGTAAATAATAACCCATTTTTCACACCACAAAATATACTCTTGAGCCTTTTTTAGGTCGGGTTCCAGTTCCTGAATCGTTTTGTAACCCTTCCAGAGAACGGGATCAAACTTCATATCGCCTATACGCTGGATGCGTACTTCATCGCCCTTTGCGATGGCGGCATCATGGTACGCCTCAGCGATCTGACCATTGAATGTATCTTTATCAGGATGTGCAAGTAAAATATATATTTTCATAACGATAAAAATATTATTTCTTTGATTAGAATTCTTTATTGCCCCAAGTTGATAGGCGAATCTTCTATTTCCCGAGATTTTGGATTGTGCATCGTACGTATATAGAGTTCCTCGACCTTCTCGCGTGCCCAAGGGGTCTTCCTTAGAAATACAAGGCTCGATTTGATGCTTGGATCTTTTTTAAAGCAGTTTATATTGATTTTTTGTGCGAGCCCTTCCCAACCGTGCTTTTCCAATAACTTTTCAAGAATCGCTTGAAGTGTTTTTCCGTACAGCGGGTCTTTTGGATGTTCGATCATGAGAAGGAGTATACGTGAATGAACCATTGCAAGCGAGCTATTATAGTACAAAACCTGCCGAATGGCGGGTTTTGTGTTAGGGTCAATGGATGAAAATATATCTCGCAGCATTGCTTGTCGTTGCGACTCTCGGTGCAGGCTGTTCTACAGCGCCGGCTGTTCCTACAAGGCCTTTGCAAGCTCCGCCTGTGGCACAGGAGCCATCGGGCACGACGACGCTTGATCTGAGCGGAAAGGGTCTGACGTCGATCCCTGCGGACGTCTTTACGAGAACGGATCTTGAGCGGCTTGATGTTTCCGAAAATCGTTTGACGGGTGCTCCGCAGTCGCAGATTGGACAGCTTGAAAATTTGAAGTTTCTTGATTTGAGCAACAATTCGTTAACAGGTTTACCCGCCGAGCTCGGACGGTTAAGCAAGCTGGAGACGCTCGACGCATCAAATAACAAATTGACCGGTCTTCCGATGGAGCTTGGTAATCTCAAGCAGCTGCGTGTTCTTGATGTTTCCGGCAACAACTACTCAAAACAGGATCTTGATCAGATCGCGGCGAAATTACCGAATACGGAAATTCGCAGGTAGAATAGGTGTGTCTATGAATGAATCAACAAAGGTCGCTGTGTTGGCCGGCGGATGCTTCTGGGGGATGGAGGATTTGTTTCGGAAGCAAAAAGGTGTGATTGATACCGAGACGGGGTATACGGGAGGTTCAAATGAGCATCCGACGTATCAGAGTCATCCGGGTCATGCCGAGGCTTTAAAGATTACGTACGATCCCAAGCTTACGAGCTACCCTGAATTGTTGGATTTCTTTTTCCGTATCCATGATCCGACGACGATGAATCGACAGGGGAATGATGTTGGAAGCGCGTATCGATCGGCGATTTTCTATGGGTCGGAAGAGGAGAAGAAAGATGCGGAGCGTTTGATCGATCTTGTGAACAAGTCTAAAAATTGGCCTGATCCGGTCGTGACGACGCTAGAGCCGCTTGGGAAATTTACACCGGCGGAACCGGAGCATCAGGATTATCTTCAGCAGAATCCCGGAGGCTATACGTGTCATTTTGTGAGAAGCGTACAAAGCTATCTTTCTTGAGGAGATACACAGTTAAATATAAAAGACCTTCTGAAGAAGGTCTTTTATATTTAAAAACTTTATTAGTAATTTATTTATTGTGCACATTCGTTAGAGGATGGTCCGTGGTAGAGTATTGAAAGTAGAAAGTATTTAATTAATATTCTTTTCATAAGCTATGAAAGAACAAACACTTGTTGCTTCTTCTGCGCTGATTCTTATTTTTTCCGTTGTTGTTTTTGCCGGTATTCAGCATGTCAATGCCGTTACTGAAACAAGAACAAGCCGAGCCGTTGAGATGAAGCGTATTCGTATGAATGCTGCAGATCTTTCCGGCGCATCCAATGTTTCAGATCCGGATGGATCGTGTAGCGGCTTTGCCAAGCGCGTTGTGCTCGACACGATCCCGGCTGCCGGCCAAGTCACTTCTATCGTCACAAAGGTGCGTAATGTGTTTTCTGGTGCTGGTATTTCCCAGATTGGCGTTGTTGCCGTACGTGCCGAGCAGGGCGGTGTTCAGCTTTCCAGTGGGAACATAGCTGTTCCGCATACGGATTTGAAGGACACGTCTTACGTTGAGAACCGCATGCCTACGGTAGGCGAGTATGCTTTTTACGATGAGGATGCCTCTTGGCAAGTTGTGGCGTACATCTGTGGACGCGATGTGCTTGCTGATCCGATGAATATTTCAACGGTTACGACAGGTACTGCGGATTTCTATATCATGGAAACGAGAAATTAGTCTGACCCTTATGACCTTTTCCAAAGTGAATCGTCATAGTCTCGTCGCTTCTTTTCTTCTTTTGCTTTCAGCATCGGTCATTATTCTTTCCGGCATACGTTCGGCTTCTGCCGTGACCGTATCGACGAATAATCGTACGACCGAGATGAAAAGACTGCGCATGAGTTATCTCGATGTGATTAACGCTTCGAATATTAAAGATCCGAATGGTACATGCGGCGGACTTGCGAAACGCGTTGTGCTCGACACGATCCCGGACGGCGGTCAGGTCAACTCTATCGTTACAAAAGTTCGTACGGCATTTAATGGACCGCTTGTTTCCCAGATTGGCGTTATTGCCGTTCGTGCCGAGCAGGGCGGTGTTCAGGTCTCTAACGGCGATATCGCGACACCTCACACCAATTTGCAGGATACGATTTATATCGAGAACCGTATCCCTACGGTAGGCGAGTATGCTTTTTACGATGAGGATGCTTCTTGGCAAGTTGTGGCGTACATCTGTGGAAGCAACACTCTCGCAGAGCCACTCGACATTTCTAGCCTGACGCAAGGTTCCGTGGATTTTTACGCGATTGAAACGAATAACTAGTTGCGTTTATATAGCAAAAGACCGGTATTGAAACCGGTCTTTTGCTTATCCAGTCTTTTTGAATGTGATCCGGAATACCGGTTCGTATTTCACGTCATTATCATCGGTGAGATCGAGTGGTTGGCCTTTCATCAGCATCGTGAGTGAAAGATCGGTCAAGAGGATCTCGTCGGTCTTTACGTCGAGGGTGAGACGCTCTAATTGTTCCATTTCTTTACCAAAGTCGGCCCGGACCTCGCTCTCGATTTGAATTTTTTTTGCCTTGAGTTTTTTGAGTTCGTCGAGCACATCCTGATATGGCTTGGATTGGGCGAGAACGTCTTTGAAAATCGTATTCACTTTCTTTTTCTCGTCTTTTTTGGCTCTGATTCGGGAGTGGATTTCTTTCAGGTCAGGCATAGGTCGGGTTAGGTCTCGGGAGTATAGCATCTCGCACCAGATCGTGCGGGCTGATAGTCTTGTGTGTATGTTCGGCTTGACCACAGAAGAATTAAGGTTGCTTCGCCGGTTAAATTCTCCGCGCAAGGTTCAGGATTTTTTAAATACTCTTGAACAGAATCATGAGCCTGAAGGCGATACATGTCTTTCGCCGCGCCGAGTGATACGGGAAAAGCGTGCGCACTGCATTGAGGGAGCGATGCTGGCTGCGTTGGCTTTTCGTCTTCAGGGTCAGAAGCCGCTTATTCTTGATCTTGAAAGTGCTTTTCATGATGTTGACCATGTCGTCGCGCTTTTTAAGCAGCATGGATACTGGGGAGCGGTATCCAAAACAAATCATGCGGTACTGCGATATCGCGAGCCTGTTTATCGTACGATACGGGAGCTGGTTCTATCGTACTTCCATGAATATTTTGATAAGAATGGCTTCAAAACATTGAGGCGCTATTCACAACCTGTCGACCTTTCGCGTTTTGATAAGCAAGGGTGGATGACGAGCGAGGGGGACGTCTGGTTTGTTGCGCAATATCTTGTGGATGTAAGCCATGAAGCTTTATTAACCCGGTCGCAGATCGCGACGTTAAGGCGGGCCGATTCGATCGAGATCAAGATCGGGGAGATCGTTGAGTGGAAAAATGGGAGGCGCGTTTCGTGATAACATTGGGTTGATGTCTGAAAATCCTTTTTCACGTATTGAGCAGGATCGCGAGCGTATGCTTCGCAGCGTGGAGTATTTACGCAGCAAGTCCAAGATTTTATTTTTGACGACTTCCAATCGTTGGCTTGGGGAGAAGCAGGACTTACCAAAAAGTACGATGCTCGCCAATAAGATGGCGGAGATGCTGGGTGATAAAGTGACGGTTATTGATGTTACGACGCTCAAAGTCTACCCGTGTGAAGGCAATGTTTCTACGGGGCGTGGAAATACTTGTGGGGAAAAAGGCGCGCTCCTCGATGATAAGGAAAAGAATCCTTCTGGCTGTCATCGATGTTATGCGAGCATGAATAATCCGGACGATGAACTGTGGGAAATCAGCAAACCGCTTTTAGAATCAGATGCCGTGGTATTTTTTGGATCCGTGCGATGGGGCCAGATGAATGCGTTTTATCAGAAACTCATCGAGCGATTAACCTGGCTCGAGAATCGTCACTCGACATTAGGTGAGAGTAATGTGCTGGCGAATATTGATGCTGGGCTGATTGCTGTCGGTCATAACTTGCGCGGGAAAGAGGTCGTGGATGCGCAAAAGAGGTTCACGGATTTTTTGGATTCAGAACACCGGGTGAACTTTATTGGAATTGGTCTTTTACGACGCCCGAGGATGAGACGAATGTTTCGTATCAGGATGCGACTAAGGCATTTCGTGAGACGTTTATTGAGAGTTGATCTCTTATTTTTTCTTGATATTTGTGATATAGTCAGGCCATGAACCTTGTGTTTCAATTCTTTTTACGTTTGCGAAAGAATAGCGTATTTTTTCTTGTCGTATTCGCTTCTTTTTTAGGGATCGGCGTTTCAATGCCGGTTTTGGCGGCTACGTATACCGTCTGTCCTTCTGGTTGTGATTTTGACACGATTACGAATGCGGTCGCTGTTGCTACTTCACCGGATATCATCAATGTAGAAGCTGATTACGCTTCCACGACTGAGACATTCTCATTCAATTTGCCTAACGGGGTCACGCTCGACTGTCAAAATAGCGGGGCGGTGATCGGGGTGGATGATGAATCGGCTCCGGTCTTTATCAATTCCCAGTCGGATAATATTTTTCGTAATTGTACGTTTTCTAACGTCGTTCTTCAGAATACGAATCAATCGAATGTACAGATTATCGATAATGTTTGGAGAGGTAATTCCCGCATCGATGCAAATACAGCAACCAACATTACGATTTCTGGTAATACGGCTACCGGCGAGAAAGGTCTGCGTCAAATTGCCGCGATCGATGCATCCAATGTGACGATCTCTTCAAATACGATCATGTCGTACGCCGGCCAAGGATTTGCTGGGCTTCGTATCGATTCTTCGACCAGTGTTCAGGTGACGAGTAATATCATTCAAGATAATACGACCACGACGAACGTCAATTATGACCTGATCGGTATTATTAACGGTAGTTATGATGTGTATTTTGCATCTAATACTGTTTCCGAGCCGTATCTTACGAGTTTTGGTATGGGGATGAGCATGCTTCAGATGTCGGCAAGAAATTTGACGATCGCGGACAACACGTTTCAAATGAACGGTTCAGGTGGCGGAATCGGTATCAATTTGAATGCAAATGACCGGCCGGTTTCCGCTGTTGTGCGGCATAATACGTTTGTACTCTGGCCGCTCTGTAGTGTTTGCAATGTGATTCAGCCTGGTGCATTTACTTCTTACACGATTCACGTTACTTCTACGTACAATTTAATCGTGAGTTTTGCTTCCAGTTCAGCAAACAACACCGGGCATTACGTTTCTGGAGCCGGACCTTCATCCAATTTGTTTGCGTTTACGGAGTATGATGGTTTTGTCAATTTGAATGCAGCTAACGATCCTGCGAATTTTCCGGCTGGAACGGGCTCGGTTTATCGAGTGTACAATCCGCTCAAGACGGATGATGCGACGACGACCAACGATTACGAACAGGCTCCTTGGAGTGCGTTTCTTGACGTGAATGGTGCGTTGGATATTGGTGCGCGTCCGGGTGTTCGCGAGAATGTTTTTCAGGTCGATGCCGCCGGTACCATCGACTACGCGACCGTCGATGCGACAAATACGACGGCGATTATTTCTCATTTGCGCAGTAACGATACCGTGAATTTGGCTGCCGGGACGTATTCACCGATCGTACTTGTATCGACCACAACGAATGTTGCGCTTTCTTCCGGTGTTTCGATTTTGGGCGCAGGGGTCAATACAATTATCCACGCATCAGCTTCAGGGAATGCGCTGCTTATCGACGGGATAACTGACTCTGTTTTTCGCGACTTCCGTCTTACGGGAGCTTCCTCTACGGCAACATCGACTTATAGAATTACGCGCTCCCAATTCACTCAGGGTGGAACCGATTATGACGATGGCTCTGGTATCGGATTTCCAGATGCCGTTATTATTGCCGGCGGAGTACCTTCCGGCGGTGCTTGTAATGCATCGCTTTACGATGCGGATAATTTTAATGTCACGACACTTGTTGGTGGAGCTACGGATGATTGGAATCTTTTTCTTATCGATTATCTTGGCAATAAACTTACATTGCTAGCTCCTGACCGATTTGTTCCTGATGCTGTCACGGCTTTAGGGTGTGGAAGTCCGGGAGCTGTCACTGTTGAACACGAGGTGAGTAGTATCTATACCGTTTCTTCAGGGTCGTATACGTACAATGCTGCGGCTGCGTCTTTAGCGGGCGTGTCGCCTAAATTCGGCGAAACGAATCCGCCTCGTTTAGATAGGACGGTTGTTGGTGCTACCGAGGCAGGGGTTGCGATTAACGATTCGAGTGGTAACACGTTTACAAACGTGACTTCAACAGGGAATTCTGTTGGCGTATTTTTAAGCGGAACGTCCACGAACAATGTGCTTACCGATGTTGTTATGGATGCCAACAGTCAATTTGATATTCGCAGCAGCGCTTCAGGTGATAATACATTTATCGATTCCACGTTTGGCATCGGATCTGTCTCGATTACGGGTAATGGATTGGTGCTCGGAAAGTTTTCCGCTCGTGTTCGCACTCAGGACTCGTCATTAGCGGGTATTTCTGGAATGACGGTGAATGGTACTTCCGCCAATAGTGCCAGCTCGACTTCTCTTGTCAGCGGTGGAGCGGGATACTCGTCTTTCAGTAATGCTCTGCCTGCGTTCTCGCTTAGTTCCTCCTCCGCAATCGCCACAACGGGAGGTTTTAATCCGTACACATGGACTTCCGTTGCAAACGCTTCCTACAATTCCGCAACGCTTTCCGCATCGTTATTGCAGCCGAGACAAACGATTACGCTTACGCTTACAGCGGCAAGTGCTGGTGGCGGTAGTCGTGGCGGTGGGAGTATCTTGATACCTCAAGGGAGTCTCACTCCGGTTGATGGCGGTTTAGCCGAGAGGCTTGCGGTATTTGCGGAAGCCGGTTTGGCGCCCGGAGATCTCGTGAAGTTGCCGAGTGACGGCGATCTGCTCACGCAGCATGATAGTACTGTTTATGAGCTTGGTACTGATGGGCGTCGTCACGCGTTTCCAAATCCATCGGTCTTTTTTTCACGGTATTGCACGTTTGCCAATGTCCGTATCGTCGATGGGGTTCTGGCGCGGATTCCGCTCGGTACGAACATGGCCTATGCTCCCGGTTTGAGGCTTATCAAGTTTGTCTCTGCACCAACGGTTTACCTTGTGCAATCTCCGAATGCTTTACGTGCAGTTCCGGATGAAGCAACCGCCGTACAGTTAGCCGGTTCCGATTGGGCCAAGCTTGTCTCCGATGTTTCGGATGCATTTTATAATGATTATGTCGTCGCGAACCCGATCATGTCTGCAGCAGAGACTTTGGATCGCACGCCACCGCTTTCTTGCGGGAAAAAAGCATCTTTCTTTAGCGCCATTTTGAATAAGGCCTTCAATCCCTACCGTTAAGCGCTTGTCTCTGCTAGAGTCCCGTCATGATCAAGAGTGCTACATTTGTTAAGAGTTACGCTGATCCTGAGCTTGTGCCCAAGGATGGGTTTCCGCAGATCGCGATGCTTGGCCGATCGAATGCCGGAAAGTCGTCGCTTATCAACTCGATTACGGGTGTAGCGGGTTTGGCTAAGACGAGCGCGGCTCCAGGTCGTACGCGTTTGATTAACGTGTTTTCCATCGATAAGCAGTATGAGCTCGTCGATCTACCGGGCTATGGATATGCCAAAGCTTCCAAGAACGAGCGCGATCGTTTGTTGGATTTGCTATCTGGATTTTTGTCTTCGGCCGCTCGCTTGAAGCTCGTTGTCATTATTCTCGATTCACGTTTGGGCGTAACCACTGTCGACAAAGAAGTAATTGAACAAGTACAGCGTTCCGGATTGCCGCTCCTCTTTGTCGCTAATAAAGCCGATAAGCCTTCACGCATGGAGCTGAGACAGGTTATCCAGTCCATAGAGCGAGTTTATCCAAATGTACCCGTCATTGCGCATTCGACGGTTTCCGGAGATGGTAGAGGATTGCTGGTTGATGCGTTTATGCGCGCGGCCAAAGCGTAGTTAGGCAAGATCAGAATAGAGTGGAAAGGCGTCGGCAAGTCTGCGGACGTCTTTTTTGATCTGCTCGACGACCGTCGAATCGTTTTTGGATTTCAGGAGTTGGGCGATGAGACGTGCAACTTCAATCGTTGCGTTTTCATCAAAGCCGCGCGTGGTGATCGCCGGCGTGCCAAGGCGTACTCCGGATGGATCGGCTGGTTTGCGTGGATCAAATGGGATCATGTTTTTGTTGGCTGAGATACCGACTTGTTCCAGCCATTGTTCCGCTTCTTTTCCGCCAACGCCCCATGGAGTTACATCGAGCAAGAGCAGGTGGTTATCCGTTCCGCCGGAGACGAGACGCGCGCCTTCTTCGAGAAAGGTTTTTGCCATCGCTTGAGCGTTGGCGAGGACTTGTTTCTGATAATCGATGAACGATGGCTGCAGCGCTTCATGAAAAGCAACGGCTTTGGCCGCGATGATGTGTTCGAGCGGGCCGCCTTGCGAGCCGGGGAACACTCCGGAATCGATTTTTTGGGCGAGATTTTTCTTTCCGCCGACATCAAGCCTGTCTTCGACTTTGGAGAGAATCATGGCGCCGCGCGGTCCGCGTAACGTTTTATGCGTGGTTGTGGTTACAACGTCGGCATGAGGAATCGGATCCGGATACAGCTTGGCGGCGACGAGGCCTGCGACATGAGCCATATCGACAAAAAGATAGGCTCCGACTTCTTTTGCGATATCTGCGAACGCCGCGAAATCTAGCTTGCGTGGATATGCGCTGAAGCCCGCGATAATCATTTTAGGCTTGTGCTCGATTGCGAGACGCCGGACTTCATCCATGTCGACGAGGTGATCGGATTCGCGAACACCGTAGGGGATGATGTTAAACCATTTGCCGGAGAAGTTGACGGGGGAGCCGTGCGTGAGATGTCCACCGTGCGAGAGATTCATGGCGAGAACCGTGTCGCCCGGATTTAGTAGGGCGAGGTAGACAGCAAAATTCGCTTGCGCTCCAGCGTGCGATTGGACGTTCGCGTGTTCGGCGCCAAAGAGTCGCTTCGCACGATCAATGGCGAGTGTCTCGATCTTGTCGATGATTTCATTGCCCCCGTAGTAGCGCTTTCCTGGGTATCCTTCCGAGTATTTATTGGTCAATGCCGAGCCCATCGCCTCAAGGACGGCTTGTGAAACGTAGTTTTCAGAAGCAATAAGCTCGAGGCCATGGCGTTGGCGGGCGAGTTCTTCATCGATCAGGCCGGCAATTTCTGTATCCGTATTTTTTAGGAAAGACATGGGTAGACTATAGACAGGAAGTAAAAAAACGGCTAGGGTCTCGTTTGCGTTCTTTGGGAGGAGCTATGGACCAGCTTGGCGAATATCCGCTGAACGGTATCGAGGGAGCACGACGCAAGCTCGAACCGATCATCGCCCAGATGGTCGACGACGAGCGTACGGGTGCGGACCTGATGCGCGCCTACTTTCATGTTTATTTGAATGTCCGATTCATTGGGCAATCAAATGTCCTCATCGCCGCGTTCCAGGATCTTCTTGAGGCCGGCTGTGATTATCGAGATGTGCATAGCGGGATGGTCGAGGCGCACAAGGCGCTGAATCGATCGCCTCGCTGGATCAATGTGCTGAAGGACCTGTGTCCCGATCATGTCATGGTTCATGATCGAGAAGATGCGGATGGTCGGAAGACGGCTTGGGCGATTGTGCGCCCTCCGCGTACGTTTACTCCGTTGCGATTGAAGCCGGCAACGGAAATTTCCAAGACGCCACCTGAAGAAACGTCCGAGGCCGATGCGTCTATTTCTAATGGCTCGTCTGCTCAGGATGTTCTGCCTGAATAGCCCCGGAAGGCCTGCCTTCCGGGGCTTTCCAATTTTGTTCTGACGTCGTAGCCTATAGGTCATGGATTTGTCTCAGATTCGCCGTGCCCATCTCGTTGGGATTGGGGGTATCAATATGTCGGGCGTTGCCAAATTGTTGGCACGTGCCGGCGTTCGCGTCACAGGATCGGATGTTGTTTCATCGGAAGCGACGGATGAACTGATCAAGCTCGGAATTCCGGTTATTATTGGACATGAAGCAAGTAATCTTCCGACCGATACGGAGTTATTGATTTATACCTCTGCCGCTCCGGAGAAAAATCCGGAACGATTAGCCGCTGCTGCAAGAGCGATTCCTCAGGTAACGAATTTTGCTTTTTTGGGGGCGTGGCTCGCGCATAAGCGCTGTCTCCTTGTATGCGGAACGCATGGTAAAAGTACGACGACGGCCTTAGCAGGCCTTCTTTTAGAGGGCGCAAATCAAGATCCGATGGTCATTGTCGGAAGCCGCGTGCCGTCTTTTCCGGATGGGAATGTGCGGTTTGGCATGTCGGATATGGTGGTGATTGAAGGTGATGAATACGCGCGTCATTTTTTGGAGTTTGAGCCGTATGCGGTGATTTTGAATAATCTTGAGCTGGATCACACGGATATTTTTCCGGATCTTCAGAATTTACTGCAAGCGTTTCGTGAGCTGCTTGAGAAGGTCCGCAATGGCGGAATCGTGATTGCGAATGCGGATGATCCGAATGTCCAGACGTTGGTCGGACAGGAACGTGCCGCTCTGCTTGAGCGCGGCGTCCGCATCCGTACGTTTGGTTTTGGAACGCATGCTGATCATCAAATCGTTGATCACGCCGTGAAGGCCGGGGAGCAGACATTTGGTTTGCGCGATGTGAGCAGCCGCGTGTATCGATTCAAGCTATCGATCCCTGGACGCATGAATGTCATGAATAGTGCGGCTGCGCTCAGTCTCGTTTCTTCTATGGGTATTCCATGGACGGGTCTTGAGAATGTTTTGGCAGCCTTTAAAGGCATTTGGCGTCGTTTTGAGCGTATTGCTGATCGTGATGGTATTTTGGTTATTTCTGACTATGGTCATCACCCGACCGCTGTTGCTGCGACGCTCGAGGCCGCCAAGGCATTTTATCCTGGCCGACGTATCGTGCTGGCGTTTCAACCGCATCAACGGCGTCGCACGCGTGACTTCTTTTTGGATTTTGTTCCGAGCTTTGATCGAGCGGATGCCTTGTTGTTGGTGGAGATTTATGATGTGGCTGGCCGGGAATCGCCAGAGGATGAATCCGTAAGCTCTCGCGATTTGCAGGATGCGATTGTGCGGCATGATGCGGATCGTGCAACGGTGCGCTCCGTCGACTTTGCGCCAAACTCGGATGAAGCGCTGGCGATCTTGCGTCGATGGAAACGTCAGGGGGATGTAATTATTGTTATGGGTGCCGGAGATATTTATAAAATGGCCGATAAAATCATGGATGTATGATGCCGCTTACGGAAGAAAAGATTGCTGCGTTTTATGCGCGTATTCCATCGGTACAGCGGGATGAGCCGATGGCAAAACGGACGAGCTTTCGTGTTGGAGGAAATGCCAAATTGCACGTCACAGCCAATTCATCTGAATCGTTGATTGAAGCGGTGACGGCCGCCTTGGATTTTGATATCCCGTTTTATGTCTATGGCGGGGGATCGAATTTGCTGGTGTCTGACGATGGTTATGAGGGTGTGATGATTCAGGCGGGGAATCGTATGATCACGCTTCACGCTTCACGCGTCACGGTTGAGGCTGGGGCAATCACGGGAATGGTAGCGAGGCAGTCAGTCGACGCAGGGCTGACGGGGTTTGAGTGGGCGATTGGGGTGTTAGGGACGATTGGTGGCGCCGTGTATGGAAATGCGGGTTGTTACGGTGGGGAGATGAAGGATTCGGTGCTATCGGTGGAAGTTTTTGATTTGAATACGCATGAGAGAAAAATGCTATCGAATAGCGAGTGCGAGTTTGTGTATCGCGGGAGCATGTTTAAGCATCGTCCGTATCTTATTTTGTCGACAACATTGCAGTTGAAACCTACGAGCGATATCGTCGCGGGAAAAACGCGCATGGAAGAAATTATGAAGATGCGGAAAGAGAAGCAGCCTTTAGATGCATCGAGTGCTGGTTGCGCGTTCAAGAATTTTGAATTTAGCGATGAATCGGCGCTGGATATTTTGAAACGTTCGGTAGAAGTTCCGGAATCGATGATCAAAAATAAATCCGTGTCAGCGGGTTGGTTGATCGACCAAGCGGGAATGATGGGCGAGTCTGTCGGCGATGCGCAAGTGAGTACAAAGCATGGAAATTTTTTCTTGAACAAGGGGCAGGCTCGTGCGCAGGATATTTTGGCGTTGATTTCTCGAGTAAAAATGAAGGTTCGGGACGAGTTCGGTATCGAGATGCAGGAGGAGGTGCAATTGGTTGGGTTTTAGACTTGCGAGTCAGGCGACCGAGGTTTACGATTTTAGAGTATGACTATCAATATTCTTGCAAAGGACATCGAGCTTACGCCGGCTATCAGAGAATACGCCGAGGAAAAGATGCAGAGCTTGGAAAAATATCTAGAATCCATCCGACATACCGATGTTGAGGTTGGTATGGCGGAAGGTCATCAGCATTCCGGAAAAATCTTCATGTGCAAGGCGAATGTACAGATTGGCGGCGAAACGATTTTGGTTGAGCGCGAGGCGGATGATCTCTATAAGGCGATTGATAAGGTAAAAGATCATTTGCGCGAGACAATTACGCAATGGAAAAAGAAAATGGAGGAGCGCGATAAGTCCTAAGATTAGGTTAAAAAGACGCCTTGTAAGAGGCGTCTTTTTAGGCTAAGATCGGCCAACTATGAAGTTTCTTACCAAGCTGTTTGGTGACCCGAATGCGCGTGAAGTGGCGCGATTGCGGGCTATCGTCGAGCAGGCCAAAACGCATGAAGCTGCCATGCAGGCTCTTGCAGATAGTGATTTTGGCTCCAAGACGGCTGAGTTTAAGGAACGTTTGGCAAAAGGCGAGTCGAGCGATGCGTTTTTGCCAGAAGCTTTTGCCTTGGTACGCGAGGTTTCACGCCGCAAGCTTGGTCAGCGTCAGTATGACGCGCAGTTGATCGGTGGATTAGCGCTGCATCGCGGAATGATTGCGGAAATGCGTACGGGTGAAGGAAAGACGCTTACCGCTACGGCGCCGGTGTATTTGAATGCGCTTTCCGGAAAGGGTGTGCACGTTATTACGGTGAACGATTATCTTGCACGACGCGACGCGGTTTGGATGGGTCAGGTGTATCACGCGCTTGGACTTTCTGTTGCGTGTATCCAGCATGCGGGAAGTTTTGTGTATGACCCGGAATTCAAAGCCGAGGAAAAACATGACGAGAATCGCGACGCGACCGGATCATTCCGTGTCGACATGGATTATTTGCGTCCGGTTTCGCGTCGCGAGGCTTATGCGGCTGATATCACCTACGGAACCAACAATGAATTTGGTTTCGACTTTTTGCGTGACAACATGGTTCAGCGCGCAGAAGAAATGGTTCAGCGTGAATTGCATTATGCGGTAGTCGATGAAGTCGACTCGATTTTGATCGATGAAGCGCGCACGCCTCTTATCATCAGTGCTCCGGCGGAAGAAGCGACGGAAGAATATTTCCGTTTTGCCGATGTGGTCGGAAAGTTGGTGCAGGAAGAAGATTATAAGCTCGATGAAAAACAGCGTGCATCGACATTGACCGAGGCAGGTGTTGCCAAGCTTGAGCGCTTGTTGAATATCGAGAATTTGTATGTTCAGGGCGGCATGCGCACGGTGCATCATATTGAGCAGGCTTTGCGCGCCAAGGCTTTGTTTAAACTTGATCGCGATTATGTGGTGCGTGACGGAGAAGTGATGATTGTGGATGAATTTACGGGCCGTTTGATGCCGGGACGCCGTTATTCAGAAGGTTTGCATCAGGCTATCGAGGCCAAGGAACGCGTGAAAGTTCAGCGCGAGTCGATTACGCTGGCGACGATTACGTTCCAAAACTATTTCCGTTTGTACGAGAAGCTTTCTGGAATGACGGGTACCGCTGCAACGGAAGCAGAAGAATTCCACAAGATTTACAAGTTGGAGGTTTTGTCGATTCCGACGAATAAAGATAATCAGCGTATCGATCTGCCGGATCGTGTTTATAAGAACGAGATCGGTAAGTTTCGTGCCGCTGTGCGCGAGATCAAGATGCGTCATGAAACGGGTCAGCCGGTGCTGGTTGGTACCGTGTCGATCGAGAAGAACGAATTGCTTTCGGAATTGCTTCGCCAGGAAGGCGTGCCGCATGAAGTGTTGAATGCCAAGAACCATGCGCGTGAAGCCGAGATTATCGCTCAGGCAGGTCGTAAGGGTGCGGTAACCGTGGCAACGAACATGGCTGGCCGTGGTGTCGATATTTTGCTTGGTGGAAATCCTCCGACGCAGGAAGAGGCAGATGAGGTGCGCAAACTTGGCGGTTTGCATGTGCTTGGTACGGAGCGTCATGAGTCGCGTCGTATCGATAATCAGCTGCGAGGACGTTCTGGCCGTCAGGGTGATCCTGGTTCAACGCAGTTTTACGTCTCGATGGAGGATGATTTGATGCGCATCTTTGGATCGGATCGCATGAAGTCGATGATGGAGCGCTTGGGTGTGCCGGAAGATGAAGCGATCGAAAATAAAGTATTAACAAGCTCGCTTGCTGCGGCCCAGCGCAAAGTGGAAGGTCATAACTTTGATATCCGTAAGCACTTGCTTGAGTATGATGACGTGCTTAATAAGCATCGCATGGTGATCTACAAGAAGCGCCGCGATTTATTGAAGGCGAGCATGGAGCGCACGGAAAACAATGAAAGCCCGCTCAAGCCGCTTATTATGGAGATGGTGGAGGGAGAAGTTGAACAGATGGTTTCCTTCCATACGTCGGCCGAGAATGCGGCGGATTGGGATTTGGATCAGCTTGCAGAAGCTGCGTCCGCGATTTTGCCTAAAGGCGTTGATGTCCGAGGACAATTACAAGCGGCGAGCGAGAATAAGGATGGCCGCGAGAATCTTGTCTTGATGCGTACGGCTTTGGTCGAGACGCTGCTTAAGCTTGCTCGTGAAGCCTATGAAGCCTTGAGCAAGCAGGCGGGTGATCCTGGTTTGCAGGCGGAAGTTGAAAAAGCGGTTGCGGTGCGTGCGCTTGATGATCTTTGGATTGCGCATTTGGAGAACATGGATTATCTCCGTCATGGTGTTGGTTTGCAGGGTTATGGCCAACGTGATCCGCTCGTTGAGTATAAGCGCGAGGCGTATCGCATGTTCCATGGATTGCTTGGCACATTGAATCAGCGCGTTGCGTCGACTATTTTTAAGGTGCAAATTGCCCGCGAGACGGCTGAAGAGGAATTGCGCCGATTGCAGTCGCAGGCCAAGCCGATTGAGTTATCGGGCCCGCAGAAAGAGACAGAGAGCGTTTCTGTGCCATCATCGGAGGAAAAGAAAGCGATGGGGGATGTTGGGAGAAATGATCCGTGTCCTTGCGGAAGTGGAAAGAAGTATAAGAAGTGTCACGGGGTGTAGAATAATTGCATGATCTATTTCATCACTGGTAATGACAAGAAGTTTGCCGAGATGAAGGCGGTGTTGCCGGAGATCGAGCGAATGGATATTGATTTGCCTGAAATCCAAGCAATGGATTCTCAAGCGATTATTCGAGCAAAGCTGCAAGAGGCATTACGACATACGGATGGAGAATGCATCGTGGAGGATACTTCCGTTTCTTTGGAGTGTTTGAATGGGCTTCCCGGACCGTTGATTAAGTGGTTTTTGTTGAAGATGGGTATTGAGGGATTAGCATCGATGGCGGAAAAGCTCGGAAATGATCGTGCGATAGCGACTGTTGTTATTGGTTACGCAAAGAATGCTGATGAAGTGATGTTCTTTGAGGGCTCGATTCCTGGGAGAATTGTTCAGCCGAGAGGTGATCGTTCTTTTGGTTGGGATCCGATTTTTTTACCGGATGGATTTGATCAGACGTTTGCCGAGATGGGAGTCGAGGAAAAGAGTGCTGTTAGTATGCGCAGGATAGCCGCGGAAAAGCTCGCCAAGCATTTACAGCAGTAAATTCTTTATCTTATTAAAGGTGGTGGGTTTTCTGCCGTGTAAGAATATGAATGAAACTTCCAAGACGTTGACCCTTGTTTATCTCCGTAGAGGTGATGAGATTCTTTTAGGTTACAAGAAGCGGGGATTTGGAATGGGGCAGTGGAATGGGCTGGGTGGAAAAGTTGAAGAAGGGGAGGATATTGGTTTGGGTGCGCGACGTGAAGTGAAAGAAGAAGTTGGGATCGAGGTTGGGGCAATGCGGAAGTTTGCGGTGATTGAATGTGATTATCGGAATGTGGAGAAGCCGGGTGTTATTGAAATCCATATGTTCGAGTCTTTTGATTTCAAGGGCGAGGCTGTCGAGACAGAGGAAATTGAGCCAAAGTGGTTCAAGGTTTCCGAGTATCCTTTTGATAAGTCGTGGCCGGATGATCGGTATTGGTTTCCGTTTTATATCGAAGGCAAAACATTCCGGGGAAGTTTCTTATTCGATGGGTACGATAAAATCACCTCGTACGAGATTATCGAGGAGCTGATCGATTAGTTTATTTTGCGAGCGCGTAATCCGAGGAACAGCGGGATTTCTTTACGTGCGACATTTTCTGCTTTTGCTTTTGGACCGGAGTCGCTGGTTTTGTTGGAGACCCATTCTTCGAGCGCATCGACGACAAAGCCGTGTTTGGCGAGTTCGGTGACGTACATCGAGAGCGGACGGTGATAAGAGTAGGTTTTGACGTCCGGAGCGGAACCCGGGTGCGCGATGATCGGCATTTCGTAGTCGCTCATGTATTTATCGACACGGCGATATTGGAGTTTACGCTCTTCATCCCAGCCCCAGCCGCTTTGTCGCGGTTGGCGGAATGCCGGGTGATTCATTGTAAGGATGAGTACGCCGTTGGGTTTAAGAACGCGGCTCGCATCAGAAAAGACAGGACCGAGCGGATCGATATTTTGAATGGCGAGATTACAGACAATGCCATCAAGCGATGATGGCTGGAATTGATGAGCAAAGTTTGTGGCGTCGTCGACAGCAAAGCGGATATTTTTAGGCGCGTTCTTTTTGGCCTGGAGAATCAAGGTCGGGGAGGCGTCGAGTCCATCGACCATCGCGGCTTTGGGTGCAAGGAGTTTGCTGAAGGCGCCTTGTCCGCAAGCGAGGTCCAAGTAGCGGCCGTCTTTTTTTGGGGTGAGCAAACGCATGGCACCCGGGAAGATTAGGTCGCGTTGGAAGTCGCCGCCTTCTTTGCCCATGTAGCCGGAATACCAGCCGGCGACGGACTCCCAGCTTGATTTGGGGTTTTGGATTGGTTTGCGGACGCGTCCGCGGATAGATCGCATATGGACGGTATGCTACACTGTCACCATATTCCTACCAATATGGGATTCATTCTTCGCGTACTTCTTGGGCTGGTGATTGTGGCGGTTGGAGCATTCTTTGTGATCAGAACGCGCTCTATCGTTGACTTCTTTGGCGGAGTTGATTTTGCCGAGCGTTATCTGGGCGGCGGCGGTACCAATTTGTTTTATAAGCTGCTCGGTATTGTTTTCTGTCTTTTGGGTTTCTTGGTAGCCACCAATCTTTGGAATGCGTTCTTGCAGGCTACTCTTGGCTCGTTGTTCCCGTCCGCTTCTCCATAAAAACATGCATCATAGCGGTAATGAGCTGATTAATCCGTTCAAAGCCTTAGAACGCGCCGGTTTGCGCAAAGGCTCGCATATTGCTGATCTTGGTTGCGGAGCTCTTGGTCATTTTGTGTTTCCGGCAGCGCAGATGACAGGCGGTGAAGGGCGCGTGTATGCGGTTGATATCGATAAAGCAGCTTTGAAAGCGGTAGAGCGTGCAGCAAGACATGATCAGTATTGGAATGTGATTCCAGTTTGGTCGGATATTGACGTGGTTCATGCGGCGCGTATTCAAAGCGGTACCATCGACTTGACGATACTGGCTAATAACCTCTACCTTTCCGCCAACCGATCAGGCATGGTTGAGGAGGCTTTGCGCCTTACCAAGCCCGGCGGACGCATCTTGGTGATCGAGTGGAAGCCCATTCGGACAACGATTGGCCCACCGGTTGAAAATCGTATGTCGGCAGAGGAAGCCAAACGCTACTTTGCGGTAGACGAGCTCGACTTGATCGATGAATATGATGCGGGAGATTCCCATTTTGCGCTTGTTTATGCCAAGCATGAGCCGATGCGTGAAACGGAAGTCGTCTCGACACATATTCCCGAAGAGATGGAAGCAGCTGAAGAATAATTTCATTACTTGTTTATGGATCTGATCAAACCCTTGTTGACCTTCCAGTATTGGTTCGGTACCGGTGTTATTCCATTTGTCCCAGCCGTGAGCCGTGTCATTTTGATTTTGATGACGGCACTCGTATTGGCTGGTATCGCTATCGCTGTTTATCTTAAACTGCAGAAGAAAATAAATAAGGCGATTCGCCGTGTTTGGAAGCGCGTTGCGACGCTGTGTGCCACCATGGGTGTCATCGGACTCCTTTTGTACGGATTTTACTACGAGGGAATTCCGGTGCTCTCGATGCGTTTTTGGTGGATTGTATGGTTTGGCATTCTTGGTTGGTGGAAATACGATATCTGGATGGAATATCGTAAGACGATGGCATCACGTATTGTTGACAAAGATCGTGCGAATTACGAAAAGTGGTTGCCAAAGCCAAAGCACTAAGAATCAAAGCCCCTCTTTATGGAGGGGCTTTTGTATTGACGGCTGAGGAAATCCATGGAACGGGGTAGATATGGACTTCCGAAAAATACGCGGACAAAGCGGGGAGTCGATCGCCTTGGCTTATCTGGAGGAGCGGGGATTCCGGCTTATCGAGCGCAATTGGAATTGCCGGCTTGGCGAGATTGATTTGATTGTCGAGCGGGGCGGGGAGACAAGGTTTATCGAAGTAAAATTACGAAGGACGATGGAATATGGCTACCCAGAGGCGTCGATTACGAGGACGAAATTAAGGCATTTAAGTCGGGCTATTGAGTGCTGGATGAAAGCGCAGGCTAACCCGCCAATTTGCTATCAGGCCGACGCTATCGCTATATTTGCGCCTCTAGGTGAGACGCCTACGATTACTTGGATTGAGGGTATATATTGAAAGTAGCTAATATTAGCCAAATACTAGTTTGTACTGATTGACAAAATCTCATTTTTTTGTTATGCTACGACGTTCGATTACCCATATATCCTTATTACTATGACTATCGTCATGATCGGCCAAAAGGGCTTGCCGGCTCGTTCCGGCGGTATCGAGCGCCACGTAGAAGTACTGGCGCGCGGACTTGTATCACGCGGACATCGCGTGGTCGTTTTTGGACGTGCTTGGTATGTGGGTGGAAGCCGCGCCCCGGCTGGCGTTGAGCAGATTATTACCTCCGGAATTCGCACCAAGCATTTGGATGCCATTACCCATGGAATCACCGCGCTTTGGCGCGCTCGTTCACTGAAGGCTGAGATCGTGCATTTGCATGGCACGGGTATTGCTTTGCTTACCCCGCTCGCGCGTTTGATGATGCCAAAGAGCAAGGTTGTTGTGACCTTTCACTGTATCGACCGCGTGCTCGCCAAGTGGAATGGTTTTGCCAAACTCGCTTTCCGTGTTGGTGAATGGCTTGCTTGTCAGGCTAGCCATCGCACGATTGCCGTTTCTGAAACGCTTGCGCGTTACTGTTTGGATACGTATGGCACGCAAACGGCTTACGTCTCTCATCCGATTCCAGAACCGGAGCCTATCGGCGATGAAGGAGCTTTGTCTGCCAATGGTTTGCAAAAGGATCGTTATTTCTTGTTTGTTGGCCGATTGATTCCCGATAAGCAGGCGCATGTGTTGGTTGAGGCTTATAATCGCGCACGCAAAATCCGTCCTGATTTGTTGGTGGAACGCCCGCTTGTCCTTGTTGGCGGTGCTTCTTGGACCGATCGTTACGCGACTTGGTTGTGTGGTCTCGCTGCTCGTGCGCCGGGTGTCATGATGCTTGGTGAAAAGAGCGGCCGTGAATTGACGGCGCTTCAGGCAAATGCGCTGGCCCACGTTTTTCCGACGGCTAGCGAAGGCTTGTCACTCGCGGTTGTTGAAGCCTGTCAGCATCGCCGCGCGATTATCGCCACGGATATTCCGGGAAATCGTGAAGCGACTGGCGGTCATATGAAGGCGGTTCCATCACGCGATGTAGAAGCTTTGGCTGATGCGCTGATTGAGCTTGCAGGGCAGAGTGCTGCGCAGCGCATGGAAATGGGTTCGCGCGCGCACGCCTATGTGGCACGCGTTCACAGCGTTGAAGATCGCATGGATGATTTGATCCGCGTCTATCAAACGACGTTGAATGGCCATACGGAACTTGTTAGCCAGCCGCTTCTCGGAGCGAGTTTCTAACAAAATAAAAACGACCCGATTTATTCCGGGTCGTTTTTATTTTCCGGTGGGCGGGGAGAGTATTTCAGATTTTTCATACGCCATTGATCGACCCATTGGCCGATGCCTTGTTCGTCGCGTTTATTCCTTACTTTGGTTTGAGCTTGCGACCAAGTGACCAGAGATGGAAAGGAGATTTTATAACGCCCCCGAACAACGATGTATCGAAGCTCTTGGGCAGTGATGGCTCGGCGGATGGTGCGTGGATTTACGCCAAAGAGTCTTGCCGCCTCGCTGACGGTGACACGAACGATATTTTCTTTGTTTTGGGACAGCTCAGGCATGGCTTGAAGTTAGCGCTTTTTTCTATTTCTGTCTAGTATATTGTGGACTTAACTATATAAAAATGCTTTGTTTTTGCGAATTTTCTAATAAAAATAAGCCTTTTCAGCTTGCGAAAAAGCCCTTTTAGAGCTAATATCCCTAAACTCCTTGCAGTGGTTTTTGGAGGGGAAATCGCATGAGCCAGCTCATCGACCAATACCAACTGTATCGCGTGCGCACACGGCGTGACGCGGACGCATTTGCTAGCCTATACGACCGGTATATCACATCGATATACCGGTTCGTTTACTTAAAATTACCGTCTCGTGAAGCCGCGGAAGATGTCACGTCCGAGACGTTTCTTCGTTTTTGGAATGCGATTCTTCAGAATACGGAAATCCGCAATGTTAGAGCCTTTCTCTACCAGATTGCTCGTAACTTGGTTGTCGACTTTTATCGCAAAGAAGAGGCTCAAAAGCAGGCGGTTGTAACAACTGATGAGGAATATACGTCTACTGTTAATGAAGGGTTGGTATCGGATCGAGGGCGTGATCAGAGGCTGATCGAGGCTCGCGTCGATTTACGCATTGTTCTTGAGAGAATCGAGAAATTGAAAGAAGACTATCGCGATGTGTTGACCTTGCGGTTAATCGACGGACTCGGGTTTGCGGATATCGCACTCGTCCTCGATAAAACGCCGGGACATGTCAGAGTCATCTATCACCGAGCGATTAAAGCGCTCGACAAACTTTCCCCCTAACATGACCAAGCGCGACTTACTCCGTAAATTGCAATCCGTCCGATCGGCGGAGCGCGGCATCGTGCCTGATGCGGAGTTTGTGTTGCGTACGCGCGAGAATTTATTGATGCAGGTTCGCAACACATTGCCGACGCGCCCTGTGGCGATGCCGGCTCGTGCCAAGCTTGCTCTCAATCATTTGGTTCCGGAGCGTTTGATGAATTTGGTTCGTGCTCCGGCCTTGGCTACGCTTTCCGTCATCGTCACGGTTTTCGGCGGATCGATTTTTAGCGTGTCGGCTTCGGATCGTTCTCTGCCTGGTGACTTTTTGTATCCGATCAAGATCGCGACAGAACAAACTCGTTTGGTGTTTACCTCAGGCAAACTTGAAAAGCTTAAGCTTAAGTCTGAGTTCGTAGATCGTCGTGTGGATGAAATTAAGACATTGGCTACTGCTACCGACCCAGAGCAGCCGGTGCGTTTGAAGCAGGCTGCGGAAGTTTTGAAGCGGGATTTGAATACGGTAAAAAACCAGCTCTCGGAGGTGAAGTCGGATACGACTCCGGAAACAGCTGATGCTGTTAAGCTTGTTGATAAACAGAGTGAGCAAATCATTGAGGATTTGAAACTTGTCAGGGATGAAGCACCGGAAGAGGTGAAGAGTAGCTTGGCTGAGGCAGAAGTTGCTGCTGTGCACACAGGTGTTACGGCTTTTGAGGTTTTACTTGAGGCGAGCAATGATCCAGATAGCCAGTGGGTGGTGAGCGAGTCGGATATCCTTGATTCGATCAACAAGAAGGTTGATAGCATCTCTGCTACTTTGTCCGGTTCTGCTGATAAGTTGCGCTTGGTTAGTGCTTCTAGTACTATCCTACCGATTAATACACAGGCAACTGGGACAGGGGATAACCTATTGCTGGGAATGACGAGCACCACTGTCGGACAACTGAATGCCGCTAGCAGCACGTTGCAAGAAGCTCGTGTGCTTTTGAGCGAAAATAAATTAAGTGAGGTGTCCGGTAAGCTTTTGGAAGCTGCCAAGGCTGTCGCTGAAGCGGAGGTGTCGACGAACAACCTTGTTGCTTCCAGCACGCAAGCGATTCCATCTCCAGTCACTCCTTCGTCCGAGGGAATGGGAGATGCTTCTACTTCTACGACGCCTGTCACGAGCACCGCGTCTTCTTCTGCATCGTCGACAATGACGAGCCCACCATAAAGGCAGCGAACCCTGTTCTCTCGCGAACAGGGCGACCCTGCCCCAAAAAGGTAGAGCCGTCCTGACGAGCGGGAGAACTCTCGAGCAATCGGGAATTACCCCTTTCGCTCGCGCTCGAAAAAACAACCACTTTGGCGTCAAGGTCGACACCTCGTTATGCGAGGCTGGCCAGAGTCGCAATTATTAACCACGCCCCACTAGGATTCGCACGGATCCTCCGGGCCTAGAATCCCGTAAGGGATTCACACTATGAATTTTCTCAAAAAACTTTTCTCCAGCTTCGTCGCTTTGACGACCATCGCATGGTCTGTCGGCGTTGGCAGCCTTGCTCTCCCCAGCATGGCCTCCGCAGCTGTTGCCGGTGAGCTTATTAAGGCTTCTGGTCCTGCTGTTTACTACTACGCTAGCGATGCTAAGCGCTATGTCTTCCCTAACGAGAAGACATACTTCTCTTGGTACATGAACTTCAATTCCGTACGGACCATTACGGACTCGGAGCTCGCCTCGATCATGATTGGTGGCAACGTCACCATTCGTCCGGGCACGAACCTCGTGAAGATCACGACTGATCCGAAGGTCTACGCCGTTGCCCCTAATGGCGTTCTCCGCTGGATCGAATCCGAAGCGATCGCCATCACGCTTTACGGAGCCTCCTGGGCTTCCCGTGTTGTCGACGTTCCGGATGGCTTCTTTGTCAACTACTCCGTTGGTTCGTCGATCTCGACGGCCCAGCATCCGGACGGCATGGTCATCACCTACGCTGGTGATTCCAACCGCTATGTCGTTTGGGGTGGCATGAAGCGCAAGCTTGTTGACCCGGCCTTCGCCGCCAACAACTTCAACCCGATGTACGTCATCACCACCGCGGTTTCATACCCGAATGGTACGGACGTCACCGGTCGCGAGTCAGCTTTGGCTGATGTCGTCGCCCCTGGTGCAACCACGGTCGGTGGCTCGGTTTCCGCTGCTCTCGCTTCGGACACTCCGGCAGGACAGAACGTCCCGCAGGGTGCTTCGAGCATTCAGCTCGCTAAGTACAACTTGACCGCCGGTTCCGCTGGTGTCTTGATCACGGGTCTCTCCCTCCGCCGCGTTGGCGTTGGTGCTTCCGGTGACTTCGCTAACGTCTACCTCTACAAGGGCGACGGTACGCGCTTGACCACGGGCCGCACGATCAACAGCTCCACCAACTTGGTGCAGTTCAACGGTTTGAACCTCTCCATCGGAGCTGGTCAGACCTACTCGGTTGTGCTTGTCGGTGACACCAACTCATCTCTTACGGCTGGTGGCCAGCACTCGTTCGAAATTTCGGACGCTGCTTCCGTCGTCGTGAGCGGTACGGGTTCCTCGGTCTCGGGTTCCTTCCCGATCCGCGGTAACGTCTTCACCATCGGTACGACCTCGGCTTCCCGCCTTGATGTACAGAAGGGTACGACGCCAACCAACCCACAGATTGGTTCCACAGAAGCTGAAATCTCCAACTTCAAGCTCGTTGCCCAGGGCAATGACATTGAAGTCCGCCGCGTTACCCTTCTTCAGACGGGTGACATCTCCAACGCTGATCTCACCAACCTCAAGCTCTACCAGGGCTCGACCCAGGTTGCGATGACCCCGTCTCTTGCGGGTGACAAGATCGTGTTGAACTTCAGCCCGGCTTACCTCGTGACCGACGGTACGACCCGCGTCTTCTCGCTTAAGGCGAACGTCGCTGGCCGCTCTGGTCGCACGATCAAGACCTACGTCGAGTACTCGACGGACGTCTACGCCATCGACACGGAATTTGGTACGGGTGCTCGCGTCTGTATTGACTCGACCTCGCCATGTGCCGGTACGTTTGATGGTACGAGCTCGAACTTCATCACTGTGACGACCGAAGGCGGTCAGTTCACGACGACCTACAATGGACCGGCTACGTCGGACATTGCCAAGGGTTCGCAGGATGTTCAGCTCTTCAAGTTCGCTGTCACCGCTTCCGACAGCATGCTCGAAGTCCGCAAGATGTACTTCACTCTTACGGGTCTTACTTCCAACGACAAGGTCAAGGGTAACTTGGCCACGGAGTACTTCCGCGATTTGAAGATCAAGAACCTCGACACGGGCGCGACTCTTATGGGTCCGATCTCCTTGCCGACGGGCTTGGCCAACGCCTCGCAGTCCTCTGGTGTCATGACCTTCACCGACTCCTTCAACGTTAACGCCGGTCAGACTTTGAACCTCGCGTTCACGGCTGACTTGACGAACAGCGCTGACGACGTCTCTGGTGAATTTGCCGATGACGGCAACAACCAGTATCGCGCGATCATGGGTTCCGGCGGCACATTGTTTGGTGCTTCCGATATCCGTATCGTCGACACGGGTGAATTCCTCCCGGTCACCGAAATCGTCCCGAACACCACCATCAACGGTAACCCGATGACGGTGAAGGCCTCCTCGCTCTCGATCTCTCTCGCTGCTTCTCCGACGGCCGGCACGGCTGTTAAGAAGGAAGCGATGATCCCGACGGCTGGCTTTGTGTTCACGGCCGGTTCCCAGAGCCAGATCTTGATTCGCTCGGTCAAGCTCACGGGCCGCGCTGACGTTACCGCCACCGGTACGTACGCCCTCGCCGACTTGAACGACGCCATCACCTCCTGTGCTCTCTTCGACGGATCGACCCAGGTCGGTAACGCCGAATCCCCGGATGGCACCACTGGCGCCATGAACATCACGAACGTGAATGTCACGGTTCCTCAGGGTTCCTCCAAGACGCTCGTTGCCAAGTGTACGGCTGACTCAGTCGTCGCTTCGCAGTGGGACAAATTTGCCGTCGGTATCGCCGCAGCTGGCGACGTCACGGCTGATGACCAGGACTCCAACACGGTAACCCCGACGTTGAGCGCCTCGGTCAGCGGTAACGCAGGCGCCACCCCTTCATTGGTCCAGACGGTCATGAACGGCGGTACGCTTACGATTGCTACGGACAACCTTCGCCAGTCGACGATTCTCGTTGCTGGTGGTGATGTCTGGCAGAACCTTGCTCAGTTCAAGGCCACGGCTCAGTTTGAAGCTATGAAGCTTGAACGTGTTGCTGTCACCTCTACGGGTGATGCCGCCAACTTCTCGATGATTGCCATCGCTAAGGACGGCGTGGTTGCTGGCTCGGACATTCTTCCGTCGGGCGTCGCTGCGACGCGCGACATTGACCTGACGGCTTCGCCGATCATGGTTCCGAAGGATGGCTCGGTCACCTTCCAGCTTTGGGGTAAGATCGGAAATGTGCAGTCTTCCTCGTCGGTCTCCGGCGCCACCACGGGTGTCGTCCGCTCCGGCAACCAGGTCACGCTCGGCTTGAACGCCGGTCTTGTGACGGGTAACTGGGATGCTTCATACTCCGGTATGTTCAACGTCCGCACGGTTGGTCTCGCTTCCGGAGACCTTGTTTACTCGGCCGGTTCGGCTACGGTTGGCAACGCATTTGTCATCCGCAAGTCCAAGCCGACGGTAACCCGCCAGACGCTCTCAACCACGACGCTTGCCAACGGTTCCTCGCAGGACCTCTACCGCATGCAAGTCTCGGCTGACAGCGCTGGTTCCGTGGCTGTCAAGAAGATCAGCTTCGACTTCTCGAAGACTGGCTCCACGACTCTCACGAACTTCCGCGTTCGTAAGGGTTCGACAGACATGAACCTTGCTGACTACGCGATCGTCGATGCCAACGGCACCGATCTTGAGGCTGGTTCCCTCGTTGCCGGTACCTCCACGGGCCGCATCGTTGTGACCTTCACCAACGAAGAAACCATCACGGGCTCCGGTAACGTGTACACCTTGTACGCCACCCCGGCTGGCGCGGTTGCCAGCGACACGGTCAGCATTGCCCCGACGCGTAACCTCGCTGGTACGATCTTGACGGGCTACATCGATGAAGAAGTGATTGCTGGTACTGGTTTGACCAATGCCACCTTCAACATGCCGGGTGCAAACCTTGACACGGCATCTTCACCGGATGGTACGGCCGACGCGGCTGGTACCTTCGTGTGGTCCGACCTCTCCGAAGTTCCGCACTCGTTTGCGGCCTCCGGTGCTGGTTCCTACGACTGGACGAACGACGTCTTCGTAGAAGACCTCACGCAGACCCAGACCTTGACTCGCTAATCGTTAGCGCCGTCATCAGTCAAACAAACACCGCCTTCGGGCGGTGTTTGTTTTGTGTTTGTGCTATGCTGGGGCGGATTCTATGAACCGATCACAAGCCATCAAGTTCTTCAAAGCTATCTGCTTTTTGGGGATTTACGGGGGATTGCTCCTGCCGCTCGTCTTTATTCCGGTCGTTATTTTTCCCTTTGTTTTCTCCAAGCTGATTTTCTTTCAGGTGCTTGTCGGTCTGACATTTCCTGCCTATTTGGCATTAGTCTGGATGGAGCCGAGCTATCGACCGAAGAAGCACGTGCTGTTTTTTGCTATCCTGGCCTACTTTGTTGCAATCGGGTTATCGGTGGTTTTTGCTGTAGATCCGTATCGTGCTTGGTGGGGAAATCAGGAGCGCATGAACGGTTTGTTTACGTTGCTGCACTTTTTGGCTTGGTTAACGATGACTGTCGGTATCGTTAAAACATGGGAACAGTGGAAAACGCTGCTTCATTATCAGGTTGGGCTTTCTGCGATCATGGCTATTGTCGCTATTTTGCAGAAAATGAATCCTAATCTTCTGTTGTTTCCGGCTGGTCCGCGTGTCGGAGGACTGCTTGATAATCCGATCTACATGGCGGCATATCAGATCTTTAACTTTTTCTTTTTGGCGCTGTTGTTTTGGAAAAATCCAAATAGAAATTGGCGCGTTGCTTATGGCCTTATTCTGGTCGTGGATATCATCGCGTTTATTCTTGCCCAGTCGCGCGGAGCGTTGATGGGATTGGCAGCTGGTATTGTGGCATTTGCTTTTTATACGGCGTTGTTTACAACGAATAAAAAGCTTCGTTATGGCGTGTTTGGATTGTTGCTCGCCATGTTTGCAGGATATGGAGCGCTTTATCTTGCAAAGGATACTACGGTGGTACGAGAGTCGCCTCTGCATCGTTATGTCGATTTTCAAGGCGCGGTACGTACGCGTTTAATTGCGTGGGATATCGCTTGGCAGGGATTTGTCGAGCGTCCGCTTACTGGTTGGGGATTTGATAATTTTCACGTTCTTTTCAATCTTAAGTACAATCCGATTTCGTTGCGTTTCGGATCTTACGAAACTTGGTTTGATCGCGCGCATAACACAGTGATGGACGTGCTTTCAATGACTGGTATCTTTGGCTTTGTCACGTTCTTTGGAATCTACGGCGCTATTTTTTACAGTACTTGGCGCGCTTTCCGTAAAAAGTGGATTGATCTGCCGATTGCCGCGATTTTGTTTTCACTTCCTGTTGCTTACTTTGTCCAGAACTTGTTCGTGTTTGATCATCCGGCAGGATTCTCGATGAGTTATTTGTTGTTTGCGCTGATCATCGCCGCAACGAAAGGCGGGTTTATCGGGGAGAAAGAGGCGATGGCTGAGAAGCATAAGGAAACGGGGATCATGCAAGCGCCATGGACGGCATTTGTCGTATTAATGGTCGTCATGGGTCTCCTTGTTCTTAGAACGTCTGTGAATCCATTTCAGGTTTCAAGAAAGGCATTGCAAGCGAATGCGATTTTTAGTGCTAATCCACAGATGTCGTATCAGATTGCATTGGAGGCATCTAAAACATGGACGCCTTACTTGGATGAGCAATCATTTTTGCTTTCGCGTAATATGATCTCTTTGCTTGGATCTGGTGCAGCGGCGCGAACGCCGAATTGGAAAGAGATGTATGAATTAGCCAAGACCCTCTCACTTGAAGAGATCGCGCGTCATCCTCGCAATACGCATCCGCGATTTATCTTTGCGCGTCTCGCTCAGGAGGTTATGGGACTCATTCCTGCAGAAGCTCCTGTCTCTGAAAGGATGTATCAAGAGGCGATTGCAACCAGTCCAAAGCGCCAGCAACTGCATTATGGTTTGGCTCGTTTGTATCTTATGACTGGCAATCTTGAGCCTGCGCTGAACGTGTTCCGAAATGTCATTAGCTTTGATACGGAATTTGGAGAAGGTTATTGGAATCTGGGTATTACTCTCATGTATGACAAGCGCGAGCTTGAGGCGGGTGCGGAGAATGTACAAAAGGCTTTGTCGGCACTTTATCCTTATCGCTTACAGAGTCCGCGCGAGCTGGTTGTTGTCGCTGACTCGCTCATGATTCGACAAGACGACGAAGGGATGAAAACTTTTATATCAAAACTTGGTACGGATTATCCGCTAGGAACCGCCGATGTGTATGCTCAGCTTGTTTATAAGCTGCAGGTTGTAAAGAAGGATGAGTTGGCTCAAGCGATGCTCGCTGCGACGAGCGCCTTGGATCCAGCTACGCCTAAAGCGCTTCAGGCGCTGATCAATCAGGCGAATGGTCAAACAACCCCGACTCCTGCTCCAGCCCCGACTTCCGCGGCAACCGGAACCGCTCCGATTGCAACGGCTACGTATAACGGATTGCGACGTTAATCGAGGAGAGCTGAAGCGTTGCCTGACAGCGTTTTCTCAAGCGGGAAGCGGTTTTGTACCGCTTCCTTTGCGTTTTGGCCGAGTTGAATGCGTTTTGATTCGTTGTTGGCTAACTCGAGAATGGCTCGGGTGAGCGCTTGTGTATCGGAAGGTGGAACGATGATTCCGTCGGCATCGCCGAGCATCCATTTTGCGGCGCCGACATCGGTGGCGACGCAGGGGAGCGAGGCCGCCATCGCTTCAAGAAGAGCAAAGGCCATGCCTTCTTTGGTTGAGGGAAGTGTAAAGACGTCGAAGGCACGGAGCAGAGACGATGCGTTGTTTAGTTCACCTGCAAGCGTGATTGATTCCGTAAGATTGAGATCGGTGATTTTTTGCTCGATGCGTTTGCGTTCCGGACCATCGCCAATCAAGACAAAGTGAGGAGAAGGATTTTGGTCGATGACATTACGGATCGTGTCGATGTAGGCCGGAATATTTTTTGGAGCGTAAAAGTTAGATACACTGCCGATGACAATACTATCTTGTTTCAAGCCGAGTTTGGCCCGTGCTTCATTTTTGGAGAGCAGGTTGGATTCAAATCGAACAAAATCAATTCCATTAGGAATCGTGATGACTTTGCTTTTTGGTTTGATGGAATGTTTTGCGGCCTCGATTTCATCGGAAGGATTTACGCAGATGATCGTGTCCTTGAAGTGGGCGGTGAAACGTTCTGCGTAGATATAGATTTGGCGTTTCCAGCTCGGCAAGTTTTCCAGGAAAACCCAGCCGCCGATGCGATAGACGACCCGATCGACTTTTGCGATGTTACTCGCGATGGATCCGAGTACGCCCATTTTTGTGCTATTCAAATGCACAACCTCAAAATGATGTTGGCGGAAAAGTTGATTGAGCTCGCGAATCGCAAGAATATCTTGAATCGGATGAATGTCGCGGCGCATGTGGTTGAGCCGTATGAAGCGGATTCCATGGGATTTTGCTTGTTCTGCAAGCCAGTTGCCTGTGCCTGCGAGGATCGTCACATCATGACCCATTTCTTTAAGGTATTGGGCGAATTCAAGCAAAAAAACCTGGACACCTCCGATCTCAGCGAGGGTCACGGCCAAGGCGATGCGTTTTTTTGCCTCATTCATGGCATTACGATAGGCTGGAGTCTGGTAAATCGTCAACATTTTTTGGCTAAGCTATGTGTGGAATTGCCGGATTAATCGCTAAGAATGGACGGTCCTTGGATCAGGGCCGCTTGGTTGCGATGGCCGGTAAAATCGCACATCGAGGTCCGGATGGTGATGGGATGTGGGTTGAGGGTCAGGCTGGGCTCGCGCATCGCCGTTTGGCATTGGTCGATCTGTCACCGAGCGGAGCGCAGCCGATGATCTCTGACGACGGAAGATATGTCATCACGTTTAACGGAGAAATATATAATTATAAAGAGTTACGTGAAGAGTATTTGGCAAAAGGTGGAATGCTTCGTTCAACGAGCGATACGGAAATTTTACTGACCTTGTTTGCGCAGGAAGGCGAGGCGATGCTTGCCAAGCTGCGCGGGATGTTTGCGTTTGCGATTTGGGATAAGCAGGAATCGTGTCTCTTTTTTGCGAGAGATCGTATCGGAAAGAAGCCGTTTTTTTATCGACACAATGAAGATGAATTTGCATTTGCATCGGAAGTTAAATCGTTGATCGATGCTGAGGCGCGGATTGATGAGCAGGCGGTCCGATTGTTTTTGGGTTTGCAGTATGTTCCAAGTCCATTAACTGGCTTCAAGAATATTTTTTCTCTTGAGCCTGGAATGTGCGGTACCTGGAAAGATGGTGTTCTTGCGACGCGTTCTTATATTGAGCCAGTTACCAGGTCGGACGTTTCTTTTGATGATGCTGTGCATGAGGTGCGGCGCATTCTGGATGAGAGCGTGCGTTTGCGTTTGATCGCCGATGTTCCGGTTGGTATTTTTCTTTCCGGCGGAATTGACTCTTCGTCGATTGCAGCGCTTGCGCATAAACAGGGCGTGAAACTTTCCTCTTTTACACTTGGTTTTGATGAGGCGGCTTTTGATGAGCGTGATCAGGCAGCGGAACTCGCCAAGGAATTTGGATTTGAACATCATTCTTTTTTGGCAAAGCCGGAAGACTTGCTAGCGATCGCTGATGAAGTGATCGAGCATTATGATGTGCCGTATGCCGATTCTTCATCGCTGAATACGTGGATTTTGGCTAGGGAAACCAAGAAGCATGTGAAAGCTGCTCTTACTGGAGACGGTGGTGATGAGCTGTTTGGCGGGTATCGACGTTATCGATATTTTGAACAGGCGTTAGGATTTAAACAGATGGGGGTTGGACCGATCGCTGGCCAGATGTCACGAGTAGTGGGACAGGTAATGGGAGATCCAAAGTTCCAGCGTTTTGCTGACACGATCGATGGAGGATATGCGTCACTATTTTGCGGGGCTTATTTTCAGCAGCCGGAAGCGCTCGCGTTTATCGATAGTCACTTGAAAAAAGATTTGGATCCGATTGGCGCGGCAATGGATTTTGATTTGCATTCATATCTGTCCGATGATTTGAATGTGAAGATGGACCGCGCGTCCATGCGCCATGGACTTGAAGCTCGATGTCCTTTACTTGATCAAGAGCTTGTTTCTTATGTGACGAGTTTGCCGACCGAGTATCGATACAAGAAGGGCCAGACAAAGCGGCTACTTGTCGAGGCTGTGAAAGATTTATTGCCTATCGAGATCGGTAAGCGAGCAAAGCGCGGTTTTCAGGTACCGCTAGCTATATGGTTCCGTGGTGCTTTGCGAAACGCTTTTGTAGAGCGTTGCGTGAATTCGACGAAGCTTCATACTTATGTCGCGAAAGAACGTGTCGAGAAGCTTTTGAGCGAGAATGACCGCGGAAGCGATCATGGAAATCGTTTGTGGATGCTTTACTCGCTTGCGACCTGGTTAGAAAAATATGGATAAACGTATTTTGATTTTTTCCACAGCGTTTTATCCGGTTGTCGGAGGAGCGGAAGTGGCTTTGAAAGAATTGACGGATCGCATGCCCGGTTCGATTTATTTTGATTTGGTGTGTGCGCGCTTGAAAAAAGGATTGCCGGATACAGAGCGGATGGGAAATGTTGAAGTGCATCGTGTTGGATTTGGATATTCTTTTGATAAATATCTGCTGCCTTTCATCGGTGTTGCGCGAGCGATGAAGCTTGTGCCAAAAGGCACGCCGGTTTGGTCGATGATGGCGAGTTATGCCGGATTTGCGAGTTTGTTTTATTGCTGGATGCGCCCATCGACGAAGTTATTGCTTACGCTTCAGGAGGGCGATCCGTTGGAGAAGTATGCCAAGCGCTTGGGTCCTTTGGGTTTTTTACAGGGCTTTTTATTCCGTCGAGCTGATCGCGTACAAGCCATTAGCCGATTTCTTGGGGAATGGGCCGTGAAGAATGGTTTTCGTGGATCTGTCGATGTTATTCCAAACGGTGTTGATATTGAGAGTTTTTCCAAATCTATCGATGCATCGCGCCGCAAACATCTCCGTGAGATGTTTGGTTTTGGCGATGACGATATTGTTTTGGTGACGGCATCGCGCTTGTCTTTAAAGAATGCGGTAGATGATGTTGTGCGTGCTATGCCTGTGCTACCGGCTCGATGTAAGTTTCTTGTTATCGGTGTTGGGGAAGATGACGGGATGTTGCATTCGCTTGTGGATGAGCTGGGTGTAAAAGATCGTGTTGTTTTTGCCGGCTATCGTACGCATGCAGAATTGCCAGAGCTGCTGCGCGCTTCAGAAATTTTTATCCGACCTTCTTTATCTGAGGGATTGGGTAATTCATTTTTGGAGGCGATGGCAGCGGAGATTCCGATTATCGGTACGCAAGTTGGCGGGATTCCTGACTTTTTGATCGATGGAGAGACGGGTGTGTTTTGTGAGCCGAGAAATCCGGAATCGATTGTGAAAGCGGTCGATCGCTTACTCGTAGAACCGGGGCTAAGAGAGCGTGTTGTTACCAATGGTGCAAAGCTTGTGCGCGAGGGTTATGATTGGGCATCGATCAGCGTAAGAATGCAGAAGCTTTTGGAGACTCTATGACGATTTATACTTCCGGGAATGCTGCAAAACAGTGGATTTTAACCGAACTGCATACGCGATTTGGTGAAGCGGCTTTTAAGATTTTGGATCTCGGCTGCGGTGCAGCTGGATCATGGAAGACTTTTTTAGAGATGCATCCGCAAGCGGCGTATTTTGGATTTGATTATGACCGAGCCGCTGTGGAAAAGGGGCGGCGTGATTTTTCTGGAATAACGAATGCTGTTTTGAAGGTGGGGGATGCGCAGACATTGTCAACGGGTGAGGCGTTTGATGTTGTGACCGCGTTTAGTGCTATCGAAC
This sequence comes from Candidatus Uhrbacteria bacterium, assembly GCA_016699205.1. Classification (NCBI taxonomy): domain Bacteria; phylum Candidatus Uhriibacteriota; species Candidatus Uhrbacteria bacterium. The sequence goes on from CP064964.1 coordinate 961,235, forward strand.
ATGTGGTTGATAAAGAAGCGTTTTTAAAAACGGTTTTTTCTGCATTAAAATCCGGTGGTGTGGCGTATTTGAATTATGACGATGGGGCATTTCCGATCGACGGATATCAAGGAGCGCATCATGGTTCCGGTGAGCCAGTTATTGGCGATGATTGGTATTCAGGGTCCGTATATGAAGCATGTTGTTGATACGGAATTTTCTAAGCAGGCGGAGCAAGCGGGATTTAAGGTCATCGCTCTTCGCAAGCACAATCTCTATCCTATTAAAGGGTTTATGCGTGGAGCGTCTGAGGAGGCTGTTAAAGCCTGGTATGAATTTGAAGAGAGATTGAACGAGCTCTATACGCCTGAGCAGTTGGATAAGGTTAAATGGTCTACGACACTGGTTATAGAAAAGCCATGAGAATTTTAATTGCCTCGGGTATTTACCCGCCAGAAGGAGGAGGGCCTTCCATTTATAGCCATGCGATGGCCCGTGCTTTGATTTCCATGGGCCACAGCGTTTCTGTTGTTGCTTACGGAGAAGAAGCGAGCTCAACGTCCGATGGTTGGCGCGTTGAGCGTGTTTCTCGTCGTGGCGGACCGATGGTCCGTTACTTCCGTTTCTTTGTTCGTGCATGGAAAGCGATGAAGTCTGCGGATGTTGTTTACTTGCAGGGCGCGGTATCGGAAGGATTGCCGACGACGATTGCGGCGGGATTGCGTCGTATCCCGACGGTGTATCGCATTCCCGGAGATTACGCCTGGGAGATGTCGCAGCAGCGCGGCGATACGGATTTGCTCGATGCGTTTTTGGAAAAGCGGCATCGAGGTGTTATTGGTTTGTATGAACGTATTGAGCGATTTGTTGCCAAGCGCGCGAGTCGGATTATTGCGCCAAGCAATTATTTGAAATCGGTTGCGATCCGATGGGGAATTGCATCGCCGTTTATTACGGTGATTAGAAATGCGGAAGTTGCTTTGCCCACTGGTTTATCGCGAGAGCAAAAGCGTCGCGTTGAGCATATGGAGGGAAAGACGGTTTGTTTTACGGTTGTGCGCGCTGTGCCTTGGAAGGGCGTTGCGGAATTGATCGAGTGGTGGAGCGGTTTGCCGGATACACATCAATTAGTAATGGCTGGAGACGGACCTGAGCTTGAGAAATGGAAAATGCTTGCAGAGAAGTCTCCGGCTGCAAATCGTATTCGGTTTGTTGGGAGGTTGAATCGTGAAGAGATTGGAAACTGGATGCGTGCATCGGATGTCTTTTTGTTACATTCCGGTTATGAGGGTTATCCGCATGTTGTCGCGGAAGCGGCATCGATGGGTGTTCCGTGCTTGGTGAGCGATCAAGGGGGGCAATCCCGAGACCAAAGAAGTTTTTGGCGATTTGATCCAGGTTTTGCCGTATCGAAATCAGCAGGCTTGGGTTCAGGCGCTGAAAGAAGTTTCTGTTAGAACAAAGGAAGAGATTCCTGCGGCTACATGGTCGCATCGCGCGATGAGCGAGCGTGTTGAAGGCGTGTTGGTCGAGGCCGAACGAAAAGAAGGGCCGATGCAAACCCTGATGTTTTCTTTTGATCGAGCGTTGCTAGATACGGAGTCGGCATCGATGCGGCGTATTCAGGATTTGGCGGGCGAGGGGATGGTTCAGGCGGTTGTTTTGTCGCATTTCAAAACGGATGAGATTGCGCAGGTTGATCATGTAACGGCGTATGGTTTTTCTGGATCGGGATTTATTCGTTTTTATCGTGCGATTGTGCAGGGGATTCGTATTGTTAACGCTGTACCGAAACGAACGCTGGTTACCGCGCAAGATCCTTTTATTGCGGGGGCGGCTGCTTATCTCGTATCGAGAATCAAAAATGTTCCATTGGAAGTGCAGGAGCATGGTGATTTTTATTCTGGATATTGGAAAAAAGAATCTTGGAAGAATCGATGCTTGTCTCTTGTTGGAAGATTTGTTCTTGGGCAGGCCGAGCGCGTACGTGTTGTTAGTGATCGTGTGAAGGAGTATTTGATTGCTGTAGGAATCAAAGCGGAGAAGATCGAGGTTATTCCGGTCGCTGTTGAGCTACCTTCCGGGATTGTTAGGGGAGGAGGCAGTGATGTTTTTCGTTTCGTTGTTCCGTGCCGTTTTGTCGAGCAAAAAGGTTTGGATGTGTTGTTGAAAGCAGCGGCCTTGCTGAAACAGGAGAATGTTTCATTCCATCTTTCGATAATAGGCCGAGGTCCGCTGCTGAGTTCTTTGCATGGCATGATCGAGAGCAAGGGGCTGGTAAAAGAAGTTGATATTCAGGATTGGAAGGAGGGGAATGATGTTTGGAGAGATGCGGATGGCTTTGTGATGTCGTCGCGTTATGAGGGGTTTGGCCGCACGGTTCTCGAGGCGATGGCTTCCAAGGTCGCTGTTGTTGCTACGGATGTCGGTTGTGTGGGAAGTGTTTTACGACCTGGTGTTGATGGGCGAGTTGTGTCGATTGGTAATGCGGAAGAACTAGCGGTTGCGATGAAGGCGACTATTGTCGATAAAGAATCTACAGATCGCATGATTGCGTCTGCGTATGAGCGTGCCAAGGATTTTCATCGACCAAGGCTCTTCATGAAAAACAACGCGCTGGCTGGCGTTTGATATTGAATCAGATTCTGGAAGTGCGTCCGCGATTTGATTTGTGGGTGCTTGCTTTTGTTTTGTTTGCTCTAGCAACGCGTCTTGCTTCTGCCTTCTTATTCCACAACGGATTGGTGAATCGTGAGTGGGGATTTTATACGCTGGTTGAACATTGGTTTCAGGGATACGGATACTCCTATGCAACGGAGCTCGGATGTCCGTCCGCGTACCGTTCTCCTGGCTTTCTGTTCTTTTTGACAGCTTTGTATAGCGTGATTCGACCGGAGAATACGCTTGCACAGGCATTGATCCAGAACTTGATTGCGTGGCTTGCGTTGATTTTGGTTTATGTTGTCGGTAAGCGATTTGTTGGAAAAAAGGCTGCGCTGCTCGGGGGGGTGATGATGGCTTGTTATCCGTATACGTTTTATCATTTCACTCAGTACTATCACACGTTTCTATCGACGTTTTTTATTCTGTTTCTTGTTTGGACGCTGCTGCGTTTGAAGGAGAATAAAAAATTATCAACTGCCGTGCTCGCCGGAGCGTCGATCGGTGCTCTGGCTTATATCCAAGGCACCATTTTGCCGGCGGCACCGTTTATCGTTGCTTGGCTTTTGTGGATGTGGTGGCCGGATTGGAAGAGAACGGTGATCGTGGCGGTGATTATGGCCGTTGTTTCCGCGGGCATGATTGCGCCGTGGACGTATCGCAATTGGCAGGCGTTCCATGCGTTCGTGCCTCTGACGACGGATTTGGGGCATGGATTTTTTAAGGCGAATAATGAATATATTTACGAGATTACGAAGCGCGGATATCCGATGGAAATTGTGGATGATCCGGTTGTGTCGTCGACCAATCCGAACTACATCATGTTCACGATCCAGCCGTGGCTGCGGGAGGAATTGGAAAAAGATGGCGTATATCGCGAATCCATTTATTGGACGGAATGGCATACGAAGTATCCGGTAGGAAAAATGGAAACCTGTTCTGAGCGCGGATTGATGAATGAAAAGCAGTTTGCGGATTATTGGGCCGGTCGATCCAAGGAATGGATGAGCAAACATTTTTGGACGGATGCCTGGAAATTGCCACTGCAGAAATTCAAAACATTTTGGCAGCCAGGATTATTTCCAAGCGTAAAAACAGGAGCGCCGTGGTCGTTTGCGAATGATCCGACCAAGGTTTTCTTGGCGCGTTTTGCCGTCTGGTTTTCAACGCTCGTTGTCGTGTTGCTTGGTTGGCTTGGGCTTATCATCGCGATACGGCGTAAGAAATACGAGGCGGTGCTCGTCGTGATTCTCGTCCTCGTTTACAGCTTGATGCACAGCCTGTTTGCCGGATATACCAAGTACCGCATGCCGCTCGACCATTTATTGGCACCGTTTGCCGCCTATGTAATCGTTCTCTTGTATGAAGCTCGTCTACGTCGCAAATAGCCGATTTCCTTCGGAAAAGGCGCAGAGCGATCAGGTGATGGCGATGTGCCGTTCTTTTGCGTTGCTTGGACATGAGGTGACGTTGCTTGTTCCTGATCGTAAGCCGGTGCAGCATGAGGACCCGTTTATTTATTATGGCGTCGAGCCTTCATTTTCTTTTAAGCGCCTTCCTTGCATCGATGGTATCCGTTGGATGTGGCTTGGACGTATCGGTCTTTGGATTCAGACATCGACGTTTCTTTGGTCGCTACGCAAAGAATTGCGCCGCTTGAAGCCGGATGTCGTGTTTAGTCGAGAGCTGTATGTGTTTGGTGTTCCAGGGATTCCGGGGAAACGTGTCTGGGAATCACATGCACTGCATCATTCTTGGTGGGCTACGAAGATCGCGAAGAGTTTGGACACGATTGTGACGTTGACGAAGGCGAGTAAAGATCGTTTGGTGGAGTCTGGCGTTGATGCCGCGCGTATCGCTGTTGAGTCGGATGCTGTTGATCCCAAGATGTTTGAACGGAAATATGATCGTTCGGAAGTTCGTCGAGAGCTGGGTATCGATGCAGATACGTATGTTTGTCTTTACACAGGCAAATTTACGACGATGAACATGTCCAAAGGTTTGGATGAGTCGATTGAGGCGATCGACCGGCTTGCGAAGAAGGGAAAAAAGATTCTCTTGCTTGCCGTTGGAGGAACGCCGCAAGAATTGGAACGCTATTCCGTGAAAGCGGATACGAGTGTGCGGTTATTGGGGCACCAGCCGCAGGCGACGCTAGGAAAGTTTTACGCGGCTGCAGACCTCTTGTTGATGCCGTTTCCGTATACGGAGCATTACGCCTATTACATGTCGCCGCTTAAATTGTTTGAGTATCTCATGAGTGGCGTGCCGATGGTGGCGACGGATTTGCCGAGCGTGCGCGAGATTGTCTCGGAGGCGAGTGCGTTTATTGCCAAGCCTGGCGATATCGATTCATTGGAAACGGAGATCCAAAAAGCGATCGACAGACCGGACGAGGCTAGACAAAAGGCGCTTGAAGCAAAGCGGATTTCAGCCCACTATACTTGGATTGAGCGTGCCAAACGCATTTGCGCTATCTTATGGCCATGATTTCATTCATTTTTCCGGCTTATAATGAGGCCGAGAATTTGAAGCGGATCCCGAAGGAGGTGATTCCTGTTTTTGATGCTTTGGGAATGCCGTATGAGATCGTTGTGATCGACGATGGCAGCCGCGATGAAACGGCGGCTGTTGCAGAATCGCTTGGAGGTCCGGTGCGTCTTGTGAAGCATGAAAAAAATGCCGGACTCGGTTCTGCGGTGCGCACTGGTATTCGCGAGTCCAAGGGGGATTTGGTTGTGACGATGGATAGCGATTTAACTTTTGCCCCGGAACTCGTCAAAGAGCTGCTCGCACGTTATCAGCAAGGGGATGTGGATGTTGTTTCCGGATCGCCAAAGCTTGCAGGATATGGAAAAGATATTCCTTCCTACCGCATTTTTATTTCGCATATCGCGACAATGATTTACAAAGTTGTCGTCGGTGCAAATGTGACAGCGGTCAGTCCGATCTTTCGATTGTATCAGCGCGAGCATTTGATCGAGCTGCCGATTAAGGCTACGGGTTTTGATATTAACGCGGAGATCTTGTTCCATCTCGTGCGACGCGGACGTCGTGTTGCGGAAATTCCGGCGCCGCTAACGGTTCGAATTCATGGCGAGAGCAATCTGGATTACCGCAAAGAAATGAGGCGTCATCTCCGTTTGATTGCGAGCATGCTCAAAATGCGTTTACTTGGGACGGATCGCGTATGAAATTGACGCGTCAAACAGCGCTGAAGATCCATTTTATTTTGGATCAGCTTTTGCCGCCGCTTTTACGTGATGCGCAATGGTTCATGTCAATTCCGATGCGTCTGCTTTATAAAGATCGTGCACATGTTTTTTTGAACTTTAAAGAAAAGGCTTGGTCGATGACCGAGGAAGAGTTTGCTCAGGCGTATCGCGATGTCGAGCCGGTGCTGATGGAGCGCGATACGGATTTAACGGATGAAGCGATTCATGCGGTGATGGGCGAGATTGTCGGATCTGATGTTTTGGAAGCAGGGTGCGGGAAAGGGGTATTGGTCGGAAAATTATCAGAGCAGGCGCGTGTCACGGCAACGGATATTATTATAAGCGATGAAGCAAAACGACGGGCGCCGAGTGCGACGTTTTTGGAGGCGAATGTGGAAGCGTTGCCGTTTCCTGATCGGCAATTTGATACGGTTGTATGCACGCATACGCTCGAGCATGTCCGTGATTTGGCCAAGTCTTTATCCGAGCTTAGGCGCCTCGCAAAAAAGAAGCTGGTGATCGTTGTTCCAAAGCAAAGACCGTATCGATATACGTTTGATTTGCATCTGCATTTTTTCCCGTATCGATCATCGTTGTTAGGTGCTTTTGGGAGGCCTTTGGGTACGGTTTCTTTGCGTGAAGTTGGCGGAGATTGGCTGTATACGGAGACGCTTGCAACAGAGGCCTAAGCGCCGTAAGATGCGATACGCATGAAATCGGTGTTTTTAGTGGCGGGCGCAAGGCCGAATTTTATCAAGATTGCGCCAATTTATGAGGCTTTGCGTAAGCAAGGCCTGGGTGTCGTATTGGTCCATACGGGCCAGCATTATGACGCCAACATGTCGGATGTTTTTTTAAAGAGTTGGGAATTCCTGATCCGGACATTCATTTGGGCGTTGGAGCTGGTGACCGCATCGCCCAATCACAAAGAATTACCGCTGCACTTATTCCTCTTTTGCAGGAGCGCAAGCCAAACGCGATTATTGTTGTTGGAGATGTGACTTCGAGCGCTGCCGGTGCGATGGCTGGTGTTGCTGCAAACATTCCTGTCGTGCACGTGGAGGCTGGATTACGTTCCCATAACTGGCGCATGCCGGAAGAATTGAACCGCATGATCGCTGATCATCACTCGGATTATTTGTTTGTGTCGGATGAAGCGGGGCTCGAGCATCTTGAGAGCGAACGTATTCCAAAAGAAAAATCCATTACGTCGGCAATGTCATGATCGATTCGCTGCGTAAGGCGGAACCGATTGCGGAATCATCGACGATTCTTGAACAGCATTCGATCACGCCTCAATCGTACGGTGTTTTGACTCTGCATCGTCCTGAGACGGTTGATAGTCCGGAGACGCTTCGAGTGGTTTGGGAATCGCTTAAGAAGATTTCTGAAACGCTGCCGCTGATTTTTCCGGTGCATCCGCGCACTAAGTCGCGCATGCAGGAGCTTGCCGGCGAAAATTCCCGTATCAAGATCGTTGATCCGATTGGTTACATGGACATGATTAAGCTGGTGAAAAATTCCAAGCTTGTCCTGACGGATTCCGGCGGTTTGCAGGAAGAGACGACGGCGATGTCTGTTCCATGCATTACATTGCGCGATGAGACCGAACGTCCATCAACGGTTGTTTATGGTACGAGTGAAGTGGTCGGTCGTGATCCCGAGAAAATTATCGAGGCGTTTGAACGTGCGATGCGAGGCGACTGGAAAAACGGCGGCTTGCCTCCAAATTGGGATGGGAAGACGGCGGAGCGCATCGCGGAAATTTTAGCGAAACTTTTGTAACGTATGTCCAAACGTCTCTTGTTTATCACGCCCAAGATCAACGACAAGGACGATGATGTAGCGTTTGCTGCTTTGTGGGCCAAGGGTTTCACGGATGCCGGTTTTGACGTGACGATTATTTGCGGCGAGAAAGGAGAGACGAGTTTGCCGAATGTGTACTCGGTCGAGCACAAGCAGGGCGGATCGCGCTTGGGATCGCTCATGCGTTTTTGGAAGCTGATGTTTACGCTCAAATACGATCGGGTATTTGTGCACATGAACACGCGCTGGCTTGCGGCAGGTGCGTTGTATTGGAAGTTGAAAGGTATTCCGACGTATTTATGGTTCACGCATTACACGCGTACCGCGACGTTGAAGTTTGGCGAGATTGCGGTTACGCGATTTTTTTGCGCGACCAAGGAATCGCTTCCGCACTATGAAGGCGATCCACGTAAGATCGTGACCGGTCATGGTATCGATACGGAATATTGGAATGTGCCGGAATTACCGGAGAGCGAGCGCAAAGATGCAAAGCATTTGTTGGCCGTGCATCGTATCTCGCGATCCAAACGGCTTGATATTGTGCTGCGTGCGCTTGCGTTGCTTCCGCCTGAATACACGCTGACGCATTATGGTCGTCCGCTTGATCCGTCGGCGGATAATAATTATCAGGGCGAGATCGAGTCGCTTGTGAAAGATTTAGGTTTGACCGAGCGCGTGCGGTTTATGGGTTCGGTGCCGATGCCCTCGCTGCGTGAGATTTATCCGCGTTTCCGCGTGTTTATCAATTTGGTTCCAAAGACGATCGACAAGTCGGCGCTTGAAGCGATGTATTGCGGTTTGACGCCTGTCATTATTCAGGGGTCATGCAGATGCGATTGGGTATCCGGATTTTCCTAAGGATGAAACACCAGAAGCGATTGCCGAGTTTATTCTCGGGATGCGTATTCACTCGCGCGAGGATTTGCGTTCGATTGTCGAGCGCGGGCATAGCATGAAATCGCTGATCGCCAAGATGTCGTCGTACATCATGCCGGGAAAATAATATGTGTGGCATTAATGGTTTTACATGGCGTGATCCCGGGCTCTTGCGAAAAATGCATGAGCTGACGAGTCATCGCGGTCCGGATGATCAGGGGTTATGGGAAACCGAGTCCGTGTCTTTTGCGCACAATCGGCTTTCGATTATTGATTTGTCGCCAGGCGGGCATCAGCCGATGGCCTCGCCGGACGGACGATTTACGATTGTTTTTAATGGGGAGATCTATAATTATCGCGAGCTTCGGTCGCAGTTGTCAGGGGTCAGGTTTCAGTCGGGGTCGGATACGGAGGTTTTGTTGGCTGCATGGGAGGCTTGGGGAGAGAAGTGTTTGGAAAAATTGAATGGGATTTTTGCGTTTGCGCTTTGGGATCGTGATGAAAAGAGTTTGCGGCTCGTGCGCGATCAGATCGGCGTAAAGCCATTGTATTATTTTTATGACGGCAAGCATCTTGCGTTTTCATCTGAGATGAAGGCGCTTTTGCCGATTTTGTCTGAGCGCAAGATCGACCGTGAAGCGCTGAATGCGTATTTCCGATTGTTGTATGTTCCCGGCGAGAAGACGATGGTGGAGGGTCTCAAGCGTTTGATGCCAGGACATGTCGCGACATTTAAAGATGGAGCGTTTGACATTAAGCCGTTTTGGAAATTACAGGAAGGTGCCAGTATCGGTAGTTATGAAGAAGCGGTAGCCGGTGTGCGCGAGCGCTTGAAGGCGTCGGTTGCAAGGCAACTGGTTTCAGATCGACCTGTGGGCGTGTTTTTGTCCGGAGGCATCGATTCATCGGCTATTCTTGGGTTAGCGAGCGAAGCGGCTAGTGGACCGCTGAAGGCGTTTACGGTTTCTTACGCCTCGGATTTTCAACAAGAAAAATACAACGCCGATGCAGAGCTTGCTGCAAAGACCGCAAAACATTTTGGCGCAGAACATCATGTGATTAGATTGGATGCGATGATGGCGCGTGATTTATTTGAGACAACGGCTTGGCACATGGATGAGCCGGTCGCAAATCATATCCAAACATCGACGTATGCGCTCGCGCAATTTGCCAAGCCGGAAATTACGGTGGCGCTCGGAGGCGACGGCGGTGATGAATTGTTTGGAGGGTATCCGCGCTATTGGTATGCGGCGCAATTGAATCGATTGCATCGTTTGCCTTTCCCTTGGAGTATTTTTCAATTTGCGCCCAAGGATTCTTGGAAAAAATTGGCAGCCAAGTCTGGGTTGGAACGGCATCTTTCTTTTGTAGCGCAAAAAGAGGCGGATATTTCATCTGTCTTGAAACGAGAGATGAATGATCCGTTTGCAACATCAATGATTCTCTCGCCATATTTTTCTGGTTCTTGGAAAGACCAGACGAACTGGTTGCCGGATGAATCGCTTATCAGAACGGACCGTCTGACGATGGCTCATGGATTGGAGCAGCGCGTCCCTATTTTGGATGTTGATTTGGTCGAGTACGCGTTCCGTATTCCTTCGAAATATAAATTAGGCGACCGTAAACAGGGGAAGCGCGTGCTGATCGATGCGATGAAGCCGTGGATTGCTCCGCATCTTTTGAATGAGGAGAAACGAGCTTGGAATTCACCGATGGCCAAGTGGATTCGAGGTCCGCTTTTGCCTTTTATGAAGGAGATTCTCTCACCAGGATATGCTCCGGGCAGTGAAGCGTATCTCGATTTTGATGGTCTTCAGGCTATGCTTAAAGATCATGTCGATGTGCGTAAATATGCTCTGGCTCCGCTATGGTCAGCGGTTTCTTTTCAGCTCTGGTATAAGCAGGTTTTTTCTGGTAAATAAGCGCTATGTTAGCTGTCATTTTGGGGACTCGACCCGAGATCATTAAGACGGCTCCGGTGGTGCTTGAGGCCCAGCGGCGCGGTATTCCTGTTGTTATTATCCACACCGGCCAGCATTACGATGATGCCTTAGACGGGATTTTTTTTCGTGAGTTAGGGTTGCCGCAACCGGTCATGAATTTGGGTGTGGGATCGATGCCTGTGTTGAAACAGTTGGGAGCGATGATTGATCGTTTGCATGATGCGTTTCAATCGCTTCAGCCAAAAGTCGTCATGGTGCAAGGCGATACGAATTCTGTTTTAGCGGGTGCATTGGCTGCGCATAAAGTCGGAATCAAGGTTGCGCATTTAGAAGCGGGTTTGCGCAGTGATGATTGGGAGATGCCCGAGGAGGCGAATCGTGTCTTGGCCGGTTTTGTAGCTGACTTCCATTTTTGTCCGACGGAGGTGCAGCGTGACCGATTGAAAGGCGAGACGGTGATGGATGATGTGCATGTTGTTGGGAATACGGTTGTTGATGCGGCGTTACATTATCGGGAGATAGCAAAATCATCTGATGTTTTGATGCGCTTCAAGATTGATGGACCGTATGCATTGTTAACGATGCATCGGCCGTCGAATGTCGATGATTCAGAGCGATTGCGCTCGATGATTGAGATGCTTTCACGTCTTGCTGAGCGACGTGCATGGAAAATGGTGTTCCCTGTACATCCACGTACCAAGTCTCGTCTTGTAGCCAGCGGCTTGTGGGATGAGCTCTTGGTACGCATTTTGGGGCTGGCAGAGGGCGCTTTTTACGAGTGCCTTGTGTCTTTGCTCCAATACGGAACGTCCTGAAACGATTGCTGCTGGCGGAAATATTTTGTATGCCGGAAATGATACAGAAGAGCTCAATCGTATTGTAGATATCATGTTAGCCAAGCCGCGTGATTGGAATTGCCCTTTTGGTGATGGAGCGACGGCTGGCCGTGTCCTTGATATCCTGCACAAGTATCTATGAAGCTCGCTTCTTGGGAATCATTCTTCAATGAGTCGGTGCAAGCCGGATTGCAGCCGGGATGCTGGCTTGATATTGCAGGCGGATAGGCGCTGATGCTTAAGGATGCTGATCCCGTGTGATCAAACCGTTGCCGAGAAGGTGGAGTACCGAGTCATGGATCCAGTCGACCTACCACCGGAGTTGGCGATGCATGAACAGCCTTTGAGCTTGGGACGGCGTTTTTTGCTTAGCTGTATTGGAGCATGTTCCTAGACCTTGGGATGCCGTGCGAGAAATCCATCGTGTTCTCAAGCCTGGGGGAATCGCGTTTTTTTATGTTCCGTTTCTCTCTCCTTATCATGCGATGCCGGGATATTATGGAGATTATTTCCGTTTTACCGAAGACGCTGTCCGATCGCTTTGCGCAGATTTTTCAACTCTGGATTTCCGGCCGATCCGTGGTCCGGTTGAAACGATTATTCATCTTTTGCCAGGCGTACTGAGTCATTCATGGGTGCGCTTGTTGGGTAGAAGGATTGATTCGTTGCGTAAATCTTCTGGGAAGCAAGTTTCTGGATATAGTTTTTTTGTACGAAAATAATATTATGAAAATCCTTGTTGTCGGTGTTGGGTATTGGGGTCCAAATGTCGTCCGTAACCTCGTGGAGTTTCCAGAGGTCGAGTCGATTGGCATTTCCGATCTTGATACGGCTAAGGCGGCTAAAATGGTTGCGAAATTTCCTAAGACGCATGTAGCCAAGCCGGCACCGGATGCATTTGCTGACGGATACGATGCGGCGATTATTGTGACGCCGGTTGATACGCATGCCTCCCTTGCGGAAGCGGCTTTAGCAAATGGGTTGCATGTCCTGGTCGAGAAGCCGCTTACTCGTACGATTGATGAGGCAAAACAGTTGATCGCGAAAGCGGATGCTGCCGACAAGCGATTGATGGTCGGCCATGTATTTCATTATAAACCGGAAGTTCGTGCGTTGGTCGATCTTGTGAAGTCTGGAGAGCTTGGAACGGTGAAATATTTGGATTCCGTGCGTGTGAATTTGGGATTGTTCCGCAGCGATGTGAATGTTCTTTGGGATTTAGCTCCGCATGACCTTACAATTTTTGAGGCATTGCTCGAGAAACAGCCTCAGCGTGTCTCTGCGATTGGGGCGAAACATGTTTTGCACCCAACGAGTCCGCAAGAAACGATGGTGTATATGACGCTGGATTATGGCGATGGAACGCTTGGTCATGTACACGTCAATTGGTACTCTCCAGTGAAGCAGCGCTTGATGATGGTTGGCGGTGACAAGAAGATGGCTGTTTATGACGATATCAATACCGCGGAACCGATTCGCGTGTATGACCGTGGAACTTATGATCCGACGGGTGATAGCCCGGCTTATCCTGCGTTAAGAACCGGAGCTGTCGAGATTCCGCATATCAAGCAAGAGGAGCCGCTTCGTGCGCAGCTACGAGAGTTTTTCGCATCCATTACCGAGGGTCGTGCTCCGATGACAGATGGTCACGCCGGTTTGCGCGTTGTGAAGGTTTTGGAAGCGGCGATGCGATCGTTGAAACAGGATGGAGTTTTTGTTTCGTTGGACTAAAGCTAACCCTTGATTTTGAGGGCTGTTTTTGCTAGGTTTGACCTGCCATGCAACAGGAAAAGCCCGCGTTTGGTTACACGAGCAAGGACTATGTCCTTCAAGGTAGCCTTATCATCCTCTCCGACGAGTCGACGGTTTGGGACGCGCTTTCCAAGCGTGTTCGTACGAGTATTCGTAAGGCCGAGCGATCGGGTGTGCGTATCCGTGAGTTTGCTCCGGAGCGTGATCTCGAGACGGTCAAGCCGTTTACTCCAAACGATGATGATATCCCGCCGGTTTTTGAGTCCCGTCATCATGGATTTGTTGCCGAGGCGGAAGATACGGGCGAGGTGCTGGGCTGGGTGTTGACGGCTGGTGTCGGACGCAAGAACTTCTTGCTCTGCCATGCTTCAACTCAAACGGCAAAAAGTGCGAGACTCCCAACTTGCTGATGTGGCAGGCGATCAAGCACTCGTTTGGGAATTTCCAGTACTTCGATGTCGGCGTTTCGTATCGGCCTTCTTTGCAGTTCTATTTCTCCGGCCATCGCCAAAAGAGTTATCCGATGGTGATGCGTCCGACGGATTTGCCGATTGATCTTCGTATTACGCCGTTTGATACGGCTGCGTACGGAATCGATCCTGGTCCTGCGGCGGATGGCAAGAAGCTGCTGGATGAAGTGCTTGGTACGGACGTCTGGACGTTCTTTCCACGTGCGATGTTTGCGATCGCTGGGTGTTTGATGGAGTACCGCGATCAAGGCCGACTGACGGCAGATGATGAAGTACTGATCTCGACGACAACGGGCACGCCTTACATCTCGTCCTGCGTTACACGGGCGATCGAGAGCGTGTGCAAGTGGTCGCAGATTCCGTCGGACAAGACCAAGGCGGTGTTCCTGATCCATGAGTTTGGTTTTCCGAATCCCCATGCTGCGGAGATGCGAGCCTTCTGCGACCAGCGAGGAATTCCGCTCATCGAAGACTTGGCGTATGGCTGGGGCTCGGAAGGGACTGGGAATTGGGGTGATGTAAAAATCGTTTCATTCACCAAGCTTTTTCCGGTACAGTTTGGCGGTGCCCTCGTGGGTATGTCGATTCCGCCGGAACGTCATTGGAAGGTCTTGCGCAGCTCTGATCCTGCAAAAGGTGAAGAGGTGCTTGGACTTTTGCCTAAGGTTTGGCAGCCGATGGCCGAGATTCGTGCCAAGCGCCAAGAGATCTGGAATCTTTATGCCGACCGACTCGCGCAGGTAATTGATCCTTGGATGGCGATCGAACCGGGTGTGATGCCTGGTGCGTTCATCGCCAAACTCAAGGACGAAGAAGAGATGAAGCGCGTTCAAGCCTTTGTTCTACCGTTCGGTATCGAGGTTGGGAACTGGTATCATCACGCGTCGATCTTTGTTCCGTGTCACCAACGGATGACTAGCCGTCACGTTGACTATGTTTCCGGAGCGATCCTCGCAAATTTCCGCGAGAATTGCGGGATTCCCGGAGTGCGCTGCTGAACCAAGGGGCCTTGTCAAAGGCCCCTTTTCATGCTCAAATCGATTTGCACATTTGTCAGGAGAAGCCATGAAACGCGGTGGGTACAAGGCTGGTGTCGAACTCGATCTTTCGGAAGATGTCCATCCCAACTTCGCGAAGCTTGGCGATCGTGTGCGGATTCGGACGGGAACTATCCTGTTCGGTTCGGAGCGTGAGCCTCTCGTCATCGGTGACGACGTGTACATCAACGCGCGTTGCGTGATCCATGGCGGCAGCGCTCAGATCAAGATCGGTAGCCGCGTGACGCTGGCCGTTGGCGTCGTGATCCACAGCGATTCGGGTCCCAATACTTCGCCGCTGCTCCAGAAGAGTTATCCGATCATCGCCAAGCCGGTGACGATCGAGGACGATGTCTGGATCGGCGATTACGCCGTGATCCTGCCCGGTGTGAGAATCGGGAAGGGGAGCGTGGTCGGCACGCACAGCGTCGTGAAGAGTGATGTGGCTCCGGGGACGGTTGTCGCCGGTCAGCCAGCGCGGCTGACCAAGAAGCTCTGAATCAAAAACACCCCGTCTGCGAACTGCAGACGGGGTGTTTTTTTATTATTTTGTTGCGTAGACGATCAGGCCCCATGCGTAACGATCTCCTAGCCACTTACGAATTCCTTGTGGAAGATATCGGAAGATCGGGAATTTTCCGGCAGGCCAACCCTCAACTTCACCCGGAAGACAGAGGACCTCGACACGAACGTCGCGGAAGCCGACGGCTTCATGCATCGCTTTTAGTTCCTTTGGTGAGAATACTTTTGTTAATGCATTTCCTCCTTTTGCTGATCCATCCGTGTAACGGCTCACGAGGCGTGTCGTGTTAAAACGGTATTTGATCAATTTCCCGAGGAGAACTCCACGCAAGAACATGAAGTTGAACCAGTAAGTCCACGAGCGCTTGTTGTACCAGTAGGAGCATGTTTTTCCGCCTGGTTTCAATACTCGGTAAACTTGCTTGAGAGCGCCTGGCGTATCGGGCATATGCATGAAGCAGCCCCAGCCAAGAACGTAATCGAATGAGGCATCCGGAAATTCAAGATTTTGCGCGTCCATGCGCATGAGCTTTGCGTGCTGATTTTTCAATCGGAGATGCTCGGTTGTCATCTTGATAGCTTCGTCGGTGAGATCGATTCCAGTGACGTTTGCACCGGCTTTTGCGAAGTCGACCACGGACCAACCGCTGCCTATCGCGATATCCAAAACGTCCTTTCCGTTCAATTCTGCGTATGGAACCATTTTAGAAATGAGCGGGTCCTCTGGTTTTTCATAAGTGGCACCTTTCCACCATTTTCGCATACGACGCTCGATGTTGTTGAAGGTGTTCAGGTCGAGTGTTGAAACTCGTCCCGTTAAATCATTAGCTTCAGAAGTACCGACTCCGGCGGTAAATGGGTGGTTATCCCACCAGTCGCGAACTTTCTCCGTGTGCTTTGGGTCTGGTTGGTTCATAGAAATCAGAAGAAGACTAACATGGTGAAATCAAGCTTGAAAGGGCGTTGATAGGCTAGGGATAAAGTTCTTGCATAAAGCTGTTTTTACCTGCTAAGGTGCGGGCAATTGTATGGGTGCTCCCCTGATCGATACCAAGCGGGATGCGCAGGCGCATCGGGACGAGTATTTGGCCGCAGCGGCGCGTGTTATCGACTCTGGGGCATATTCTTTAGGGCCAGAAGTGGAGGCGTTTGAGAAGGAGTTTGCGGCGTTTTTGGGGGTGAAGCATGTCGTTGGGGTTAATGGAGGAACCGAGGCATTGTATGGGTCGTTTTTGGCGCTCGGTATCGGGCCGGGCGATGAAGTGATTCTTCCGACGAATTCATTTATCGCGACAGCAGAAGCGGTGATGATGGCCGGAGCCAAGCCCGTGTTTTGCGATGTTGATCAAGCGACGCATCTCCTTGATTTGGGAACATGCGAACGTTTGGTGAATAAAAAAACAAAAGCCATTGTCCCTGTCCATCTGTACGGTTTGGCTTGTGACATGGATGCGGTGATGGCGTTTGCCGAGAAGTATAAACTCGCCGTTGTTGAGGATGCGTGTCAGGCGCACGGCGCCTATTGGAGCGGGAAACGCGTCGGGTCGTTTGGTGTTACGGGCTGTTTTAGTTTCTATCCGACAAAAAATCTTGGTGCGATCGGAGAAGGCGGAGCGATCTCAACGAACGATGATTCCATAGCGGAGAAACTGCGTGCGATCCGTTTGCATGGAATCATGAAAGAAAAATATCGCCATGATATTTTTGGGACCAATTTGAAGATGGAAGCGCTGCAAGCGGCATTTTTACGTTTGCGGCTAGGCCGATTGGATGCGGCTAATGCACGCCGTCGGGAAATCGCGCGGGCGTATCGCGCGGGTTTTGCCGGACTGCCGGTTTCATTTCCCGGTGATTTTGGTGATCGACATGTCTATCATTGGTTTATTTTGGATACGGGACACCGCGAGGCTTTGATGAAATTTTTGTCGGAGCGAGGGATTGGAAACGGGATCCATTATCCGCTACCAATCCATCTCCAGCCTTCCATGTTGCGTTGGGGCGGCAAGAAGGGCGATTGTCCGGAGGCGGAAGCGGTGACATCGAGAATTGTTTCTCTGCCGATTTTTCCAGAGTTGACGGATGATGAAGTGGCGCAGGTTATTTCCGCGGTACGTGATTTTTTTGCCGATAAGCCGCGTATCAGGGCATCAGTACCAATATTGACTTTGAATTCTCGTTCTACGATCGAGAGACTGTTACCAAGATTAATACAGAATTTTGACGATGTATTTATAATGGATGGCAATAGTACGGATGGGACGCAAGACTATGTGCGTTCTCTTGGTGTACGTGTCGAAAAACAATTTGATCACGATATTCCAAGTTCACGAATTCAAGATTTTGTGCAAATGCGTTTTCGGCTCTGGTCAAAAGCAAAAAATGATTGGTTGTTTATCATTGATTCAGATGAATTTCCTACGTCGGCTCTCGTGGAGCGTGTTCGGGCTATTATCGCGGGAGATCGTCATGGGGAGGCGCATCGTTTTTGTCGTTTAGCAAGATTGCCGAATGGACAAATGATCGAACGAGCTACTTTTTATCCGGACTTATATATTCGATTGTTTCGCCAGTCGGACAAATTAACGTTAGCGAAGAAGAGAGTGCACGAACGGTTTATCGTCCCGAGTGATGTTATTCTAATCGACCATTCAGAAGCGCTGGTGGCGTATTGGCCTGAATTATCGGTTTTTGAGGCAAAATCAGAGAAATATTTATCGCTTGACCTTGAATCATCAGTTATCGATTGGAAAACGTTTTGGCGTTGGATATTTTGGTATAATATCCGACATGGCTTCGGTATCATTTTCAAATCTTTTTAGTGAGATGTCTCGCATATATCCAAGGTAAAATTGTCACGCCATGGGCCTACGAGCGAGTATTTTTGGTTTACAAGTATCGTATCGTGAAGGGTTATTGGCACCGGTTAAATCAAAATCCGTATGAGCGACATTCAACGCAAACAAGACGATTGGAAATGGCAATGGGAGCGCTATGAGGATAAAGAGCGCTGGTTGTTTCATGATTGGATTTTTCCTAACACGTTGGAGGCTTTTCGTGGAAAGCGTGTTTTGGATGCGGGTTGCGGCGGTGGTCAGCACACTTCATTTGTCGCACCATATGCGGCGGAGATTGTGGCGGCTGATCTGAATGCACTCGATGTCGCCAAGGAACGTACCAAGCAGTTTACCAATATCCAGTACGTTGAAGGGGATATTGCCAAGATTACATTTGATCAACTTTTTGATATCGTTTATTGCGTCGGCGTTATCCATCACACGGATGATCCGGACGCGACGTTCAAGAATTTGGCGAGTCTCACCAAGCCCGGCGGAAGAACGATTATTTGGTGCTACTCATATGAGGGAAATTTCTTGAACCGAGTGTTTGTCGAGGGTGCGAAGCGCTTGATTCTCATGCGCTTGCCTAAACCCGCTTTGAGAATGTTTTCAAAAATCATGACAGCGTTGGTTTATATTCCGGTGTATACGATTTACTTTTTGCCGCTGCCTTTTCTTCCGTATTACGAGTACTTCCAGAATTGGCGCAAACTTTCTTTTGAGCGCAATGATTTGAACGTGTTTGATAAGCTGAATGCTCCACAGACAGACTTTATTAAAAAGGAACGCGCAGAGCGTTGGTTTACGGAGAACGGATATCGCGATATCTCTGTCACGCCCTATGTAGGCGTGAGTTGGCGGGCGTCGGGGACCAAGACGTAGCTATTATGGAACAACCCGTCGGATCTTTAACGTTTAATCCCGCGATATCAAAAGCGATGGGGTATCAGCGTTGGATTTTTGATTTGATGAAGCCCGTGATCGGGCTTCATGTCCTCGAGATTGGGGTTGGATCAGCGCCATTTGTAGGATTGTATTCTGGAATTCGTCGATGGTATCCGTGCGACATTGATTCGAAAAGCGTGGCGCGCGCTCTTGAAATTGGTACCTCTGCTTTACCAGGAGTACAAATCAAGGGTTATGTAGGCGATGCTGGTTCTGATGCTTTTTGGGATCAGCTCAGTGAGTCCGAGCCCGATACGGTGATCGCTGTAAATGTCATGGAGCATGTGAAGGACGATGCGCTTTTCCTTAGGCGAATCTATCAAGTGTTTGACCGATCTGGTTCTGGAAGTGTCGGTCTATTTGTTCCTGCGCTACCATTTATTTATGGCAGTATGGATGCTTCGGCGGGTCACTATCGACGATATACAAGGTCCGGGCTTATGAAGCTTTGCCAGGATGCTGGATTTGTTGTCGAGCACATTCAGTATGTTAATTTTCCAGGGATTTTTTATTGGTGGTGGCGTGGAAAGATAAGAAAAACACGAGATCTCGCTGATCCCGGCTTAGAAAATAGTATTTCTAAAATAGATCAGTACGCCGTTCCTATTATCCGTTTCTTTGAAGATCGTGTCCCTCCACCCATTGGACAATCTTTAGTAATTCGGCTAAAGAGGGTATCAGTATGAAATCACTTTCGGTCATCATTCCGGCACTAAATGAAGCAGATGGAATTGCTCCTACGCTCGACCGAATCAAGGCCGTTGCCCAAGTCCAAGGATGGGATTTGGAGCTGATTGTTGTTGATGATGGCAGCAAGGATGGGACTGGGGATAAGGCTCGGGAAGCAGGCGCGACTGTTATCCGGCATCCCACGAACGGGGGATACGGCTTGTCTTTGCAGGATGGAATCCGTCTTGCGAAGCATCCGTTGGTTGCGATTACGGATGCAGACGGTACCTATCCGATCGAAGAGCTGCCAAAGCTGTACTCGATGGTTGCGGACGAGGGTTACGATATGGCTGTTGGTGCTAGAACCGGTACGGAGTATAAAAAGGGACTGCTCAAATATCCGGCACGCATCATGTTCCGATTACTTGCCGAATATGTCGCGGGACGTCGTATCCCGGATATCAATTCTGGTTTGCGCGTCATGCGCCGCGAGAAATTACTGCCGCATCTCTCGCGAACCTGTCTTGGATTTTCTTTCACGACATCGATCACGCTGATTTTTTTCTTGAACGGCTTTTTTGTCGGATACACGCCGATCAATTATGCGGTGCGTATGGGTAAGAGCAAGGTGCGTCACATTAAAGATACGCTACGTACGACGCAGATTATGGTGTCAGTGATTGCGCACTATAATCCATTGAAATTGTTTTTGCTGATCGCGCTTTTCTGTTTGCTCGCTGCATTGGTTGCGGTGTTTTTGGGATGGCTGATCGGTAGCACGTGGCTAGGATGGGTTTCAGCTGTATTAGTTGGCGCTGCTCCGATCTGTTTTGCTGTGGGTTGTTTGTCTGAAGGTGTAAGACTTTCGTCGACTTAAATTTTTCTCCACTGGGCGACCAGCATTCCTGATGCGAATCGTTTTGAGAAAATGGGCGACAGCCACTTTTCTAGTTTGAACAAGAAGGGCGATAGTATCGTTTTTAATTTCTTTGGCATTCTCCAGACCATGGAATTCAGAACAAATATGTACGCCGGACCACCGATATACGTACAAGATATCTCTTGGAAATGTCCTGACGATTTTTGAAGAAGTTCCTCGTAATTGATCGCCTCTTCATTTTCTTCGAAGAGATTATCGATGCTGTACCACATTTTGCGAATGATGTTCAGGAACGATTTGTCATGCGGTTCGGCAAAACACAATATTCCATTTGGCCTCAGTAATCGATGAAATTCCTTAATCCCTTCCATCGTGTGCGGCGGAAGGTGATGCAACCCGCCCACAATACAGATTACGTCGTAGGTGTTTGCAGGTAGGTTGGTTTTGGTTGCAGAGGCATGCACGGTGCGTGTTTGCGGGCGTTTTTCTTGATAGATGCTTAGTGCATTGCTAGAGATATCCAAAGCGGTAATACTAGCGTGGTTCCTAACAAGAAAGTCTCCGCAAGCTCCGGAGCCGCACATGGCCTCCATAACTTCTTTACCCGCCAGATCGATGTTTTTAAACAGATGCGGGTTTAAAAATTCCTCACGATATTTCTCGCTTTCAGCGTCGTGATAGTGGCTGTCGTATAGCGAGATAATGTTGTCGTAGTGCGCTTCCTGGGAGGATTCCATAGATGTATGATTATTATGCTGTATTGATTTTTTGTCTATGTTCCAACGATTACATGCCTTCGGCTTTGTTCGAATGAAGTATTTTGTGCTTTTGCTCGCTTTGATCGTTGGTTCGTATTACATCATTGCAAGTCCTGGTGTTTTGGAGGCAGACGCATCTCAATATCATGAAATGGCGCTCGGATTGACCTCTGGGCAGGGTTTTATTTTGGAGGGTGAAGTCAGTATGGAGCGCGAGCCATTGTATCCGTTGTTTCGGGCCGGATTATTGATGCTTGGCATAGATGTATCTGGCATCCTGTGGGTACAGCTTGCGTTTTTGATCTTTGCGCTTTGGGTTTTTATGCTCGTACTTGAGCGATTTTCCCATGCTCAGGCGCTTTGGAGCGGGGCGATCGCGGCTGTATATCCAGGATTCATGATTTGGCCATCTCTTCATCTTTCTGAAAGTCTATCCATTTTTCTTTTAGCAATTTTTTGTTATTTGTATGATCGTGCTTTGTCGCATGATGCTGCCCTACGTCAATCATGGTGGAAATTCTGCATGTTGGGTATTGTCTGCGGTTTACTGATATTAACCAAGGCTGCATATCTTCTTTTGCCAATCGTTATTGTTATCGCTATCTGTTTTCAAAGCAAAGTCGCGAAGCTCGCTAAGGCTTCACTATTTTTTGTTTTGGTTTTGGCGGTATTAATGCCATGGCTGTATCGTAATCATGTGCGTTTTGATCGATGGAGTATCACGAATCGATCCGGATGGATGGTTTATGCGCGTGGTATCAAGACGGAGTTTTCTTGGGGGCAGCTATTGCAAACCGGTGCTTCAGTTCTAGTTGGGGAGTCTGTTTTAGTCTGGCTCGATCCAGAAGCTCGGCCGATCGTTCGTCAACAATGGGTTGAGCCGCTCCAATCTGTTATTGCGATGAGAAAAGAGGGTGTTTCCTATGTTGAAATCGATCGGGTATTTATGGAACGCGGAAAAGAAAAACTGTTTTCACATCCGGCAAACTTGCTGCGTTATGCCGCTTGGATACCAATTGAGACGGTACGGTTGCTCGCTTTTGTGTCGCCGCGTTCGCCGCTTTTTAATGTCGAGCAAATGTTTATCGTTGAAGCGCGCGCAGAGGCACTTTCTTGGTTCAAAATTGTTCTGCTTGCTGTTTTACATTTTTTTCAGTTCGTTTGGATTGTCTCGATTTTTACCGGGTTGGTTATTCTTCTGCGACGAGGTCTGTTCTTTCAAATCAATATAGTGCTCGTATTGTATACGATTGGGATTTATGTTTTATTCGATTCCATCGCGCGTTACAGTGCTCCTGTTTTTCCGTTATTGGTTAGCTTGGCTTGCGTTGGTTTTGGTTGGCATGTCTCAGGTTTGAAAACGTTTTCTCGCTTTTTAAGCAAGCTGGCTTTTTTAAAGCCAGCGCGCTAGGATCGTTGGAACTATGAAAATTGCGATGGTGACTGACAGTTTGTATCCATGGGTGGGCGGGTCAGAAACGGCGATTCGTATGCATGTAAAGACGATGCGATCCATGGGGCACGACGTGCGCGTCTATGGTCTTTTTGATCAAGTCGAGTCACCTGGCGAGGATGTACCTACGATAAAAGTTTCGAGCCGCTGGATGGGTCTTCCGCTTAAGATCTATGGACGATATCGAAATTTACGACGTGAATTATTGTCTTTTAAACCCGATGTGATCAATGCCCATTTTATGCTCCAATCCGGATGGGCCGGTGTCGCTTGCGGGAAGTCCTTGGGTATTCCGACGGTAGTAAGTGTGCGAGGTAAAGGTGTTTTTTATCGGCCGAAAAGCTGGCTCGAGGTTCTGGCGTTCCCGATCTTTCGTCACCGCTCATTAACCGCAGACGCGATGCTTGCGACAAGCGAAGAGATGGCGGATATGGTGTTATGGCGGTGGGGCTTTAAGCCAACGCCGCTTGCTAATGGTGTTGAGACGCATCTTTTTCATCCGGACGTTGATGGCTCTTCCATACGGCGCGAACTTGGTTTGGAGGGTAAGCGTGTTATTTTCTGCGCGCGAAGGTTGGTTGTTAAAAATGGTATTCAGTATCTCGTAAAGGCATTGCCCAGGATCGCAAAAGCAGTGCCTGATGTGCAGCTTGTACTCGCTGCTCCAAAAGAACGTGAGTATGAAAATTTGATTGCTGATGCTAAGCAGCTGGGTGTTTTTGATCGGATGCATTTTGTCGGACAAGTTGATCACGATGTGCTGCCTCAGTACTTTGCGATGGCTGACGTCGTTGTTCAGCCGTCGCTCGCTGAAGCGAGGAGTTTGTCGTGTCTTGAGGCGATGGCATCTGGCAGTGCTATCGTTGCTACTGCTACAGGTGGATTGGCCGAGTTGTTAACGCATCGTCTCGATGGATATCTTGTCCCGCCGTTTGAGCCGAGTACGTATCATGTTTCGGCCCCAAAAGAAGAAGGTGTGCAGAATCTCGCGGCTGCAGTGATTGAAGTTTTGTCGGATGATGTGTTGCGAGCCTCCCTTGAGAAAAACGCGCGAGAATCGAGTTTGCAATACGATTGGTCTCAGACTTCTACGCGTACGCTTGAGATTTATCAGCAGGCAATGAAGATTCATGAGCAGGGTGGCCGTCGGTACAGCTGGTGGTCCTATTTTGGGTTTGATCGCTAACTATGTGCGGGATTGCCGGCAAAGTTGGGCCTGGCATCGGCCATGATCATCAAGATGATGTTTTGAAGGCCGCGCAACTCGTTTCGTATCGAGGGCCGAATGGCTGTCATGTTGATACGGTGCCTGGCGCCTCTTTTTCTCAGGCGCGCTTATCAATTATCGATTTGCATCAACGATCCGATCAGCCTTTTTTGGTCGTCGGATCGTCGTTACATGATGGTTTATAACGGTGAAATTTATAACTACCTCGGAGTTACGCTCCGGAGCTTGTTGCCTTGGGTTGGACGTTCCGTACAGAAGGCGATACAGAGGTCGTTATTGCTGCATATCAACAGTGGGGAGATGCTTGTTGGAATCGTATGAACGGAATGTGGGCGGTGGCGATTTGGGATACAGGGACCCATTCGTTAACGCTTAGTCGTGACAGGTTTGGCGTCAAGCCCCTCTACTACTCTCTCGCTGGGGATTCTCTAGTCTTTGGTTCGGAAATAAAGCAGGTGCAGCAATTAATTGGTTGGACGCCTGATCCGAATTGGAGAGAGGTGTTACTCATGCTGGATCGAAGGAACATCAATAAACGTGAAACGGTTTTTCTTGATATCTATCAGCTTGAAAATGGGTCTTTGCTAACCTATCGATTGGATGACGAGTCGAGACCTGTTTTGCGTCCTTGGTATGCGATGTCTACGCAGTCGACGGAATTAGCTTACGGTTGATGCGACGGTGCAGCGCTTCCGCGAGTTATTTATCGATAGTGTGCGTTTACGCTTACGTAGCGATGTTCCGGTTGGAATTTGCTTGTCAGGTGGGTTAGATTCGAGCGCGATTGCTTGTGTTATGGCGCGTGAACTTGGAGTTACGCCGCACGCGTTCAGCGTTGTTTACCAGGATCCTCGGTATTCGGAGGAGCGCTATATGGATGCCGTG
Organism: Candidatus Uhrbacteria bacterium; assembly: GCA_016699205.1. Lineage (NCBI taxonomy): Bacteria > Candidatus Uhriibacteriota > Candidatus Uhrbacteria bacterium. The sequence continues at coordinate 985,987 of CP064964.1, forward strand.
GTTGCACATACGGGAGCCAATGGCGAAAAGATTTTTCCCTCCGGACAACAGTTTATTGAATCTATTCAGAAAATCGTTTGGCATCACGATGAGCCGCTTCAGATGCCAGGCACATTCTCGCAGTGGGGGGTTATGTCTTTAGCTGGTAAATCCGTACGCGTTGTGCTTGATGGACAAGGCGGGGATGAAGTTGCTGGAGGTTATCCTTCTTTTCACCCGGCCCTTTTTAGAGGTCTTGTTCGGGATCTTGTGTCTTCACGTGCGGCGAGTGCGTATCGTGAGATTGTCGAGATTGTTCAGGTGCAAGGTGAATATGGTTCATCGCTTAAGCATTTAATCGGCGAGTCTCTATTTCCGAGCACTAAACTGCCAAGCCGCACGTTGCGTTTATTAACTAAACAATATGCAACGCGCATATCGGGCACGCAGATCGCGCTCTCCTTCCGTGATGCCTTAGCAACGGAAATGTACAGGCAATTTGATCTGGAAAATTTGCCTATGCTTCTCAAGTATGAAGATCGGATTAGTATGGCGCACTCTATTGAGTCGCGTGCTCCATTTATGGACTATCGATTAGTCGAATTTTGCTTTGGCCTGCCCTATCAATACAAGATAAAGGGTTCGAGCATGAAATGGATTTTACGGCAGGCGCTGCAAGATTTGTTGCCAGCTGCCGTCCGCGATCGCCGGGATAAAAAAGGATTCCCAACGCCGCTAGCTGAATGGATGAAGCGTGATGTGGGCGCGTGGATGCGTTCTCAAGTTGGTCAGGCTTTTGAAGTTCGACCAGAGCTGCGAGAGATTTTTCAGCCTGAGGAAATTGACCGGTGTTTTGTTGAGCATCAAACCGGACGTGCTAATCACGAAAGGATTTTGTTTCGTGTTTTTACGACGATGCTTTGGTATCGTCAGTGGTATTCCTAGAGGATGCGCGTGGATAGGTGAGCGGAATGCCGGTAAGGCGGGTGAGGGTTTTTGAAATAACGGCGCCCCAAGCGCCAAAGAGCGGGATCAGGATGACGTTGCTCGCGATTTGAAGCACGGTATTAACTCCATAGAACTGCCACAGCGCTTTTACGTTGTGATGTGCTTGGAAATAGTTGATGCCGACGATGGATGCTAGTCCAAAAAGGCCGATAGCGTAAACGATTGAAGGTAGAACCTCATTTCCATATTGCGGGAATAGCAGCGGAATGGCGATCGGGGCGATCACGACGTAAGACGCGATCATGAGTCCCGATAATCCGAGCATCGTCCAAAAATGCTTGCGTGTCTGTGCGAGCGTTTTTTGATTTTGTTCGCGTGTCGAGAAACGGCGCAGCATCACGCCTCCGATCGCATTCACGAAATCCTTCATCTGCTCCGGAATCAGCGTTGCGATGCTGTAGTTGGCGAGCGTCCCGTATCCGGCAAGACTTTGCAGCAGAATTTGGTCGAGCTGTGCGGCGAGTGCTTGGATGATGCCGATCGCGTTCAGGTGGTCGCCGAGTTTTACGTGTTCGTCGGCGGAGCCTTGTTTTGGCAATTTACGGATCTCATTCCAGGTGATGAAGCCGCGGAATAAAATATCGAGACCGAGATAGGCAAAGAAGACGGGGAGCAGTTCTTTGGTTTTCCAGATGACGAAAAAGAAACACATGGCAAAAATGGTGTTATTGATCACGGCGATTTTTGTCAGACGCTGGATGCGTTCTTGTCCTGTCAGAATCGATCCGTATAAACCGCAGATGGCGTAGACCGGAAAGAGCGCGCCGGAGAAGGCGAGGGCCATAGCGACATGCGTTTCACCCACATACCAGCGCTCGATCGCCGCGATCAAGAGCACGAGCGAACCGAGCGGAGCGATCATGAGGATCCGTTTCATGCCGGCCCAAACAACGATCGTATCGCCTTTAGCAATTCCGCGAATAATTCCGGCGCTGACTCCACCGGCGGCAAACATTCCGGCAAGCGCAAACATGGCGAGGACATAGCGGAATTCACCCATGGTGTTTCTCGGCAACCAACGAGCCATGAGAAATGTCGTCGCGACACCGCGTAGCACACCGCTCGCTTGTCCAAAGCCTAGCCAAACAAAAGACTTGCCGTAGAAGCGCACATCAAAGCCAAGGGCTTGTGTGACTCGGTCCAAAGCTTTGCTACTTGATTGACGCAGTTCCATGCGACAGGTAGCGTACCCATGATCACTTTTTTGCGCCATATGGTAGAGAATAAGGACTTTTACGCCGAACATTCCGATCAGATTTGGGAAAAGCGTTTTGCGTCTCCGTTTCCTATCCGGAGATATGCACACACGACGCAATACGAGGCGATTTTAGCGCATGTGAAAGCCGGGAATCGGTTTTGGATTCCGGCTGCGGCGAGGGTGTTATTCCGATCATGCTTGCCAAACGTGGGATCGCGTCGACGGGAAGCGATTTATCACGGCCAAATATCGAACATGCCAATCAGTTGGCAAAATCACAAGGTGTAGAATCGCTCACGACCTTTCTGGAAGCTGATGCCGAACGTCTTCCGTTTGCCGACAGGTCGTTTGATGTTGTGATCAGCTCACATGTGCTCGAGCATCTGCCTGATTTTGATCAGGGGTTCCGCGAGCTGTGTCGTGTGGCTCGTAAGCGGGTTATCGTTGCTTTACCGACCGGCTTGAATGCTAGCGCTATGGCGCTTCTAGGTGGCGATCATGGATATTGGAAGCTCGGTAAGAAGTCCTTTGTTGCATTGCCGTGGGGATTTTTACGTGTATTATTTGGCGTTTTTGGTGAAGGGGTTCAGGAGGGCTATGCCGGACATGATGAATTGCCGCATATTTGGCGATACCCGTGGGTGATGCGCCGACGCTTGCAGCATCCTGAATGGAAGTTGGTTTCTTTTGAGGCGAGCACGCTTGTCATGCCGTATTTTAATTTCTTATTGCCAGTCGCCAAGTTTTTGGATCGATATCGCTCTGCTCCGATTTTGCGTAATTTTGGGTACGGATCGATTGCGGTTTTTGAACGGATCGATTCTTGATTATGTGCGGACTTGCCGGCTTTGCCGGATCTGGGGATCGGCGGAGGCCTTACGCAAGATGGCGAAGGCCATCGAGCGGCGCGGGCCTGATGATGACGGTTTTTTTGAAGCGCCTGGAGTCGGATTTGGTTTTCGACGATTGAGTATTATCGATGTTGGTGGCGGTCATCAGCCTTTATCAAATGAAGATGGTAGCGTGCAGGTCATGTTGAATGGCGAGATTTATGGATTCCAGAGACTGCGCGATGCATTGTTAGCGGATGGTTATCGTTTCAAGACAAAGTCCGATACGGAAGTCATTGTGCATGCGTATGCCAAATGGGGAGATGCGTGTTTTGAAAAATTGGACGGCATGTTTGCGATTGCGATTTGGGATGCAAAGGAGCGGCGTCTTGTGATCGCGCGTGATCGGCTCGGGAAGAAGCCGATGTATTGGACGGTGAACAATAATACGATTTGGTTTGCATCAGAACTGAAAGCGTTGCTGGCTGCGCGCGTTGTTGAGAAAAAGATCGACCTCGTTTCTTTGGCTGCTTATTTCAGGAGCGATGCTGTGCCAACGCCGCGCTCCATGTTTGAGGGCGTTTCAAAATTGCCGCCAGCTTCTGCCATGTCATGGAAAGATGGAAGTATTGAAAAGACTTGGAAGTTTTGGAGCTGCCCGCAGGAAACGATCGACTAAAGAGATCCGGTTGCGGGATTGCGTGAACGGTTTGATCTTGCCGTGAAAGAGCGTTTGGTTTCCGATGTGCCGCTCGGATTATTTTTGTCCGGCGGACTTGATTCGACAGCGGTTGCGGAGAGCGCGAGTCGGCAATCTTCAACAAAACTCAAGGCATTTACTATTGGATTTGATGACAAGTCGCATGATGAGTCGGAGGCTGCGGCGTTGGTCGCAAAGTCGCTGGGGCTTGAGCACTATGTTGAAAAATTAACCGCGGAATCGGCTTTGTCGATGATGCATGAGGCGACAGAGATGTTGGATGAGCCTTTGGCGGATGCGGCCGTGCTGCCGCAATTATTGTTGTCTCGATTTGCGAGAAAACAGGTAACTGTTGCTTTGAGCGGTGATGGCGGTGATGAATTGCTTATTGGTTATCAGCATATTCCAGCACATCGAGTGGTTGAAGCATTGCCTGCGATTTCCCGTTTTGGATCGCGTGTCGCGCAAAAACTTCCGGCTGGAGGAGGGTATTTTAGTTTGGGATTTAAGGCGCAGCGATTTGCGCGGGGAGCATCCATTGAAAATCGTTTGGCGAGAGATTTGGCTTGGCGCGGCGCGGTAGACGCATCGACGTTGAAGCAGATTCTTGATTCGCGGGTTTTATTGAACGCTGATCCGGATTGGTCTGAGCGTTTGTTGACTGAGTATGCTGCTGAAGCTGGGAATGATTTTGATGGATGGCGCGGATGGTCTTGGGCGTATCTCCGAAGTTTCCTGATGGATGAAGTTTTGGTGAAAGTGGATCGGGCGACGATGTGGTTTTCTCTCGAGTCTCGTGCGCCGCTGCTTGATCGACGCGTTGTTGAATATCTTCTCGCTTTGCCGACCAAGTACAAGACGGGTGCTTGGGGGAAGAAACGGCTGTTGCGTGAGCTTGTGAAGGGGCGCGTGCCGTCGGAGATACTTGATAAGCCAAAGCATGGTTTTGGTGTACCGGTAGCTGATTGGTTGCGAGGGCCGTTGAAATCGATGTTGTTGGAATTAACAGCGACGGATCGACTGCGTGAGCAGGGATTATTCCGACCAGAAGGTGTTGAACAGCTCGTGAGCGACCATATTTCCGGGAGAATTGATCGAAGAAAAGAGCTTTGGGCGATGCTTCAATTTCAGCTCTGGCATTCCAAATTCTTTCGTGATTAGGTAGCGGCCTATGATCAGGATTGCCATCATGGGTACAGGTATGGTGGGTGGAGCTCTTGAGCGCTATTTCCGTCTGCACGGTACCGTTCCGGGACTTTTTGACCCGCCAAAGGGTTTAACGGATGCATCGGTATTGGCTTTAGCCGATGTTATTTTTATCGCCGTTCCAACGCCGTATTATTTGGACGGGAGCGGGTTTGATGAAAGCTATTTGCGTTCCGCGATTGAAGCGATTCCGGTTCCGGGTAAGACTATTGTTTTGAAGTCGACGATTTTGCCAGGAACGACAGAGCGCATGCAGGCGGATTATCCGATGCATCGTTTCTTATTTAATCCGGAATTTTTGACAGAGACGACGGCGGATCGGGATATGCAGTTTCCAAATCGACAGATTGTCGGATACACGGCGGAGAGCCGGAAGGATGCGGAGCTCGTGATGGGTATTCTTCCGCGAGCGACTTTTGAGAATATTATTCCATCGCGTGCCGCGGAAATGGTGAAGTATTTTGGCAATGCGTTTTACGCGCTGAAGGTTGCGTACGCCAACCAGATGTATGATCTTTGTGAAAAGATCGGTGTCGATTATGACTTGGTCAAGGAATGCGCCAAAGCCGAGCCGTGGATGGGCATGCATCACTGGGAGATATTCCATAAAGGTTATCGCGGGTATGGAGGAAAATGCCTGCCAAAGGACACACGCGCGATTGTCCAGCTCGGAAGCCGTGTCGGATCGGATCTGTCGATTTTAAAGCAAGCAGAAGATTATAATAATGCGATCTGCGCTGCCCAGGGTTTGAATATCCAGTGGGAAGAAGGCTCGCCCAAGAAGGGAATGATTCCGCCAACATTTATCAAGAAGAAGAAATACTTGGTGACAGGTGGAGCGGGATTTATCGGTTCAACGCTCGTTGATGCTCTAATCGCCGCTGGTCATGAAGTGCGCGTGATCGATAATTTGTCGACCGGAAAACGGGAGCGCGTGCATCCATCGGCGGAATTCGTTTTGGCAGACTTCACCGATTTGGAACAGATTCGCGATCATTTTCAGGGTATCGATGGCGTATTCCATGTTGGAGCTTTGCCGCGTATTCCGTATTCCATCGAACATCCATTGCCGGCCGCGGAAGTGAATGTTATGGGAACGTTGAATGTGTTTGTGGCGGCTCGCGATGCGAATGTGAAGCGCGTTGTGTATAGCGCTTCTTCATCTGCGTATGGCAGCCAGGAGGAATTGCCTTTGCGCACGGATATGCCGGCAAATCCTTTGAATCCGTATGCATTGCATAAGTACGTCGGGGAGAAGATTGCCGAGCAGTTCCATCGTTTTTATGGAATGGAAACCGTGTCACTCCGTTATTTCAACGTGTATGGACCGCGGATGGCTAATGAAGGGGCTTACTTGAATGCGATTGCCGCCTTTATCAAGCAGCGTAAAAATGGCGAGCCGCTAACGATTTATGGTGACGGTGAGCAGACGCGCGATTTCACGCATGTGTTTGATGTGGTACGTGCCAATATGATGGCGATGGAATCAAGTCGCGTGGGCCAAGGCGATGTCCTGAATGTTGGAGCGGGCGAGAAACACTCGGTCAACGAGATCGCTGCCATTGTCGGGGGAATACCGCAGTATCTCGAAGCAAGAAAAGGAGAGGCTCGTGATACGCTTGCTGATATTTCAGGGACGCGTGAAGCGCTTGGTTGGGAACCGCGTCACAAGTTCGTTGAGAGTCTTCGCCAGTTGCTGCGTGATGAAGGGATTGAGCCTGCGATTAAGTAAAAAAGACCGCCCCGATGAGGGCGGTCTTTTTATGTGCCTTGTCTGCGAAGGACGATACCGATTGTTCTGAGGAGAATAAGCGCGTCAAGGAAGAACGAGCGATGTTTGATGTAATACAAATCGTATTGGAGCTTTTTCAAGTTGTCCTCGAGGCTTGCTGTTGGTGTCAGGAACATGACTTGTGCCCATCCGGTTAACCCCGGGCGTGTAAGGTGACGCAGAGCGTAGTAGGGCATGCGCTCGATGAGCGGCGTGACGAATTCCGGGCGTTCTGGGCGCGGGCCAATAAGGGATAGATCGCCGATCAAGACATTCCAGATTTGTGGGAGTTCATCGATACGGGCGCGGCGCATGAAGCGGCCAAAGGCAAAGAGGCGAGGATCGGTTTTGGCGTCGGCGGTGAAGCGGGCGCCGTCTTTTTCCGCATCGAGATGCATGGTGCGGAATTTGTAGATTTTGAAGGTTTTACCGTTTTTACCGACACGGAGTTGGGAGTAGATGACCGGGCCTTTTGAGGAGAGTTTGGTTGTGATGGCGATAAACGGGAAAAGAAGGGCTGTGACGATGCCAAATGGAATGGCGAGGATAATGTCGGAAACGCGTTTTGCGGATTCGTACCAAGCTTTGTTGCCTTCATTCAGATGATGCAGGAACCAGCTTTCCGTTACGTAGGAAAGTGGAATGCGGCCCGTGGCGGCTTCCTCGATCTCTGCGCGGTCAAGAATTTGAATCGAGTTAAATAACGAATTATAAAGATGACGCGAGAGTTCAGGTTGCGATTCCGGTCGAACACCCAGGACGACGGAAGTAATGCGTTCGCGTTCAATCGTGTTTTGATACTCGGAAAGAGGGAGCCATGGAATATCGTTGTGACGATAGGTTTCTCCGCCCGTTGAGATCGCGGCAACGAGCTTCATCCCGAGAGCGCTTTCACGGAGCAGGGCATCGACTTTACGCATTTCTTCTGCAGGACCGACAAAGAGAACGCGGCCGCCGGAGAAGTAGGATTGGAGAATGCGTCCAGCAAATAAGCGCCAAGCGTATCCCAAGAGCAGCGATAAGCTGAAAAAAAGGAAGAGAATGGTGCGCGGTGTAAGACCAAAGAAGGGGATAAGGTAGAAAAATCCAAAAGCGATAGCCAAGTTCGCGATCATGCCTTCAAGAAATGTACGGAACAATCGCACCGGCTCGCGTGTCAGGACAAGGTTGTAGAGACCGGCGATATAAAAACAAATACCCCAAAGAATGATGACAAAGGTGAATGGAATGATGTTGACCGCCCAGATATTCAAGTTGATTTCCGTATTTCTGATGGCGAGCGCGAGGAAAGCGCCAGCTCAAACATGAGGACGTCGCCTATGACGAGGAGGAGACTTTTGAGCCGTTGTCCATTGTGTAGCATAGCGATTGGCTAATCGATCTAGCCTACTGTATGCTGGCCTTGTTTAGACGTCCAGCACATGAGAAAACTTTTTCAGTGGTCAGTTTTCAGTGGTCAATTTGCCCTGATTTTAGGGTTTTTTCTGCTTGGAACCCCTGTTTTAGCTGCGGAGTCCATCACGCCAAATGATCCGCTCTATCATCGCCAATGGGCTTCGCGTCAGATCGATGAGGGAAGGCGTGGAGTTACACCACTGGTAGCCGGGATGTGATTGTGGCGATCATTGATGGCGGGTGTGGACATCCGGCATCCGGACTTTTGGCCAAATGTCTGGGTAAATGAAGATGAGAAAGATCGAAGATGGTATTGATAATGACGAGAATGGATATATCGATGATATTTTTGGATGGAATTTCGTGAACGATTCTTCCTGGGTTGGTCCGATGAATGCGCGTCAACAGCAGGATGATGCGTGGAGTCATGGGACGATTGTCGCTTCACTGGTTGCGGCGCGTGGAAATAATTCGGAAGGAATTGCGGGTGTCACTTGGAATAGCCGATTCATGCCGCTTGTTGTGCTTGATGGAGATGGCTTTGGAAATATTCCAAGCATTGTGCGCGCTATTCGGTACGCGATACAGCAGGGCGCGAGTATCGTTAATTTAAGTTTGACTGGTTATGAGAATGATCCGGAGTTGGATCAGGTGCTTCTTGAGGCGGAGGAGGCGGATGTCTTAGTTGTTGTTGCTGCTGGAAATGATTCGGATGAAGCCGGCCGTGATTTGGCGGAGTTGCCGGTTTATCCGGCGTGCAGTGTGAACGCCTCTTCGACATTAATCGCTGTAACGGGAACCGACGTTCTTGATCAGCGGGCTCCGTATGCGGATTTTGGCGCAGCCTGTACCGATCTTGCGGCGCCGGGGCATGAACTTATCGGTGCGCACCCGACGACGAAATCCGATGGACTCCAAAGCAACAACGACGCGCTTTACATCGATACGATCACGGGCACGAGTGCTGCAGCTCCGCTTGTATCCGGTACGGCTGCATTGATCCGCAGCGTGAAGCCGGATTGGACAGCGCAACAAGTTCGCGATCGTATTCTCGAGTCGGCGGATTTGATTGAGCCAGGTGTTTTTGCCGGAGAGATCGGCAAGCTTGGCCGAGGCCGATTGAATGCAGGGCGCGCCCTTGAGGGTCTCGTCGAACGCAAGGTAGAAAGCGGAAAGCCGGTTGTCGAGAAGCTGCCTGAACTGCCGCGATGGACGACAGGCGTTTGGCATTTTTTTGAACAGTTATGATAGACGAGATCAAAAGCGTTGCTATTTCGCGCATAGACTATTCACATTCCGTAAGGCGCATAACGGCTAAAACGTGGTATCATTCCGCCATGTCCAGCAAACGTTCTGTTATCGACAAAAAGAATATTCTTGTCACAGGCGGATCCGGTTTTATCGGTTCGCATTTGTGCGATGCGCTCGTGCGTGATCACCACGTGATCTGCATGGATAATTTTTCCACGAGTACCGTCGCTAACATCGAGCATCTTTTGCAGAATCCGAATTTTGAATTCATCAATCACGATATTACCCAGCCATTTGATTTGGCGAGCTATTCCGAGCTGGAGCGATTCAAAATCAAGTTCCAAGGCCTTCAGGAGATTTACCATCTTGCAACGCCAATTTCCAAACGTCACTTTGAGGATTTTAAAATCGCTACTGTTTTGACCAATTCCATTGGTACCAAGAACGTTTTGGACGTTGCGGTCGCGAATCATGCCAAAGTGCTGTACGCCTCTTCATCGGCGTTATACGGGCCGCGCCGTCCGGATCGGCCTTATGTATCAGAGACGGATCCTTGTACGCTTGATCACCTTACGCCGCGCGGTGCTTATGATGAGGGCAAGCGTTTTAGCGAGTCGATTTTGGAGACGTATGCCGATGTGTATGGAATCGATGTAAAGATCGCGCGTATTTTTAGAACGTATGGACCGCGCATGAAGATTTATGACGGCAACTTGCTGCCGGACATGATCAATAATGCGATTGATGAGAAGGATATCGAGCTCACAGCGCCAGAGGATGCCAAGATTAGTCTTGCGTATGTTTCCGATATTATCGATGGACTTGTGCGTCACATGAATACACCGGTAGATGTGACGGTTGTAAATCTTGGATCAGATCAAGAGCACTTTTTGTCTTCCGTGGCCGCGACGATTACGAAATTGTGCGACTCTCCTTCACGCATCCGTTTTGAGCCTTCTGCGTCTGGTTGGACGGAGGCTGGTTTGCCGGATATTTCAAAAGCAAGACAGATTCTTGGCTGGCTTCCGCTTGTCCGTTTGGAAGATGGTTTGCGCCAGATGATCGATTATTCCCGCTCTAAGCGCCGTGAATCAGGAGGCTTTCACGCCTAATGCGTAACGAAATTTCTATGTCTGACAAACCCGTATTTGATAAGAAGAATGTCCTCGTGACCGGAGGCGCCGGTTTTATCGGTTCGCATTTGTGCGAGGAGCTGCTCAAGACCTCGCGCGTGATTTGTCTTGATAATTTCATGACGAGTCAGGAATCCAATATCGACCATCTGCTCAAGAATCCGGATTTTGAATTTATTCGCCATGACATCAGTGTGCCTTTTGATCCGGAAGCATTTCCAGAGCTCGCGCGATTCAAGGTGAAGTTCCAAGGCATCCAGGAGATCTATCATCTTGCTTGTCCGACGAGTGCCAAAAAATTTGATCAGTACATGATGCAGACGCTGTATGCCAACTCGATCGGCATCAAGAATGCGCTTGATCTAGCTGTGCGTTACCAAGCCAAGTTTTTGCAGGCGTCGACATCTGTTGTGTATGGACCACGTCCTGCTGATGGTCATAATTTTAAGGAGGAAGAGTACGGCGCTGTTGATGTGCTTACGCCACGCTCTTGTTATGACGAGGGAAAGCGTTTTGCGGAAACAAGCTGCTTTACCTATCAGCTTGTTCATAAAGTGGATGTCCGTATTGCGCGCATTTTCCGTACGTATGGACCGCGCATGCCATTGTTTGATGGCCAGATGATTCCGGATTTTATTACGAATGCGCTTGATGGGAAGGAATTGGAAATTTTTGGAGATGAGTCATTCCGTACGTCGCTGGTTTATGTAACGGATATTGTCGATGGAATGGTGAAGCTGATGGGAGCAACGCAAAATCCTGGACCAGTAAATTTGGGTTCGGATGTCGATGCGCCGCTTGTGGATGTCGCAAATCGTATTATGGAAATGACTGGATCGACCTCTAGTATCGCTTTCCGCGAACCGTTGATGTTCATGACGCAGCTTGGATTGCCCGATCTTTCCAAGGCCAAGGAGAAGCTTGGTTGGATTCCGTTGGTTACACTTGACGATGGTTTGAAGCGAACGATCGATTATACGATCGCCAATAAGAGCCTGCTTTCTTTCCGGTCCTTCTAGAGGGTTGAAATTCGCTACGCTTCGCGCTAAGGTCGGGGTATGAAGGTTGTGGCCGTCATCCCTGCTTATAAGGAGAAAAGCCGTATTATCGCGGCTATTTCTGGTATTCAACCGATGGTTGATCAGATCGTTGTTATTGTCGATGGTTCTGAGGATGGGACACTGGAAGAAGCGAGAAAAACTTCTGCCACGGTTTTGCATCATGCGATCAATCGCGGTCAGGGTGCGGCTTTGAAAACAGGAACGGAAGCGGCATTAAAATTAGGTGCGGATGTGATCGTGCATATTGATGCTGATGGCCAGCAAGATCCACAGGCGATTCCCATGTTGGTGGCGCCAATCAAAGAGGGAAAAGCGGATGTGGTATTTGGATCACGTTTTTTAGGTATCGATCCTGAAGGAATGCCGCCTGTGCGCCGAATGGTTTTGATCGCTGGGAAATTGTTTTCACAATTTGTTCTTGGAATTCCAAGACAGATGACTGATCCGCAGAGCGGTTTGCGCGCGATGACAGCCGAGGCGGCGCGTCGTGTTGATTTTAAGCAGGATCGAATGGCGCATTGTTCCGAGATTTTGCGCTTGGTGACCCGCTCCGGTTTGCGCTGGATGGAAGTGCCTGTGCGTGTCTCTTACACAAAAGATACGCTTGCCAAGGGCAACCAAACGAGCGACGCGTTTCGTATCGTGTGGCATTTATTTCTTGGCATGTTCCAATAATCGAATATGTTATTCCAACTTGTTTTGAGTGCCGCTTTCATTGCCAGTTTGGTTTTGGTTTGGCGTCGACATCGGCAGCAAGCGATTAGCGGTGCCGTAGCCTGGCTGTGGTCGATTGGCGTTGTTGGGGGTTTGGTCGTGATTTGGTATCCGGATACGGCCAGTTTTATTGCGAATGTTGTCGGTATTGGCCGCGGAGCCGACTTGGTGGTGTATCTTGGTATTGTGCTGTTATTTGTTCTGGTTTTTCAGCTGCATGTTTCGCATGTCCGTCTGGAACGACAGCTCACCAAGATCGTGCGCGAAGAAGCATTGAAAGATTTATGAAGATCATCCACGTCTCTTGTACCGCGCCGCCGGAAATCGGCGGGATTGGACGATCCGCTTTGCGCGAGGTCGCTGGTTTGCGTGCATTGGGCGAGGATGCGGTGCTGGTTGCTCCAGAGATCGATACGCGTGAAGGCGAGAGATCTTTTGTGCGACGCTTGCGGCCATTATGGCGTTTTGGGAATGCCTCATCTTTATCCGGTTTGGCTGATGTCCTTGGGAAAGCCGACGTGATCCATCTTCATTATCCTTATTATGGAACGGCAGAAGGTTTGTTGATGAGTTATCGGCATTTACCGCCGATTATCGTGACGTTTCATATGGATGCGACGGCTGGAGGCTGGAAGGGATTCCTCTTCCGTTTGCAGCGCTGGCTTGTTCAGCCTTGGATTTTGCCGGCTGCTCGCCGCATTTTGGTTTCAAGTTTTGATTATGCAAAGCATTCCTCCATCAAAGGGATTTTCCGTGTACATCCTGAGCGTGTGGAGGAATTGCCATTTGGTGTTGATACGGATGTTTTTTCACCCGGGCCTGATCGGCGAGAACGTTTCATGATTCCGGCGGAAAGCCGTGTTGTTTTGTTTGTCGGAGGATTGGATCGCGCGCATGCGTTTAAGGGAATTCATGAATTGCTTACAGCTTTTTCCAAGCTTGATCCGGCTGATCACTTGCTGCTGGTTGGGGAAGGAGATTTGCGAGAGTCGTATGAGATACGAGCACGCGAACTTGGGGTTGCGAATCGCGTCCATTTTTTGGGCAAAATCGATCAAGAGACTTTGGTTGATGCGTATCGAACAGCGGATGTATTTGCGTTTCCGTCTACGAGTGCTGCTGAAGCATTTGGCTTGGTTGCGCTTGAAGCGCAGGCTTGCGGTGTACCTGTTGTTGCGTCTGATTTGCCTGGCGTGAGAACGGTGGTGAAGCGCGATGAGACGGGTAAGCTTGTCGTGCCTGGTGATGTGGAGCAGTTGGCAGGCGCATTACGTGATTTACTTCATGATCCACAAGAGCGTGAGCGTATGGCAAAAAATGCCCGAGCTCATGCCGAGCAGTATTCTTGGGAGCGTCATGTGGAGCGATTGCGCGAAATTTATCGTCATGTATGCGCATTGCGGTCATAACGAATTCTTTTCCTCCCCAAAAGGGTGGAGCTGCCAGCATCGCCTCGATGCAGATGGCGATTTTACGCGAGGCCGGGCATGAGGTTCGTGTATGGTATCCGCGTATCGATTGGCTGGATAAGTCTGCGCCACAAAGACTGGTTGCGCATTTTTTTGATCTTTTTTCACGGAGCGCTCTTCAGCAAGAGGTTATTGGTTGGAATCCGGACTTGTTAATGACTCATAATATGACGGGATGCGGTTTTGGTACGGCATCGGCGATACAAGGACGCGGATACGGTTGGGTTCATTTTTTGCACGATGTCCAGCTATTTGAGCCATCAGGAAGACTGGTGGATGTTTCACGAATTACATTTTGGCAAAAGACATGGTCACTTTTGCGACGTTGGACATTTGGCAAGCCTGATCTCGTTATTTCGCCGACGCGTTGGCTTGCTGATGAACATAAGCGACGCGGTTTTTTTTATGAGGGGGCGATCGAGATTTTGCCCAATCCTTCTCCGACGGTGGAATTTGTCCCGCGTATGCCGCAGGAACCGATGCAGCTTATGCTTGTCGGTGCGACAAGGGAAAAGGGTTTGGATTTTGCAAAAGAGCTGCTTTCCCAGCTTCCATTTGAAGCGCATCTTGATGTGGTTGGCCCAGGAATGCCTGGAGATCCTCGGATTACGTATCGCGGGGCATTGGAGAATGCCGAGGTCCTTGAGCTGATGAAACGAGCGGATGCGCTACTCGTGCCATCAACGATCGCGGAAAATCAGCCGACGGTCATTTTGGAGGCGGCAGCGGTTGGCTTGCCTGTTATTGCGGCAAATGTTGGCGGGGTTTCTGAAACGCTGGATGGTGCTGGACTCTTGTGTCCGGAAGGAGATTTGTCGGCCTGGATTGATAGCGTGGTTCATCTGCGCCATGCATCATCATATGCGATGCAGGCTTCACGCATGTATGAGCTCGCCAGAAATCATGATCCGGTGGCGTACGCCTCAACCTTTAATCAATTGATTTCAAATCTGTAAACGCGGACACGGTTGTCGCGGAAGCTTTCTTGTCTATCTGCCATAGCTGAAAGATGTTCCGCGACTTTGGAGGCATCCCACCAATAATCATTCAAGACGACATAGACGAGTTTTGTTTGTCCTAATCGAGCGGCTTCGCGTACGGGATCGATACTGGAATTGATCTCCATGATGTCCAGGAATTTTTGATAGAGAGGGCCGCCTGTTGGGATCGGATAAAAGAAAACCTCGCCGGCGTAGCGCTTGAATCCAAGCTCTTGAACAGCGGCTGCGGATACGGATTGGTTGGCGAGTACGGTGTAAGGGCTGCCGGTTGCATCGCGATCGATCCAGCGAGCGGCCTCAATATCGGCGCGCCCGACGCTCCAACCGCGACTTACGTTGGCGGCGTCGTGCCTAGGAAGGGATGTGTAGGCGTTGGCAGATATTCCGGCGGGAATGAGTGCGAGCAAAAGCAGGGCGGGTGCGAGTCCGAGGCGCGGGATGCGGGCGAGTGCGCGGCTTAGCCCGCCGAGAGCAGGAATCAGCAGAATGAGGCTCGCGATGACAAAGAGGCGATCAGCGTAATTGCCGCGCTCGTAATCGATCAGGAAGGGGAATTCACCGGCAGCTTGCAAAACCAGGCCGGCGATGACGAGGAATGTTGCGGACGAGAAAAGAATTATGGATTCACGGCGATCGTCGCGGTTTTTCCAAATCGCAAAGATCGATGCCAAGAACATGATAGGCAGCTGAAGTACTTCCATAAGTGCGGCAGCATCAGCCCAAAGTGCAACGCGATTGGATGGGGGTTGGAAGCGGCTGAGCACGGAACGTATCGCATCGATATCTAAGAGACGTGTTAAATCCCAAGTGACTTGATTGTTAGAGATCACGCCAAGCAAAGCAAAGGCTGCTGGTACAGAGATGCCCGCTGCGATGACGAGCGGGGTTGCGAGCCAAGCTCTTTCGCGCGCCATGAGTGCGAGCGTGATGAGGAAGAAGGGGAGTCCGGCGAGCGGATGAATTGCTAAAGACCATGCGGCGAGTGAGAGGATCGCGATCGGGTGAAGTCGTCCGAGGGCGGATGCGATCGCCAGAAAACTGATGAGATAGACAAATGCTTGAGGCGTCGTTACGACGAATGGCGCTAAGGGAATAACAAGAAGACTGGCAGCTAACATCCAGTTGGCTTTGTTGCGATCACGCGTCGTCCAGGAGATACCGATCGGTAAAAGAATCAGGCTGACGAGCATGAGCCAGCGGTCGATATCGACAATGGGCACGGAGAAGAGGCGAGCCAACCACGTCTCAAGAACGTATAAGCCCATGTAGTAGGGCGGTTTTGGGGAGAGGGTTCCGGTGGTCGATAAAATATCCATGCTTGCGCGATGCAAGAATCCGTCAAAACCAAAGCCATTCGCGTAGATGAGCGGGCCAATCGATAAAACGGAAATAAGCCCGAGTGCCGAGATGCAGATAGCTGGCCAGGTTGCTCGTGTTTTCCAGGCGGCGAGCAGTCCTGCGAGCCCGATGACGGCAAATGCGGCTAGTGTGGGAGCGGGGAGCAGGGGCCAGGGTGTGCGGATTGGATCAAGCGTTGTCGCGAGCCAGGCGCCGCGAATAATATAAAGTGTGCCCAATGCAGCAGGAAGGATCGTCGCGATAATCCAGAGCCAAGCCGGTTGATCCGTGTTTTGCTCTTCCGATTCTTTTACATGCGTTTTGATGACGAGCGGTCCAAGGCAGAGCACGGCGAGTGCGAGAGATAATGCGTCCGTGAAGGCACCGAGTTGGAGATTGAGGTAATAAAATACGCTTTGCCAAAGCGATTGGATCGCAAGTAGCACGAAAGCGCCAACGAGCCATCTTCCGCCGGCTGTTCGGCCGCGGCCGAGGCGCTCGCCGTAGATCCATCCAAAGTAGACGTAGCTAAAAACGACGGCTGCTTTAAGGGCGAGAACTCCGAGCATAAAAGATTTGTCGAGCCTAACAAATATGGCAGACATTGGCTATTTTTCTACTTTTTCCGTATGCTAGAAGCCAGATATGTTGATGACGAATGAGACGATTCAGCTCTATCCGCATGATCGTCTTTTGGCATGGACCTTGGTGCCACTTACGCCAAAGTTCGTCCGGCCAAATCACCTCACCATCCTACGCATTCTGCTTATCCCGCTCGTGTTGGGCGCTTTGTGGTATGAATCTTGGACTTGGTCGCTGATTCTTTTTTTGATAGCAGCCATTACGGATGCTTGGGATGGATCGCTTGCGCGGCTTCGCAAACAAATTACGCTTTGGGGAACGATGGCTGATCCGGTTGCTGATAAGCTGCTCATCGGATCAGTGGTTGTCTTGTTTGTCGCACGTGAGGTGAATATTATTTTTGCTGTTACGATCATTCTTATCGAGCTGATGCTGGTCGCGGGCGCTTATATACGCAAACGCCAAGGTCGATATACTTCTGCTAACAATTACGGTAAGTTGAAAATGTTTTTGCAAGTACTGGGAGTCAGCTTGCTTCTCGTTGCAAAATTGTTTGGGGTTGAGACAGCGGTCCCGGTAGCGATCGGCACTTTGTCGCTCGCCATTGTCCTAGCGATTGTGTCGCTTATCACGTATACGCCTTAATTATGCTGCATCGGCTGAAAACGATGATTCCAGAACCGTTGCTCGCGATTTACCATCGCATGCTTGCGCGTGTTTCGGCTGTTGTTTATCGAAACCCATCGCAGGAACTGATTGTGATTGGCGTGACTGGGACAAACGGCAAAACAACGGCGAGTTTTTATTTAGCGCGTGCCCTTGAAGCATCCGGCTTTGGCGCGGGTTGTACGACGACAGCGTTGATGAAGATCGGAAAAAAAGAATGGATCAATAAGACTAAAATGACCATGCCGGGCCGATTCTTTTTGCAAAAAATGATGCGTGAGATGGTTGATGCTGGCTGTCGATATGCGGTTATCGAAACTTCATCGCAGGGTTTGGCGCAAGGACGCCATCTCTCTATTGCTTACGATGTAGGCGTGTTTACGAATCTTACACCGGAGCATATTGAGGCGCATGGCGGATTTGAGAATTACAAAAAAGCCAAACATATCTTGTTTGAGCATGTTGGCAAGCGCCATGCCAAGCGTATTGCAGGGAAAGCGGTTCCAAAGGGTGCGGTATTGAATGCTGATAGCGAGTATTCGGAATATTACGCAGCAGCTCCCGGAGTTGAAATGAAGGAGTGGTATGGCATCGATCATCATCAGGGATTGTATGCAGAGGATGTCGCTCTTGATGCGACTGGTTCTCGATTTGTTTTGAGACTTGCGGATGATGCTTCCCTGCGCATCCCCGTGCGTCTGAATCAGCCTGGTGATTATAATATTTCTAATGCCCTTGCCGCGCTTGCCGTTTGCCGTATGCTCGGAGTCGACCTCGAGAAAGCGGCAAAACAGCTTGAAGGAGTTGCGACCGTGCCCGGACGTTTTGAGCGTATCGACGCTGGTCAGTCTTGGACGGCGATTGTCGACTATGCGCCGGAGCCGGAAAGCTTCAAGCAGCTCTATCGTGCTTTGAAGGCTGTTCCGCGCGAGCGAACGATTCATGTGCTTGGTTCCTGTGGCGGAGGCCGAGATGTTGCGAGACGTCCGATTTTGGGTCAGTTGGCCGCCGTAAATGCCGATATCGTGATTGTGACCAATGAAGATCCGTATGATGATCATCCGCAAGAGATTATCGATCAGGTCGCGACGGGGGCGCGCGAGGCTGGTAAAATAGACGGAGAGAATCTTTTTCTCGTCGAGGATCGTAAGGAAGCGATTGTTCAGGCGATGGCGATGGCACGACCGAATGATCTCGTTGTTATGACGGGTAAGGGTTGTGAACCGTGGATCTGTGTCGCTGACGGAAAGAAGATTCCGTGGGATGAAGCTGGTACGGCAAGGGAAGCGATAGAGCAGGCTCTAAAGAAATCGTAATTATGTTTCGCATACGCGATGTCATTCAGCTTCAACCAGATGAGCAAACGCTGTTATTAGAGCGCCGTCATTTGCGTACGATGGCGGGTTCGCTTGTTTTGGCCGGTCTCTTGATTGCCGTTCCGTTTTTCTTTTTGTTTCCTTTGGTTCGAGTTGGTGCATTTGGCATGGCGATCTTTTGTTTGCTGCTCGCTGTCGGTGCGGCTTTTGCTTTGCGTGTTTTTATCACTTGGGATTCGCATGTATTGATCGTGACCAATCGTCGAATTGTCCATGTAGAGCAGACGGGGGTTTGGCGACGCCATGTGCGTGAGATGCCGCTTTCGGCACTTGAACAGGTGAGCATCGAGCGTCGCGGACCGTGGGATGCACTGTTCCGTACCGGTGTTTTGCGATTACGCGCAAATGGTCACGGGACGATTGTTTTTGCCGGAGCCCATCGACCCGAGGTTTTGGTAGAGATTATCGAAAAAGCGAGACCGCAGCACTCGGCTACGCCAGCTAGTTTCCAGTTAAAGCCTCTGTAAGGTAGAATCCGGCTATGCCGCGATCTGCGACTTCCGCTCTTGGAATTGCCCGTTGGCCACTACTTGTAGCGGCCTCAGGAACGTTATTCCTTGTTGTTGGAATTTCGACGGTACGCGAGACGTATCGTGAATGGCAGGTGGATCAGGAGATTCATCAAATGCAGGCGCAGATCGAGCAGTATGAAGGCCGCAAGCTTTCCCTTGTCGAATTATTAGCGAGACTTGATTCTGATGAGGCGCTCGATAAAGAAGCTCGGACACGGCTTGGTTTGCGTAAGCCGGGTGAGCGCGTGATTATCCTGCAGGGAAGTGACGGTATGCAGGCGAGCTGGCAAGATGATGTGCAGACGTCAGCCGTGAATCTTGCAGCGCCTGACTTGCGTAGTAACCCGAGACGTTGGCTCGATTATTTTTTTCCACGCCCATGAACCCTAGAATGAAGTTGTTGGTTGCTTGCAGCGCCGTTATCTTGCTGGCTGTTTTTGCTGGCAGCGCTGTCGCAAGTGTTTATCTATGGAAATCCGAGGGTCCGATTGTTCGTGCCGTGGGCGGATGGCTTCCGGCGGCCAAGGTCCAAGGACGTACGGTCAACTACGGAACCTATCTTGAGCATGTGGATGCCCAGCGTGCTTTTTTGTCCGGTCCTATGGCGGCAGATTCCGGAGTCGTACGCGATATTACGGATACAGAGCGTCAGGAAGCTTTGGATCGCGCGATCCGCATTGAGGCTGTGGCTGGTTTAGCCGAAGAGGCCAATGTTGTTGTCACGCCGATAGATGTTGACCGCGCGTATGCTGATTTGGTCTCGCGAGCGGGCACATCGACTTCACCAGAAGAGATTCAGGTATTTTTAAAAGCTCAGTTTGGTTGGGATGAAGCAGAATACAAGCTGTATCTTTTGAAGCCTGCGTTTACAGAGGAAATTCTTCGTACGAAGGCGGGTGATGCCTTTGATGCCGCGCTTCAAGCGCGTATTGATGGCGCCAAGCGTTATCTTCGCTTCTAGGCTTGCCAAAGGTTGAGGGGCTTGTTACCATCGTGACCACATTTGAGAGTCGGGTAGCTGCGTGCGGGTATCGTATAGTGGCTATTATGAGTGCTTCCCAAGCACTAGAGACGGGTTCGATTCCCGTTACCCGCTCCAGGCCGATGTAGCTCAGTTGGTAGAGCAATGCTTTCGTAAAGCAGAGGTCGCGGGTTCAAATCCCGCCTTTGGCTCCATAACAAAACCGCCCTTCATGGGGCGGTTTTGTTTTACTCGAACAACATTTTGCCTGCGGCTTGATCGACAAGTCCTCGACGTCTGACAGCGACAGATTCCGCGAGGCCGATACAGACAAAGACGATCAACATGTAAGAGGCGGCGGCAGAGAGGAAGGGCATTGGAATACCGGTAATCGGCATCAGACCTAAATTCATTCCGGCATTAACCATGACGTGTATGAGGAAAACGGCGCCGACACCCATGAGCATAAGCGCGGCAAAATCATCCTCGGATTCATAGCCGAGTCGTATGAGCCGCACGAGGATCAAACCAAAGAGAAAGAAGACAAAGATAATGCCGGCTAAACCAAGTTCCTCACCTACAACGGCAAAAATAAAGTCCGTGGCAGCTGCTGGTAGGAAACGTAGGCGGGCTTGGGAGCCCTCGCCGATACCTTTACCGAACCAACCGCCAGAACCGATGGCAATACGTGCTTGAATGGCGTTATAGCCGGCTCCTCGCGGGTCGCGTTCCGGATCGAGGAACGACTCGATACGGTCTCGTTGATAGGGCTGAAGGGCGAATGTCCAGACGATGCCCGCGGTGGTGATAAAGACGAGCGGTAGAATAAGCCAGGCGTGGCGTGGAAGACCCGCAAAGAGCGCCATGATGCCCCAGATGAGGAAAAGAACCATTGCTGAGCCAAAGTCTGGCTGGAGAAGCACGAGACCGGCGTAGATGCCGGTGGCGACAAAGCTGATGCCGAAGGTTGTCCACGATAAGCGGCCTCGCCCACGGCGTACAAAGAAAGCGGCTAGATAAACGGCAAGCGTTACTTTAGCGATTTCAACAGGCTGGAACGAGAGCGCACCAAAACGGAACCAGCCTTGTGTTGCGTTGATACGGACGCCAAAGAAGAGAACGCCTGCCAAAAGTACGGCGCCAAAGATGTACAGCATCAACCCGTATGAACGGAGATGGCGGTAGTCGAGAAAGATCAAGACGGCGATGGTTGCAACGCCGATCGCAAAGGTGACGAATTGCTTATGGAAAAGAAAGAGGTCAGAAGGTTCTTGGGAAACACCGATACCGTAGATCGCGACTAAGCCGACGGCTGCTAACGTAAAAGCCGCTGCGAGGAGCGTCCAATCGAGCCGTTCTAAATATTCCCAAAGACGAGCCATTCTGCGAGCTTACGGAAAGTAAGCCTCGGGATCAAGGATGTTCACATAAGCCGAGATTTCCGTGCGTGTGATTCCGCTCAAATTATCGAACCAATTTACGATGAGAGGCTGGCTTGATCCTGCGCCAACCTGTTGTTTTCCGATGGTTGTTACGCCTGCCGGAGTCGTGCCGCGATAAAGAATAACGGTGAGATCGACATTCCAGTAACCATATGGGCTTGGATTGCTAAAAGTTGAAGATGTTTGTCCGACGATTTGCGCGCCAATGGTTAGATCGCGTCGATAGGTGATATCGGAGAAATCAAATTGTAGGCGATTGGCTGCAAAGGCGGCGTAGTCTTTGTTGACGGCGTTTGGATCAACGCGATGCCACTCGATATTCTCGATAACGAGCTGGGCATTTCTCGAGGTTGTGTCAATGCTTGAACCGAGCTCGGTTAAGTAGCGCTGGCTTTTTGGAAGGATGAAGCCTTTACGCGCGTCGGTCATCAAGTCGCCGATGCGGAATCGATAGTCAAAGCTGGCCCACCAGGTTTCGTTGGAGTTGGAGAGCTGCACCAGGAAGTCTTTACGATTGCCGGAAATTTCAAAGACGGTTACGTCGCTGGGGAGCAGTGCTTGAGGCGTTGTTGCTTGGAGGCCAGAAATCGCCAGTTGATTTTCCGCGATAATGCGCGGGATACGGGCTTCACGCGGATAGGAGATGATGTAGGCGTCTAGAAGCGACCAAAGTACAAAAGCCCAGAAGATGATATTGAGGATAATGAGCGTCCAACGAATAATGGAACGCATGCGTTCACGATTACGAACCCACCAGCTTGCGAGCTGAAGTTCTTGCTCGGTCATTCCAGAGCCGATGATGTGTTCGTCAGGCATGGGCCTATTTTAGCACCCTTCCGAAGGCTTGACGAAATGGCTGGATAGAGCCGGATTTTCATGCTAATCTCTTGTGGACTTTTATGGCCAAATCCGAACCGAAAAAGAAGATTATGGGCGCCTATGGTGCCGAGCAAATCTCCGTTCTTGAGGGGTTAGATCCGGTGCGCAAGCGTCCTGGCATGTATATCGGCTCAACAGGTCCGGATGGCTTGTTCCATCTTCTCCGTGAAATTGCCGACAACTCATTTGATGAGGCGATGGCCGGACATGCGGATGAAATTATTGTCACGCTTTTGCCGGATGATCGCGTATCCGTATCCGATAATGGCCGCGGTATTCCGGTCGATAAGCATCCGAAGACAAAGGTTTCTGCATTGGAAACGGTTCTTACCGTGCTACATGCGGGAGGTAAGTTTGGAGGCGATGACTCAGGCTATAAGATCTCCGGTGGTTTGCACGGTGTAGGCGCATCAGTCGTTAACGCTCTTTCAGAACACTTGGAGGCAATCGTTGAGCGTGACGGGGGAATGTATAAGCAGGAATATTCGCGTGGGAAACCCAAGGGTGAAGTGAAAAAGATTGGTACAAGTAAGCGTCATGGAACGACGATTATTTTCAAGCCGGATCTTGAAATTTTTAAAGAAGGAACACGATTTGATTATCAGCGCGTGGTCGATCATTATCGTCAGCAGTGTTATCTCACCAAAGGGATCAAGCTTGTTGCGATCGATGAACGCGAGAAAGGTCAGCATGATGCCTACGCGTTTTATTTTGAAGGCGGCGTTTCTTCTTATGTCCGACATTTGAACCATAAGAAGCAGCCAAAACACGAAAATATTTTCTTTGTTGAGAAACAGGTCGATAAGGCCGAGGTTTCGATTGGCTTGCAGTACACGGATGATTACGTTGAAACGCTGTACGCATTTACCAACAACATTATCAACCCGGAAGGCGGTACGCATGTCCAAGGGTTTCGTGCTGCATTAACGCGCGTTTTGAATAGCTACGCACGCACCAAGGGTTATTTGAAAGAGAAGGATGACAACTTGTCGGGTGAGGATGTGCGTGAAGGTATGACGGCGGTTATCTCTATCCGTTATCCAGAGCCGCAGTTTGAAGGTCAAACAAAGGGTAAGCTCGGTACGCCGGAAGTACGCGGTGCGACGGAATCGGTGATGGGCGATGCCTTTGCGATGTTTTTGGAAGAGCATCCGAAAGATGCTGAGGCGATTATTGGGAAGTGTGTCCTTGCGCAGCGTGCCCGTGCTGCTGCCCGTGCTGCTCGCGACACCGTGCTACGCAAGGGTGCTTTTGAAGGTTTGACGCTGCCTGGTAAGCTCGCCGACTGTTCCAACCGCGATCCGCAAGCCTGTGAACTCTTCATCGTTGAGGGAGACTCTGCCGGTGGATCGGCTAAGATGGGACGCAATCGCGATATTCAGGCGATTCTGCCTTTGCGCGGAAAGATTTTGAACGTCGAGCGCGCTCGTCTCGATAAAATGCTTTCGAGCGAGCAGATCAAGAACTTGGTGATTGCTCTGGGCACGAATGTCGGTGAATTGTTTGACATGTCCAAACTGCGTTATCACAAAGTTGTGATCATGACAGACGCTGACGTCGACGGAGCTCATATCCGTACGCTTCTCCTGACGCTGTTCTATCGCTATTTCCCGGAATTGATTTTGAAAGGCCACGTTTACATTGCTCAACCGCCATTGTTCCGAGTCGCCAAGGGCAAGAATATTAAGTACGCGTTTAGTGAGGCTGAGCGCGATAAACTTGTCGATGAGCTCGTGAAGATCAAGGAAGAGAAGGCCAAGGCTAAAAAGGGAAAGAGTGAAGAGGTCGAGGAAGAGGCAGAGGTTGTCGATGGTGAAGAGGAGGTCGTGAAAACGATCGGCGGCGTTGCTATCCAGCGTTACAAGGGTCTTGGAGAAATGAATCCTGAACAGCTTTGGGAAACGACGATGGATCCGGCGGTACGCATGATGAAGATTGTTACCGTTGATGATGCGGAAAAGGCAAATGAAGTTCTTGATATCTTGATGGGCTCGGAAGTTGCGCCGCGCAAGAAGTTCATTCAGACGAATGCCAAGCATGTAAAGAACTTGGACGTATAAATCAAAAGAGCCTCTCACGTAGAGGCTCTTTTGATTTTTAGGAGTATGATTTGAATATGTACTGGATTACCGTCTTTTTTTTCTACTCATTTTTTGGTTGGTGTCTCGATAGCGGCTATCGGAGCTGGTTTGCGCGTCGATGGGTCATGGGAAATGCGCTGAAACCGATTCCGTTGTCTCCTATTTATGGTGTAGGCGTTATCTTTATTTTATTGCTCGAGCCCGCTTTTGCCGCTTGGCCGATTCTTTTTCAGTGGATTGGATACGGGGCCGTGCTCGCTACGATCGAGGGCTTGTCCGGACCTGTGGTTACTCGCGTTTGCGGGCGTCCGCTTTGGAAATATTCTCGTGACAATTCTTTTCTTGGATATACGGATCTTTGGCATGCGGCGATTTGGGGATTGCTAGCATTGCTCGTGATTTGGTTTGTGCATCCGTCTATTTTTTCTGCCGTAGGTTGATCTGTCCACAAGACGATTGTCGGGATGCTTGTTTCGGGCTATAACGGATGTATGAGTCTTCGACAGTCGCGCTTGATCGTCGAGTGTCCGCATTGCCACGCTACCTACACGGAAGAAACCGTGACCTTGGTACGCGATGAGGGCGAGCGGAGGCTTTTTCATTGCGCCTGTCCATCGTGTAAACGGTCGATGATTGCCCTGATTCGCGACCATGAAGGCTGGATCAGTACGATGGGTTTGGTAACTGATTTGGATGCGGCAGATGCAGTTCGACTCGCTAGCGAGAGTCCGGTTGGAGCTGATGAGTGTATTCGAGCATATCAATATATCAGTCAACAGAGCCAAAATCTCTGTCAGACTCTCTTAAAGCGCTCCTCTTGACGGAATCGGGTCTTTTCCGTAAGATTTAGGCACTTTTTTCGACTATGATTTACGCATTATCCGCCAAGACCCGTACCAGCATGGGCAAGCGCTCCAAGGATGAACTCGCTCAGATGCGCGTTCCGGCTGTTATGTACGGCTCCGGTGTGGCCAACCAGAATGTTTCCGTGCCTCGCTCGGAGTTCTTGAAGGTCCTCAAGCAGGCCGGCTACTCGAGCCTTATCGACATTACTGTCGGTGAGACTTCTCCGGTGAAGGCTGTTATCAAGGAAGTGCAGGTTCACCCACTTTCCATGGAACCGATTCACATCGATTTCCATCAGGTTCGTATGGACCAGGAAATGGAAGCGGTGATTCCGTTGAAGTTTATCGGCGAATCCAATGCGGTTAAGGCTGATGCCGGTACGCTTATCAAGTCGCTCGACGAAGTCGAGGTTCGCTGTTTGCCAGCCAACTTGCCGCATGAGCTTGAAGTCGACTTGTCCAAGCTTGCGACATTCGAGGACTCGATCACGGTTGCCGACATCAAATTGCCTAAGGGCGTTGAGCTCGCTACGGATCCTGAACTTACGATCGCTACGGTTTCTCGTCCGTTGACGGAAGATGAGCTGAAGAAGCTTGAAGAGAGCCAGGTCGGCGATGTCAGCGAAGTGAAGTCCGAAGCCGAGTTGAAGAAGGCCGCCGAGGAAGCCAAAGCCGCCGAGGAAGCCGCTGCAGAAGCCAAGTAACTTTCCACATGAACTTGAATCCCGAGATTGTTCTGGGATACGCAAAACGGTTTCGCTGGCACATCGCCATCGGAACCGTTTTTGTTGTCGCGTTGTGTGCGGTAGCGCTTTGGTTGATTTTGTCCGGCGCAACGCGTTCATCAGGTAGCGGCGGTACGGATACTGGTTTCCAGGTTCCTACATCGACAGAGGCTTTAGTTGCCCGCCGTTTGGACGGTGTTTTGGTTTCGCCTTCTGTAGCTTCGCTGGCTCCAAGATCTGTGATGATCGAGAATCATCCGGATGCGCGTCCTGTTTCTGGTTTGTCTAAAGCGTCCATCGTGATTGAGGCGCCTGTTGAGGGCGGGATTACCCGTTACTTGGCCTTCTTTGCTGCATCGACGACCTTGCCGCAGATTGGTCCGGTGCGCAGCGCTCGACCTTATTATGTCGATTGGGCTGATGGTTGGAATGCCTCGTATTTCCATGTTGGTGGGAGCCCGGATGCTTTGGAAAAGATTTCTGCTTTGGCCGGATTTACTGACGTGAATGAATTTGCGCAGGGCAATAGCTTTTGGCGCGACAATACGCGATCAGCGCCGCATAATGTTTATACAAAGAATGAGTTGATGGATGCGATTCTTGTTAAGGAAGGCGTCGCAAGTTCAACAGCTCCTGTTGCTTGGCATTTTCAGGATGCGGCCAGCTCGACGGATCGCGGTACCGTTGACGAGGTTCGTATTCCATACGGCGGATCATTTAATGTTCGATGGGATTTTGATCCGGAGCGTGGCGTGTATG
The DNA here is from genome assembly GCA_016699205.1 of Candidatus Uhrbacteria bacterium. Lineage (NCBI taxonomy): Bacteria > Candidatus Uhriibacteriota > Candidatus Uhrbacteria bacterium. Next base: position 1,012,869 of record CP064964.1, read on the forward strand.
CCAGAAGTTTGTCCGGTGTTGCTCAAAAGGATCGTGATGGATCTGTGGTTGAGGCGGAGAACATTATCGTTCTTAAAACAGAGCAGCAGGTTCTTGATACGACAGGACGTTTGCGTATTCGAACAACAGGAAGCGGCGAAGCGGTTGCGTATCGTGATGGAAAGCGTTTTGTCTTGCGATGGCGCCGCTCAGCTGGCGAGCCGATCCGTTTTGAATCGACAGATGGAACAGAATTTATTTTTACGCGCGGACGTACGTGGATTGAAGTAACGACCAGCGATCCGATTTTTGGTGGTATTGGCGGTTAATCGGTTCTCAGGACTTCTAAAATTCTGTCGCGTCCGCAGCGGTCGTGATGGATACGGATGATAGCGTTTGGAAAAAGACGCGCGGCGATGTCGCGGAGTTTTGGTGCTTGAGGCGGATCGAACTCAAGTAAAACGAATGCGGCGTTATGCTCACTTGCTTGGGCGAGGAGCCGTTCGTTAAGCGCTAGACCTTTGTTAGAAGCAAAGAGCGCCATGGATGGTTCGTAACTCGTTACGCTTTTAGGCATCGAACGTTTGTCTTCTGGAGGAAGGTAGGGGAGATTTGCCAGGATACAGAGCGGGGAGTCGGTATCGATTTTGTTCAGGAGTTTTGCGGTCAGCAAGTTCCCTTTATTAAAATGGATTTTTGCTTTGAGGTGTTTGGCATTTTTTTTGGCAATGGCTAATGCGCGTCTGGAGAGATCGGTTGCGAAGACCGTTGCGTCATGCGATTCAAGCGCCATGGTTATGCTGATGGCTCCTGAGCCGGTGCCTACATCGATAATGGTTGGATGCTTGAGATGCTCCAATCGGCGGAGGGCGATTTCTATCAAATCTTCTGTTTCCGGACGAGGGATGAGGACGCGTTTATCGACGTAAAAATCACGACCATAGAAAGGAGCGGAATTAAGGAGATAGGCGAGCGGTTCATCGCGTAAGCGGCGACGTAGGAGTCGGTTGAGATTCCAGAGCTGAAGTGTTTTGAGGGTTGCATCGCGGTGCGTCAGGAGCCAGGATCGATCCCGTTTAAGAATCTTGGAAGCGATCCAATGGACGTCCTGATGAGCGATGTCTTTATCTTTAAGAACATGCGCCAGACGCTTTTCTGCGTCTGCGAGCCAAAGGGCGAGTGTCAGGGTCGGCATCTTGCCAAATTCTACTCGATTCCGTATTATTCCGCTACGTTTGCGGACGTTTAGCTCAGTTGGTTAGAGCGCACCGTTCACATCGGTGAGGTCGCAGGTTCGAATCCTGCAACGTCCACCATCGATGACCCCGCCCAACGGCGGGGTTCGTTGTACCATGTAGATATGTCCAACCTTGTTTCCATCGCCGCCGGTCACATTCGTGACATTTTGGCCGGTGCCATCAAACGCGCTCCAAGCGAGCGTGTGGTTGTGATTTATGATCTGCAATCCGGTTTGTCCAAAATCATGGCCGATGCTTATCGCGAGGCGATTCCTGATGGGCGATTTATTGATTTTGCCGAGACGGATGCCGCATCGATTTTGAAATTGATTGACGAACTTTCACCCGGAGATGTTTTTGTACTTGTTCAATCGAATAGCTTTCGATTGAATGAATTCCGAATTCGTATCGAATTATTTAAGCGTAAACTCAAGTGTATCGAGCATGTCCATTTGAATCGCATGGCAGAAGACCAGTATGCTACTTGGGTCGACGCGTTGGCTTTTGACCAAAATTATTTGCAGACAAAAGGTCATGGGTTAAAGGCGGTTTTGGATCAGGCCTCGACGGTGAAGATCATTGGAAAGGATTCTGAACTCGTGTGGGAAGGTGGAATGGAAGAGGCGAAGCTTAATATCGGCGATTATACGGGGATGGAAAATATCGGCGGTACGTATCCGATTGGCGAAGTGTTTACGGAGGCACGCGATTTGTCCAAGGTAAATGGTTCGTTTCGGATTTATGCCTTTGCCGGGGATGATTTTAACGTGCGATTTTTTGAGCCGTTTCTGGTTACTGTCGTCGATGGGATTTTGATTCCTGGCGAGGATGCACCGGAGGAATTCAAGAAGATTATGGACTTGATTCGTGCGGAAGAACGCGTGCTCGTGCGCGAGCTTGGTGTCGGGATGAATCGGGCTATCTCACGCAAGACGCCGGTGAACGATATTACGGCTTTTGAGCGCGTACTTGGCTTGCATATGTCGATTGGTGAGAAGCACGGCGTCTACAAAAAGCCGGGTTTGATTCCGACGAAAACGCGTTATCATGTGGATGTTTTTCCGGCTTTTGAGCGTTTGGAGATCGATGGCAAGGTTGTGTTTGATAATACTCTTGCCGAGAATCAAATTTTGGTGTAGGTTCGAATTATATGGTTTGGGCACTTGTTATCGCGATCGCGCTCCACATCTTTGCCTATTTTCTTTATAAAATGGGTTCGGATGTGCTTGAAGCCGGCAATCATTTTCCGGTTGCTTGCGGTATTTTTATTGTTTTTTTGATTGCGGCTGCGGTTGGTTTGAAGTTCATTATCCCTAATCCAGGCGCAGCTAACGTTGCATCGATTCCACAAGCTTGGATGGATCCGGTGTTTGCCGCAGAGTAGACAAAAAGCGCCTTCGGTGGGCTCTTTTTGGTATGATCGATCTATGAAATATCGATTGTTCCTGGGTTTTGCCGTTATCGTGATTGTGGCGTTTGGAGGATTTCTCTATGCGGCATGGCCATATCGAGGTTTGGTTCCGACTTTGATACCGCCGCCGATCGATCTTGGTGAGGCGACTCCCACGACATCTTCATCGACAAATGATGTAGGGGAGATGCAGCCTGGGAAGAATGAGACGGGATTACCTTTGAAATTGCCGGACGGATTCTCAATGAATGTGTTTGCAAAGAACACGCCTGGTGCCCGCGTGGTTTTGGATGTTGGTGATGCATTGATTGTTAGTCTTACAACTGCCGGTAAGATTGTCCGATTGGTCGATGCCGATAAAAATGGGATTGCGGAACGTGTAGAAGAATTGGCCCGCGGCTTAAATAAGCCTCATGGACTGGCATTGCGTACCACCGGAAACTTGCGATTTGTGTATGTCGCGGAATTGCAGCAGCTTTCACGTTATGAGTTGAGTGCTGAAGGGAAGCTCATGAATAAAACCAAGCTGACGTCGCTGCCGTCAGGAGGACGGCATTTCACACGCACCATCCTACGTAAAGATGTCCCGTCTGAAAGCGATATTTATCTTTCCATCGGTTCATCTTGCGATGTCTGTAATGAAAAAGATGCACGGCATGGAACGGTGCAGATCTGGAATGGTTCTGAAATGAAGCCTTACGCGCAGGGGTTGCGTAATGCTGTCTTTATGACGTACGGGCCTGATGGAAAGATTTGGGTAACGGAAATGGGCCGGGATTTTCTTGGCGATGAATTGCCTCCGGATGAGATCAATGTTCTTGAAGCGGAAAAGAATTACGGTTGGCCGACGTGTTACGGACAAAATATTCACGATACGCAGTTTGATAAGAATACGTATATCCGTAATCCCTGCATGGAGCCATTTGAAATGCCGAGTAAGATCGATTTACCAGCCCATTCCGCACCGCTCGGTCTCGCGTTTATCCCTACGGGTAAAGGTTGGCCTAAGGAATATGAAGGTAACCTGCTTGTAGTCTTCCACGGCTCTTGGAATCGATCGGAGCCGACGGGTTATAAGGTGCGTCGATTTGTCCTTGATGCTAATGGCAATGTCGTGAAGGATGAAGATTTTATTTCTGGTTGGTTGGATGATGCGAGCGTGCTTGGCCGTCCTGTTGATTTGAAATTCGATAACAACGGGACATTGTTCATCTCCGATGATCGTGCAGGTTTGGTATATCGTGTGACGCCGCCTAAACGATAAGCGGAAGTTCTGCTAAATCCATCTTTTCTCCCGTGATAACGCTATCGATGCGATAGGCGCCGTGAGTTGGAGCTTCGATGTAGCCGTTCCAGGCAAAACGCGCGAGACCGCCGGAATCGACCCAATCAAAGAGCCATTCATTGGCGTATTTTGGATCGAGCTGTGGAGTGCCGGCATTTACGGTTTCCAGCCATTTTTTGTTGAAATCTTCTTGTGAGCCGATGGGCGGAGCCATGATAATCGGCAGCCCGAGCCCTGCGTAAAAAGAGAGTTCACTGGGTTTGGTCCAAAGAATGTCTGTTGTACGGAGGGTTTTGGCAAAACTTCGGAAATAGCTCGGGCGATCGGAGTACCAGTGGATATGTAGGCTGCGTTCAATCGTTTTTTTCATCCCAAGGTCGATGGCGGCCTTTTTGAATTCTTTTGCAAGGTTTTCTCGTGTACCAGCTTCTAGGTTGAGACGAATCTCATTCCGGATGAGTCGAGTTTTAAGGCTCTGCATGAGCTCGATGCCGAGTTTGTGCTGCGCTCCGGCGCCGCCGACCGTAAATGTGAGCGTGAGGGGATGCTTTTTTTTGAATTGGCAAAGTTGTGGACCGAGTTCATCATGAAGAATCTTGGCATACTTTTGGATAAAGATGCCTTTGGGGTCAAGATTGCAGATACGCGCGGCAAGATCGCTTTTAACGATGGAAGCATCAGATCCGCCGATATTTCCTTTTGGTAGTGGAAATCCGGTGAGAAAAATATTTTCTTCACGGACTCCATAGAGCTTTAAGCGTTCAACGACACGGCCATTGGAGGCAAAATATTTGATGCGTGATTTTTTGGGGTCAACCGGCACCCAAGCACGGGAAATGTCCGTGTCGCATGTCACGATGTAGATATCGCCAGGATAGCCGTAATACTCGGCAGCGAATGCCGGGAGAAAGAATGTTGAAACGAATGGGAGTTTGCGCTTGGAGAGTTTTTCAACGAGATGTTTGCCCAATCCGTTTTTAATCGAGCGATAGATTTGATTGAGCTGGATCGTTGAGCGGCTTAGATCGCGGCGCGGATAGAAGTCCGGAATACGTTGAAAACGGTCCATGACCCCAAAAGCCATTGGTCCGATGACGGGTAATGGCTGCAGTCTTGAGATTTGCTCGTAGAGCTGGCGTGATGCGACCCACTGTTTTTTTTCCGATTCTGGAATGCCGGGATAGTTGTTTGCCGTGATGATGTCGCCATATGCCAAGTCCTCAAGGCCAAAGGCCGCGCGTTCATGGCCATAGCCCATGTTTACAGAAATGACCCATGCCTTGTTGTGCATGAGTCATATTCTACCACACGTATTTTATTTCTTTTTGGATTCCCTGGATTTTCTAGGCTCGGGTTCTTCTGATTCTTCTTTCATGTCGATTTCCTTGATATAGGATTCGAAATGTTTTTCGTAGCGTTCCTCGACCATGCGGTCGAGCGCGTCTTTTTTTAGACTCGTCGATTTATTACCGAGTTCTTTCAAGGTTTCGTTCTTGGCTCGATGCCAGGCCCATTCATCGGTATAGACGTACCAGGCGTAATTCCAAAGCTCATCTTCCATTTCATGGAGCATGGCATGGGCGCGTTCTTCCGAGATGCCGAGCACCTCTTCCAGCTTGGAAATTGATTCTGGGTATGCTGCTTCCTCAAGACCTTGCTCGCGTCGAACAAGGCTTTCCGCGACATAACGTAGAAGCATTCCGCGATGGAATTCTTCTAGCTCGCGTTTTGGAAGGGTGAGAGAGACGAACTCCTGATGCATAGGGCGGGTGTCAGGTTTCAGTTAGCCGTTACTTCAGTACATCGGGCGATGTCGGTTTGCGAACGTCGATTTGGTAGCAGGTGCGTCCGGTACCATGCTCCCAGAATTTGGAAGTGGACGGATTATAGTTGGTTGGTTCAGTGCTGTTTGTGACCGTGCCGAATGTCGCGCAGAGCGAGTAGCTGTCGGAGTCGGTCAGGGTGTATTCATATTTCTCGCTTGTTTCCGGATCAACAATGGAGCCGACGTATGCATCGCGGGTTGCTTGCAGTGTTTCAAGATCTTTTGGAAGGGCCTTGTTAAGGCTCCAGTAGTTATCGACCGCGTAGGAAATGGATTGCAGTTCCGAGATGCGGCGATCATCAAAGCGGCGTGCACGCTCGGCAGAAGGGGAGCCGGCGATCCATAGACCGGAAACCGAAACGACAGTGACGATCGCTACGACGACCGAGATAAAGGCTTTCAATCCAGCAGGATAGGCTTTCCAGTTGCGAGGAATCTCTTTTTCTTCCCCACGCAAATCCCAAAGATAGTAGCCAAAGATGGAGCCGGCAATCGCTAGAACAATGATGACTTTCAAGAGGAAGCGTGTGGTGATTTCGCCGCTCAAGAAGTAGGTGACGAGCGTGATCAAATCGCCGATGATAACGCCGGCGGCAACAAAGAGCGTGACATAGGTGAGCCACTTGCGGACTTTGGATGAACGCTTTTCCGGGTCACGGGCGATGGCTTGGCGAAGCATGCGCGAGATCCAGTAGAAAATCGGGAAGGTGATGATGAGGGCTGCGGTTGCGGAGCGGATTACGGATGTTGTTGATTCGTAAATGTACGAGTACTCGACGGCGTCTGGCAGCCAGCGGTTTACAAATTGAAACAAGTTGGTTCCAAGACTGATTGCGCTGATGTACAGCGTGAGGAACATGACGAGGTACATGAATGCCTCGCGTGCCGAGAGATAGGGTTTGCGCTTTGGGACGGCAATCGGGAAATCAATATCGGCATAAGCATCGATAGCCGTTCTTACCTCATCGTCCGGCCAACCTGCGGAGCCGAGCGCGTGAGCCAATTTTTCTCGGGAAAGTCCTTTTTCCAAGCCTTCTTTTACGAAGAGTTGCAGGTCGTTATTCATATGGAGTTACTGTAGTAAAGTTAGAGCTTTTTGTCCAAAAAACAGTCCCCGACTCGATGTGTATCGGATCGGGGATCAGGGGCTGTATTTTTTTTGGCAGAGTTCGAGTTTATCCTTTGGAAGATAGAACATGCGGATGGAGGACCATTTTCCATTCCAGAACTGCTCTAGATACATCTCGTATCGCGGGCGCTCTGTAATATCTATAGCGACATTGAGCGACGAGTCGCCCCAAAAGAACGCGTTGGTGAGTATGGCGACGAGGCGGGTGTTTGTCGGGATAGCCAAGGGCCAGGTTTTCTCGGCGATCTCTACGTCTTCCTCGCCATGTTTGATGACGGCCTCTACGTTGAGGATGTGTTCATTCATGCTTGTCAATTCCTCCACGCAGGGTGATCATGTGCACCTATGGCTCAAGACGTCAAGCGATTGGCATTGGAATTGCATGAGAAACTGCGGGGAAAGATTCGTATTGAACCAACCTGCACGATCGAGACAAAAGAAGATCTTACGTTGGTTTACTCGCCGGGTGTCGGAGCCGTGTCTCAGGCGATTGCGGCTGATCCAGCTTCTGTTGATCGATATACATGGCGTCGGAATACTGTCGCGATTGTTTCTGATGGTTCTGCCGTACTTGGCTTTGGCGACATCGGACACTTGTCAGTACTACCGGTGCTTGAAGGCAAGTCGGCGATCTTTAAGCGTTTTTCCGGCATTGATGCGATTCCGATTTTGATCGATACAAAAGATGTGGATGCGTTTGTCGAGACGGTGGCGCACATCGCCTCATCGTTTGGAGCGATTCAAATGGAAGATGTTTCTGCGCCGCGTTGTTTTGAGATCGAACGTAAATTGATGGAGCGATTGGACATGCCGGTGATGCATGATGATCAGCATGGAACAGCGATTGTTGCGCTGGCTGGTTTGATGAATTCGCTGAAGGTTGTCGGTAAGTCGATGGAGTCGATTCGTGTTGTTTTGAATGGGGCTGGTGCGGCAGGAATCGCGATTGCGCGTTTATTGGTTGATGCCGGAGTGAAGGATATTGTGATGTGTGATCGACAAGGTGCTATTTATGATGGACGTGAGGGATTGAATGATGAGAAGAAAGAAGTGGCGGCATTTACGAATTTGAATAAGCGAACGGGTAGCTTGTCGGAGGTTGCCGTTGGCGCGGATGTGTTGATCGGCGTATCAGCGGCCGGGGCGTTTACCGTAGAGATCGTGAAGTCGATGGCAACGAGCCCGATTGTGTTTGCACTTGCGAACCCGGTGCCGGAAATCGATCCGGAGACGGCGGCCTTGGCCGGTGTGGCTGTATTAGCGACCGGGAGAAGCGATTTTGCCAATCAAGTAAACAATGCTTTGTGCTACCCGGGTTTGTTTCGCGGAATGCTGGATAGCGGAGTGAAAAAAGTGACATCGGAGATCAAGCTACGTGCAGCCCAGGCGATCGCCGACTCACTGCCAAATCCGACTCCTGATGCGATTATTCCATCGATTTTTCAGCCTGGTTTGCATGAGCTCGTGGCAAAGAGCATCAAGGGTTAAATTTCTGCTATACTGTGCCGTATGATCGTTCTTGAAGGTGTTTCAAAAGCGTATGGTTCGGATTCTATCGGTTTGGACGATGTTTCTTTGCATATTCCGGCTGGTGAATTCGTCTCTATTGTGGGTCAGAGCGGTGCCGGAAAAACGACGCTCGCCAAACTATTGATGGCGGAGGAGCAGCCGACGAAGGGTCGTATCGAGATCGGTGGTTGGGATATTACCCGTATCAAAGCACGGGAGATTCCGGAGCTGCGTCGGCAGATCGGCGTGATTTTTCAGGATTATAAATTATTACCAAAAAAGACGGTGTACGAAAATGTTTCATTTGCACTGGAGGTTGCGGGAGTTAAGAGCAGAGTGATTCACGATATTGTTCCGCAGGTTTTGAATATTGTGGGTTTGGATGAAAAGTTTAATCGATTTCCGCGGCAATTATCGGGAGGCGAGCAGCAGCGCGTGGTTATCGCGAGAGCATTGGTGCATCGACCCAAAGTATTGCTAGCCGATGAGCCCACGGGAAACCTTGATACATTGAATACGCAGGACATTATGGACTTGCTCGTGAAGATTAATGCTTTTGGAACCACGGTGGTGCTCGTGACGCATAATCGCGAAGTGGTGAATGCGCTGCGTCGGCGAGTGATAACATTGAAGGACGGGAAGGTTGTATCGGATCAGAAGCACGGTAAATACATGTTGACCGTATGACGATGGCTTGGAGAATCTTTGTCGCGAGTTGGAAGCACTTTGCACGCAATCTCTGGATTGGTATTGCAACGGTGTTTGTTTTCACGATCGCTCTGCTCTCGGTGAATGTTCTTCTTGGCGTGAACGCGGTTATTGAGGAAGTGGTGACTTTGTTGGAACAGAAGGTCGACGTTACCGTTACGTTTAATTCTGATGCGCCGGAAGCTTTGTTGTCGCAGGCTCGTTTTTATGTGGTTTCCTTGCCGCAAACAGCTGAAGCGAGGCTGATCACTCCGGCGGAGGCGTTGGAAGCATTCAAGGATCGTAATAAAAATAATCCGAAAATTCTTGAAGCGTTGAATGAATTGGCGGCGAATCCGCTGGGGGCGCAGCTGGTGATCAAAGCAAAGCATCCGGAGGATTATCCTTTTTTGCTCGAGGCAATCCGTAATCCGCAGTACGCTCCATTTATTAGAAGCTCGTCATTTGACGATCATCGAGAAGCGATTGCCAAGATTCAGGACGCGGGAGCACAGATTCGTTTGTTTGCCTCAGCGCTCGTAGCGATCTTTGCTTTCTTTGGCTTACTCGCTGCTTTCAACGCCATTCGTGTGGCGATTTATACGCAGCGTGAAGAGATCGCAATTATGCGTTTGGTTGGAGCGAGCGCATCTTATATCAAGCTGCCATTTGTACTCGAGGGAATTTGGATGGCGTTACTCTCGGCATTTTTAACGGCGGTTGGCGTATGGTCGGTTGTTAAGCTGCTTGAGCCGCGATTGCTGACGGTATTTGATGGCCGCGATCCTGGGCTTTCTGCTTTCTTCATTCACAATGGATTCCAGCTCGTTGCATTCCAGTTGGGTGGTTTGCTTGTTTTGTCGGCGCTCGTGTCATGGATGGCGGTAGGGCGGTATATTCGCCGTTAATATGGTGACACTGCTCTTTGATCGACAAGCGGCATATCTTGGAGAATTGGTGACCAAGGAAGGTGCTTTGCGTCATTTTGTTTTAACGCAGGCTGGCGAGAAGGCTGTTGGCGGTCATGTTTTACAGTGGCAGACGCGCGGAGTCCCTTTTTACAAAGGAATCGCCAAACACGGCGATGATGGTTCATGTGAATTTATTACGTATCGGGAATATGTCGCTTCACGCGATGCGGCTTTCTTGAAGGCTGTGCATCGTTGGATTGCGACGCATGGTTTTCATGCGTACGACATCGACGACTCGATTTTACCAATGTGGGAACGTTTGCTCAGACTTCCGCTTGAGCCGGCTTAGCGTTTTCGTTTTTTGCTCGCGATGCTGAGAACGCCGGTTTCACGTCTGACCGCTTGGCAGGAATTGCTTGAGACCGCGGAACGCGCTTCACATGTTGAGCGTGCTAAAACGCAAGAGACGTTGGCTAAATTGAAAACGGCTGTTTCAAAGCATTTGCTGCATGCGTTTGAACAGGAAAAAACCAAGGTATGAAGGAGAGATTTTTAGAAGCGCCAAAACAGGCGCCCATGTTCTTGGATGAGAGTCTCTATTCTTTGCACGTGGAGGAGGCGCGACATGAAGGCGCCAAACGTGAACGTAAAGGGGTTTTGATGGCGATGAAGCGGTTTTTGGATACGCCAAAAGGCAAGCAGTTAGGAATGGTGATTTTGGGAGCAGGAATGTCCGCGAATGGCGTTTTAGGATACGAGTATTTCACGAGAAGCCGTGCAGCCGTTGATTCTTTTGAAGAAGCGCCGCTTTCTCCGGATTCATTTGCGGGCGATAGACCGTTGGAGGAAGTTCGTGGGGATTTGAATACGTGGATCGGAGCCGAGCGCGTGGCTGAGATGATTCCAATGGAGCGTAGCGATCGTGAGCGTGCGGCTCGCGAACGACGTCGAGAGGAGATTCGGCATGAACCGGTGGCTACTGTTGAGGGATTTGCCGAGCTTGGCGTTTCTCATGAATCGATCACGAATTATTTGGAAGAGGGCTTTCCTCGTTTCATGACGGCAGAGGGAAATGTCGACTCGATTCGATTTACTCCAGAGCATCGCGCGGTTCGTGAGGATTATCATTTGAGTGCAGGCCGGGAGACAGCTGGTTCTTGCTCGATCGCGGCTGGTGCTGATGAATCTCAGATCACGATATTTGGCGCCATGCTTGATGATCGGGGGCATTTGCGCGTTCAAGAGACTTTCCGTCAGGTGCTGACACATGAGCTTGCGCATTCCATTGATTGGACGAATTTGGAGGCGCTTGATCCTGCAACCCGTCTGCGCATGCTTCATCAGATGGCATCGCATGTACGTAATCCGGAGACGCGTTTGTTTTTCTCGTATGTAGAAGAAATCCAGAATGATGATGCGCGTACGCAGCTGGTTAATCGGATTATCGAGTATTACGCCGAGTTTACGCAGGCGGTGTTTGAGAATGCCCCAACCAGCGATATGGATAGCGCGGAGTGGGAAGTGACGACGGTATCTAAGCTTGTCGAAGAATATGCGCGCCGGCCTGAGATGTCGGAAAAGGAAACGGCTCGACTCAATCGCGCCGTGCTTGATGATGTGCGGCTTGTGCGTGAAGTTATCCAGGTGTATGAGCCGGATTTTGATTGGCGTGCGGCTTCAGCAGCGAGACGCGATATCGTGATGGAGATGTCGCGTGAAATGCAGAATGAGCAGATTCGTATGCGGATTACTGGAGTGCCGCTGGAAAGCGCAAGACATCTTTTGGAGGATGCGATGGAGCGCTCAATGGAAGCGTCGTCCGCATCGTCTCTTGAAGATGTGGCTTGGAGAGCGGGAACCGGTGATACGTATTTTACGAGCGCCTATGATCGCGGCTTGATGAGCACGGCGGCCTATGAGCGCGGACGGGAATTGGAACGCGAGATCGATATGGCGCAACGAGCTGCTATTCGGGAAATTGAATCCGGATTATCGGTTGTCGATGCGCCAGCGTATCGGTATCTCATTGCTATTTTGGAAACGCTCGAGAGCTTTGATCCGACGGCGGATTACTCGGATGATCGCCATATTTTGGATGCGCAGATTCAGGATTACGTTTCCTCATTGAAAATGGCGAGTCCTGAACATGTCGATGCAGCGAGGCGCTATCATGAAACGATGACAGGCTCGCGCGGAATTGATGCCGATGTTGCCCGCCGTGTATCGGTTCTTTTGGCAGAGGAGGCCGATTGACGAATCGGCGGTTTTCACGTACCCTTGGGCCACATTCGGGGATCGTCTAATGGTAGGACAGCAGCCTTTGAAGCTGTGAATCTTGGTTCGATCCCAAGTCCCCGAGCCATCAAAACCCGCGTCGAAAGGCGCGGGTTTTGTGTTTGGTGGAAGTGGGTTAGGATTGATTTTGTGACGATGATTCTAATCAAGACCTTGTACAAAATCGGCGATGTTGTTCCGGAAGACGGAATGTATTTATGCGTGCCTTGTAGCTTTGTTCAAGAATTTAAAGCGGGTGAGTTGTTTACGACATGCATCGCGTGTTACGCGGGGACATCTATGGGGCCGGAAGATTATACGGAAGAACACGTTGATTTTTGGGAGAAGTTTGCCTAAGGTTTAATTTGATTTTTGCAGAGATACCGCATCCAATCGTTTTGGCCATTCGCCACGCTCGCAAAGAGATTCTAATCGATCGCCAAGCGTGAGTTTATCGCCATCGTGTTTTACGAGATTGAATTCCGATGGGCAGTCATTGATGCTTGGCGTGAGTCCGGTGCAGCCGGTTTTATTGATGACGGTTGTGACGTCGGGTTCCCAGGTTGTGTTGCCGCATCGATATTGTTCAAATACTTGGGCTGTCTCCATCGAGAATGCTGTTAGGTGGAGTTCTTTGCGGATGAATTCTGCGTGTGAGGCGCCTTCAACTTCCTCGGATGGATCACCGATTTCATAAACACCAACTGTTTGTAAGCTATAGGCTTTCTTTTCACATATCGCATCAGAAAAGAATGTCTGTTCCAGGACCCAGTTGTTTGGCGTGAGTTGGAGACGGCGTTTGGTTGAGGCTTGGTCGCCAGTAGATGAAACGAGCTGTTCACATCCACCGCTGACCCAGTCACCTCGAATGTCGGGGCGATTTTGAGCATTTTGCCAAAGCATACCGATGACGATCAGGATGAGAATTCCTGTGATGCCGGCAAAGGCGGCTGGAGGCAGCGATGCGGGTTTGCGTTCCATAGAATTGCCCCGAGTATACATCGGATGTAGGCTCTTGGAACTATGGTTCCAGCCTTATCTGTCAATCACATCGGAAAAACCTTTAAACTACAGACAGGTGCCGATTTTCAAGCCTTGAATGATGTTTCTCTGGAGATCAAGGCCGGAACGATTCATGGATTGCTTGGTCCAAATGGAGCAGGTAAGTCGACGTTGATCAACTTGATTAGCGGCGTGATGGCTCCTGATTCCGGATCGATTTTGATCGAGGGTGTGGATGTCATGAAAGAGTCCGAGCGATCCAAACAGCTGATCGGTATTGTTCCGCAGGAAGTCGTCATCGAGATGGCTTTTACGGTACGAGAAGTGCTTTGGTTTTTTGCGGGTATGTATGGCGTGCCAGCAGCCGAGCGCGGACCACGTATCGAGAATGCGCTTAAAGATCTCGATTTGATTGATAAGGCTGATGAACGCGCTCGTAGCTTGTCGGGCGGTATGAAGCGCCGGTTGATGATTGCAAAAGCGATCATGCATAAGCCAAAGCTTTTGATTCTTGATGAGCCTACGGCCGGTGTTGATGTCGCGCTAAGACAAAAAATTTGGGAATTGGTGCGTCGATTAAATAAAGAGGGGACAACGATTTTGTTTACGACGCATTACTTGGAAGAGGCCGAGCAGCTTTGCGAGAATGTGACCTTGATTAATCATGGGCGGATTATTAAAGGGGGCTCGGTGAAGGAGTTATTGCGCGAGTCATCGCGTAATATGATTTCTTTTGAGTTGTTCAAACGTGATGTCGAACATTTACCGGGTGTGATCGTTGAAGGGACGGAGTATCGATATCCGATGAAAGACTTGGAGGCAGATGTGCATGCGCTGACAAACTTTTACGGTGGAAATTTGAAATCGATTCGTACAGAAGCTGTTTCGCTTGAGCAGGTCTTTTTGGAAGTAACCAAAGGTTAATATGAATCTGACTTACATGTGGGCTGTGTATGCGCGGGAACTCATGCGTTTCCGTAAGCTTTGGATGGATACATTGTTTACACCGATTGTTTCCATGGGTTTGTATTTGGCTGTGTTTGGTGTGGTCTCTTCCGGGCAGCAGGTTGGAGGTATTGAATATCTCGCATTTGTTTATACGGGATTGCTGACGATGACGATGGTGAACTCGAGTTTCTCGAATCCGGCCTTTGCCTTGGTTATCGCGAGAAATATGGGGACACTGATTGATTTGCAAATGGCGCCGATCGCTCCTTGGCGTATCGGATTGGCTTACTCGATGGCGGCACTTACGCGCGGTTTGATTACGCTCGCTGTTGGTATTACGGCGACCATATGGTTTGTGCCGCTGCGTTCCATCGCCCATCCGCTTTTGCTGCTTCTTGCCTTGGTTTCCACGGGTCTCTTGTTTGGGTTTCTCGGCGTTATTTTTGGAATGCGCGCCAAGAATTTTGAAGCGCTTACCTTTGTGACGAGCTTCGTGTTACAGCCGATGATCTTTTTGGCCGGCGTGTTTTATCCGATCGCGCAGCTACCGGGTATTTGGGCGACGATTTCCCAATTTAATCCGATGCATCATGTTGTGAATTTGGTGCGATTTTCTGCAACGGGTTACTCCGATGCATCGCCGATGCTTTCTTTTGGTATCGTCATCGGAGCAACATTGATTGCGGGAGTTGCGATGCATTTTGTCACGCAGAAAAGCTTGAAAGCATGACGCCGATTCCATACGAATTGAAACGTCGGAGAGGTCAGCGTTCTATCCGGGTGAGCGTTCATCCTGGCGGACGTATTTTGGTTTCTACGGGGTTGATGATGCCAGTGGGGGAGATTGAGAGATATTTGATGCGTAAACAGGAGTGGATCGTGCAGGCTGTGGCCAAGATGAGTGCTTGGCAGCCTGGCTTGTTAGCCAAGCGCGATCCTGAGGATTATCGAGTCTATAAAAAGGAAGCGTTGCGGATGATAGAAGATCGTATTAGTCACTTCAATAAAATATATCAGCATCGCTTCACGGGAGTGTCCGTGAAGAATCATCGGCATTTGTGGGGGAGTTGCTCCCGGCAAGGTCGATTAAATTTTAATTATAAGCTGATTCATTTGCCGCAAGAGCTTGCTGATTACGTCATCGTGCATGAGTTGTGTCATTTGGCGGTCTTCAATCACTCAAAAGCGTTCTGGATGGAGGTGGAGCGTGCGATTCCCGATTGGAAGAAGCGGCGTCTCGCATTGCGCAAGGCGGGAAATGGAACACTTGGATAACACAAAACCCGTCTTGCGACGGGTTTTGATTTGATCGATTAGGTGTGGATGCGCGGCTGGCGTTTGCCGGACGGAGCTTGGATGTCAAAGCCGCGTGCTGGCTTGGCCGAGGAGTGGTTTGAGACTCCGCGCTTGATGAAGCGGTCGTCGCGGCGGGCATTGGAGTAGCCGCTGGAGCGTTCCGAGCGGGCACCGTAGCCGGAGTTGGAGCCAAAGGAGCGCTTTTGGCCATAGGCTGGGCGCTGCGGCTCGTACTCGCGTGAAGCGGCTGGCATGGCGCGGGCCGGAGGAAGTTCCGGAAGGCGACCGACGGGCAGGGCTTTGCGGAGAATGCGTTCAATCGCTTTTACATCGCTGCGCTGGTCAAACATGGCAAAGGAAATCGCTTTACCCGATGCGCCAGCGCGTCCGGTACGGCCGATGCGGTGAACATAGTCTTCTGCAACATCTGGAAGATCGTAGTTGATAACGAGCTCGATGTTTTTGACGTCGATACCGCGGGCGGCGATGTCGGTAGCAATGAGTACGCGATATTCACCGGACTTGAATCCATCGAGAGCGCGGCGTCGCTGGGCCAACGAGCGGTCGGAGTGGATTTCTGCGGAAGCGTGACCCATCGAGCGGACAAGGCGGGCGATTTTGCTGGCGCCATGCTTGGTGCGCGAGAAGACGAGGACGGTGCCGCGATATTCTCCGAGTAATTTTTCAAGCAAGCGGGCTTTTTCATCGCGCGAGACAAAGAAGATTTCTTGATCAACTTTTTCTGCGGCGGTGCCGGCGGCGGCGACTTCTACACGGACCGGAGTCTTCATGTAGCTGTTGGCCATGCCGATGATTTCACTTGGCATGGTGGCCGAGAACAACATCGTCTGGCGATCTTTAGGGACGGCCTGGATGATGCGGCGGATCTGCGGTTCAAATCCCATGTCGAGCATGCGGTCGGCTTCATCGAGAACAAGCGTGCGGACATCATCGAGCTTCAGGGTGCGCTGTTCGATGTGATCGTTCAAACGTCCTGGGGTACCGATAATGATATGCGGCTTGCGATAGAGCATGTTGAGCTGCATCTTCATCGAGGCACCTCCGATCAAGACCGCGGTGCGGAGATTGAGGTGGCGGCCGAGTTTGGCAAAAGACTCTTCAACCTGAAGAGCGAGTTCGCGCGTCGGCAAAATGACGAGACCGCGTCCCTTGGTGATGGCGAGGCGCTGGATCATCGGGATACCAAAAGCAAGCGTTTTGCCGGTACCTGTCTGCGCGATGCCGATAACATCTTTTCCTTCGATGGCGATCGGAATGGACTTGGCCTGGAGTGGCGTCGGCTGGTCGTAGCCATTTTTTTCCAGAGATTCAAGCAGTTTTGGTGCGATGCCGAGACCGTGAAAACCGGTCCCAGTCGCTTGGGTTTGTGGTGACATTACAATGTGTCAATCGGGACCCGCTTCCTGACGGTCACTTCATGTGACGCTTGCCTGGCACGAATCATGGGGTCCCGAGCATGTTCGGAACATCCTTTTCGATTGAGGTCGCAAGAATACCTTATTTTGGCTAAGTTGTCAAACCTGCTATCCTACTATTCATGCAAGCTACTCGTTTACAACAGATCTTTTTTTATGCGATGTTAGCGGGGATTTTGATCCTGGCTTTCATGGTCTTCCAGCCGTACTTGGTTGTATTGGCTGTTTCTGCCATGGCGGCTGTCGCTTTACGCCCTTTTTATTTACGTTTAACGGGTTTGTTACGCGGCCGCTCCGGACTTGCTGCGGTTACGACTATTCTTGTTTTCGTGGTCCTTTTGCTTATTCCTGTCGGATTGATGGGGACGCAGATCGTCCGTGAAGCCGGGGAGCTCTATCAGGAGATCCGCATGAATCGCGATGTTTATCTTCATACGATTGAGGACGTCGTGCTTGCGCCTGTTCGTATTTGGTTTCCGACGCTTGATCTCTCGCTTGATTCAGGTGTTGAGCGTGCATTGGGCTGGCTGACGCAGAATCTCGGACCAATATTTTCTGGGACGGCTAATATTCTGCTTGACTTGTTTTTGGGTATCGTTGCCTTGTTCTATTTTTTACGCGATGGAAAACGCTTTACAGAATCGTTCATGAGGCTCTCTCCTCTGCAGGATCGCCATGATCTTGTTATTATGGCTCGTCTCACCGCTGCCGTTAATTCTGTCATTAAAGGGCAGCTGCTTATCGCCGTCATTCAAGGAGCGCTCACGGGAATTGGTTTTTGGATTTTTGGGGTGCCGAACCCAGCGCTCTGGGGAAGTATTGCTGCTGTTTGTGCTTTGGTGCCGGGCGTTGGTACGAGTTTGGTGCTTATTCCGGGAATTATTACGCTATTGGTTACAGGTCAAACTTGGCCGGCTCTTGGACTGGCGATTTGGGGCGGTTTAGCTGTCGGCTTAATTGATAACATGCTTGGTCCTTATCTTGTTGGACGCGGTGCAAATATTCATCCGATGTGGGTTTTGTTTGGCGTGTTGGGCGGTATTTCCCTTTTTGGACCGATGGGATTCTTGCTCGGTCCGATGATTGTGAGTTTGCTTTTTGCCGTCTTTGATATTTATCGCATGGTGATTTTGCGCAGCGATCAGGAATAAAAAACATCCGCTTCGGCGGATGTTTTTTATTGATTATGGCTGCTTGATCAGTAGCTTTCCTTCCAACTCGGACCAAGGTAGGAAAGCCATTGGCTGGCCGGCAACATACGGAGTGATTTCATATGCATTCCAGAAGAACATGATGCCTTCGCCGGCGAGAAAGAAATTGGTAGCTGTTCCGAATTTCTCGCGCTGCTCTGCTTCCGGCATGGCTGTTGTGTTATTTACGATGCCGTTGATTTCCGTGCGGGCTTCTTCGAACAAGGCTTCTTCGTAATCCTTGAGAATATCGACGTACGCTGCTTTCATGACGGCTTGCAGTTGATCGTTCTTGATCACGTCTCCAAGCGTGAGACGTTGGCCGGTTGCAAGATCGAGTGTTACGGCTTGAATGCCTGGGTTGCCGTGCGCGCCTCCCGTGTATTGGTACGTTTCGATGGTGAGGCTCGCGTAATCGGCGTTGAGCATGTGGACGGTGAAGGTCGAGTCATCGACGTACATCATGTGTTCCACCGATTCCGGTCCAAGCTCTTGCGTCATGCTCTCGATGTCCGATCGGCACATCTCCATGAATTCTGCGCTGACTTCTTCCGGATTCAAGGCAATGGTTCCGGTGGCGGAGATGAGTCCGTAGGCGCGCATGATTTCTTTGTTGGCACGATCGAGTACCGGATTACTCGGTTGTTCTTCTGGCGTCCATGTGTGCGGCTTGGTTAATTCCGGATAGGTGAAGACAAATTGGCAGCGGTCGACGGAGTTGTCGGACCATTTGTCGGAGAAGGTGTAGGCGGCGATACTTGGAGCGCCGGGCCAATCGCTCTTATTAATGGTTGTGGAAGGTGTGTCAGTTTTCATTCCCGGTAACTGTGGAATTTGGCAGCCAGCAGCCAAAAGGAGGGGGAGGGCTAGTAAGCCGAGGCGTGCGTGTTTCATATGTGGCGCATCTTAATATATGATAGGCCGGATGTCTCGCAAGAAGTGGCTCAAGTTTCTGACGACCTTTATTTTGGGTCTGGTGGCCTTGGCGTGGCTCCGGGTCGACTCTGCAGAACTCCCTGCCGATATTGCTCCGGATATTCAGGAAGAGGTGGTGGTCGAGGAGCCTGAGCTTGCGGTTACATCGACGAATGCTTTGGCGATACGTGCGGTTGATGGAGATACGATTGAGGTACAGCTTGATGGATCTGCGGATAAGGTAAAAGTGCGATTGCTTGGCGTAGATACTCCGGAATCGGTTGATCCGAGACGTCCGGTTGAGTGTTTTGGAAAAGAAGCATCCAAATTCACGGCGTCGCTTGTTGATGGGAAACGTATTCGACTTGTCGCCGATCCAAAAGCCGATGAAGTTGATAAGTATGGAAGATTGCTACGGAATGTTATTCTGGCTGATGGAAAAGATTTGAACGCGACATTGATTAGCGAAGGTTACGCGAATGCTTATCTATCTTTTCCTTTGGATAAAACGCGAAAAGCACAGCTGACTGTGTTAGAACGTGAAGCAAAAGAAGCGCAGCGCGGTTTATGGAATCCTGAAACATGTTCCAAATAATATGAGAATGCCTTCACCACCAATTGCAAGAATCGGAATGGGAGCTACCGCGCTGGTTGGCGCATTTGCGTCGGCTTACTTACTTGATGTTTATCTGACGGGCGGACCGATTGTATGTGGTGCGGCTCAATCCGGATGCGACGCGGTGCGAGCATCCGGTTATGCGTATGTGTTTGGTTTGATTCCTCGTCCTGCGCTTGGTTTACTTTTTTACGGAATGATTTTTTGTTTGCTGGTGACTCGATCTGCGACGCAGGCGCATGCACTTAGGCTGCGCCAGCTTTCCTATTTTTTGGCTGCGTTTGGTGTTTTTGAATCCGTATATCTCATTCTTGTTCAGGCGCTCGTTATCGAAGCGTTTTGTCTGTGGTGTTTGATGTCTGGGGCGGCAGCCTTTTTCATTGGCGGATTGGCGATTTTAGATCGGCCTGAACGGCATCATGAAATGTCATCGTTCAGAGAAATGCGAGCGTATTTGGTGATGTTTCTGGTTTATGCACCTTTGGCCGCTGGTTTGTTTTGGTGGTTGACGCGGATCGCGCATTAGGGCAAGTTTCGGCTCGGTCCTTTTGATTGGAGGAAAAATGACGACGACGGATGTCGCTTTGTGTGATTTGGATGGAACGCATTTCCGCAAAACGCTCGAGGTCTCGCTCGCGGATCATCTGATCTCGAGCGGTCTGGTCGAGGCTTCAGCCTTTGCCAAGAGCCGCGTGTTCTACGATGCTTGGAAGCGCCGTGATCTCGACTACCCGCAGCTGACCGACGCGCATTGGCGCGAGGTCTCGGAGGCCTTCAAAGGGCTTCCGGTGGATGCGGTTCGCGATGTCGCACGCCAGATGATCGAGGAGATCGGTGCGAATGTCTACGTCTTCATGCGCGAGCTCATGAAGTCGCTGCACGCGTGCAAGTACAAGGTGATCGGTGTCAGCGGTTCCAACCAGGAGACGGTCGAGATCTTCGGCCAAGCTCATGGCTACGACCGCGTGATCGGTACCGAGTATGCGCGCGAGAACGGTATCTACACCGGCGGCGTGGCCTATTGGCCGGGCGAGAACAACAAGCACGACATCGCCAAGAAGCTGCTCGCCGAGTACGGCGCGTCTCCGGAGCGCTCGATCGCCATCGGCGACACGGTCAATGACTTCGGTATGCTGCAGAGCGTCCGTTATCCGATCGCTTTCAACGCGACGCGCGAGCTCGAGAAGCTCGTACGCGAGTCGTCGAGCGAGTGGAGCCGCAACATCGGTATGGTGACGGAACGCAAGAACCGTCTCCGTATCGAGAAGTTCTATCCCGATCAGCGTTCTCGGCCGCGCGCCTGCGAGTGCACGCTCGAGGACATGCTGCCCAAGGACGTCGCCGAGGAGCTCAAGAGCCGACTCGGCCCCATGTGCGCCTACGATACCAAATGGCCCTAATCCAAGGCCCCCGAAACTCGGGGGCCTTGTTCGTTTCTGTACGGGAGCCTAGGCTCGTTTTATATGCAGATTTTTATCGAGAAAGGACTTGCGCCAGCCAAAGGCTTTGATCTTTTGGTGTATCCGGTTTTACGCAAGCAATCCTTGGCTAAGCTGGTGGATCGATCTATTGCTGCTTTTGCCGAGCAGGAAGGTTTTGAGGGCGGAGCTGGCGAGTGGCTTTGCGTCCCAATGCTCAATGGTGAGAAATCGACAAAGATCGCTTTTCTGGGAATGGGGGATAAGCGTGGGATTGAGGAAGATTCTTATCGACGATTAGGCGGACAATTGGCTAAGCGCATCAAAGAGGCAAAGGCCAAGAATGTTGCCGTGTCTTGGGAATCGGTTGCGTCTCTTGGAGTTTCTGGCCGCGATGCGATGCGCGCGTTTATGGAGGGATTGAGGCTCGGCGGTTATGTTTTTCATGCGTATCATCCGGAACATAAAGAAAAGCATCGCAAGAATGCAGCTAAATCGGTGGGTGTTTTTGTCGATAACACGCTTATCGCGACCGCGATGCAGCGCGGATTGGAGGAGGCCGAGTCGCTTGCAGCCGGCGTGCATCTGACGCGCGATCTCGTGAATACGCCTTCCATGGATATGGCGCCGCAGCATATGGCGGATGCGGCTGATGAGGTCGCGCGTTTGTCCAAACGAATTAAAATAAAACATCTCGACAAGTCGAGAATGGAGCGCATGGGAATGGGGGCGGTTCTTTCTGTTGCACAAGGCTCGCTGCATGAACCGAAAGGCGTGCACTTGATTTATACGCCGTCGGGAAAAGCGAAGCGTAAGATTGTGATTGTTGGAAAGGCTGTGACGTTTGATTCTGGTGGACTTTCGATTAAGCCGGCAGATGGAATGATGACGATGAAGATGGATATGGCTGGCGGTGCAACGGTTATCGGATTATTTCGTGCGCTCGCTAACATCGAAGTTGATGCGGAGGTTCATGGAATTTTTTTCGCGGTCGAGAATATGCCGTCGGGAAGCGCGTATCGACCTGGCGATGTGGTGACGGCGATGGATGGAACGACGATCGAGATTTTAAATACGGATGCAGAAGGACGTGTGACGCTTGCTGATGCGCTGGCTTATGCGAAGACGCTTGAACCGGACGCTATTATCGATTTAGCGACGCTGACAGGTGCTTGTATCGTTGCGCTGGGAGAAGAGATTGCTGGTGCGATGGGAAATGATCGAAAGCTTGTGGATAAACTTATTGGTTACGGAAAACAGACCGGCGAGCCTTTGTGGGAATTGCCGATGCATCCTTCTTATGAAGAGCATGTGAAGTCGAGAATCGCCCATCTCAAGAATATTGGCTCACGAGGTCAAGCGGGGGCTATTGCTGGTGCAATGTTCTTGAAGCGTTTTGTCGGCGATACGCCTTGGGTACATCTCGATATTGCCGGACCAGCTTACGCGGAACGTGAGTTGCGTCCGGATTCGCCCCCCGGTGGAACCGGTTTCGGTGTTCGATTATTGATGAGATATCTACAGGGTCTGTAAGAGCGTGGTATACTGGGATCGAAAATAAATATATGACTGTCAAAGTGTATTCGACCCCGACTTGCCCTTACTGCAAATTGGCAAAAGATTATCTGAAGGAAAAAAATATCGCTTTTGAGGATATTGATGTTGCTGCTAATTCTGACTCCGCTCAGGAGATGGTGAAGAAGTCCGGACAAATGGGCGTGCCGGTGCTCGAGATCAATGGACAAATTATTGTTGGATGGAATAAGTCGGCGATCGAAGAGGCGCTCGCGACCAAGTCAAAAGCAAAAGTCGCGGCTTAAAAAAAACATCCCCGTTCGGGGATGTTTTTTTAAGCTTCTTTGAATGCTTTAAGGATCTCGTTTGTTCGCGGAAGTCCTTGGCGATAGTAGATGATGCGGCCTTCTTGATTGATACCGACAACGGTACGTCTGACAATTTTGGCGATGAGCAAGTCTTGTTCGGCGTCGTATGCTTTTGCGATTTTGCGGCCTTCATCGACCAAGAGCGGGAAGGGGAATTCGTGTTTATTGCTGAAGGCGGCGTGAGAGCTCATGTCTGCGGGATTGATTCCAAAGACCTGGATGCCAGCTTTTTCAAAATCGTTCCAGTCATCGCGGATGGCACAGAGCTGAATGGTGCAGCCCGGAGTTTGGTCGCCAGGGTAAAAAATGAGGACAACCGGGCCTGTGGACAAAGCTGATTCCAATGCAACGATGTTACCGTTTTGGTCCTTCAATGAGAAGGCTGGAGCCTTGCTGCCGATGCTCGGAGTTTTTCCCATAGGTAGGAGATAGTATGCCGGAAAAACGGAGAACTGTCATGGAGTTTGACGATCGGCTGTTTTCAAGAAAAGATACCCGTCATCTATGCGCTTTTCCCGATTGTTAGCCGGTTTTGCCTTGGTCGCCCTTATGGGTGCTGGCTGCGATTGGCGCACCTTGCCGTTAGTGGAGCGTTTTGCGCCTGCATCGACTTCTACCGTTGCACTTAGCGGAACGCCGCTTGAGGCGGCGAAGGCTATTCAGTTCTTGCCTGGCGATACATTTGAAGTGCGACAAACGGTTTTTGGATTCGGTGCCTTTCTTCCTGATTTGCTCGGAAGCAAGGATGGCGTACGTATGGTGACGATTACGCGTTTTGCGCCAGCGAACTTTGCAAATTTTTCTTGGAGCGTGACGACGGAAAAAGAAACCAAGGCTTCGCTTGATGCACGAGCTGCCTATGAGCGCGACTTGGAACAGAATCCTCGTGGAATCGGAGAGAAGGTTGCGGTGCCTCCTGTTCCCCAGATGGAGCGCGTAACGGCGAGTGGAACGGTCATGGATGTTTCTTTGAAGACGCCGCATAGCGCTTATCTTCCTGCATACTGGAGCCCTGGTTTGAATAGTTTGATGAATGAGAAGAGCGGCATCTGGCTTTCAGAAGATGCGTTTATGGAATTGGTGCGCACGCGCCACACGATTTTGAATCTTGGTGTTTTTGATGCGGAAGCAAATCAGGCTGCTAAAAATGTTGCTGATTTGAAAACGACGCTGGATCGCCTACGTAAGCAAGCAAATGAGGATGGCCAGTTTCAGGATCTGACATTGCTTGAGGCAGAGCCGGATTTTATCGAGTATCCGCTAGAAGTGAATGGACGAACGGTCATGGTCTCGGCGATCAAAGCGAAGAATTGGTTTGGTGAAGTGATCATCTTGAACAGCGCGCAGAACCCGATGATTCTCAAAGTGACGATGAATCCGCTTGCAGCGAGTGCGAGCGATGCGATTGGCGGAAATGTTGCCTTGCTCGACAAGATGTACGGATACGAGATCTCCAATATCCAGCTCAAGCGCTAAAAAAACTTCCCCGATCGGGGAAGTTTTTTTATTCGGCGGCCTCTGCGTGCAGTCTGCCGATCTTGCTCAGGTTTTCATTGTAACGCTGATAGTAGAGCTGATCTCGGATCATGCGCCAGGCTTTGATGCGCTCGGCTAGGTCGGCGACTTTGCCCTCCAGCTTTACTCCCGGATTTTCGGGCCAAGGGGCTTTTTCTTCTTTGAGAGCTTTTAGGAATTCATCCCAGTCATGTTCGAGTGCTGCTTCTACGTAGCGGATGGATGGTTCGGCGTCTTTGCCGATGGCGGCGAATCCGTCGAGGCTTTCAATGACTTGTTTGATGCCGATTAAATCGGGGTCCATTTTTTCCGCCTCTTTGTTAAACCCTTCTTCGCTTAACATGGTGTGGCGGATTTCATGGTCCATGAGAAACATCTCGGCTTTTTCTTTGGCGACCTGCACGGCGATCTTTTCATTGGTGCGGTCATGCTTCATCCAGCTGGCGGCGCGAATGATTTTACGGATTTCATCGATGCGGGCTTGGTCGCGCGCTTGGCGTGCAGCAGCGAGCTCATCGAGGAGAACGGGTTCTACGTCCCAGATGTTGTATCGAAAGAAATCTTTACACAGTTCTACGCGATTTTTTGGCGACGGAACATTTTTTTCAAAGTATGGCTCAACATCTTGCGAGCGCGGCTTGGAAAGATGCTCCAGTACCGACTGCAGGCCGAGCATGCGTTCTGCATGAGCGGCAAGATTTTTTTCATATTCCCCGCGTCGACGGACATTTTCCGCCAATGCACTCGCATCGCGCATGCTTTGCTGGCGATGATAGTTTTTTTCAAAGGGGTTACGGGAGTTCATACGGTGAAGCGTTGCGGCCATTTTGGATCGACGTTGACGGTGAATTCAAGATAGACACGCATGCCGGTGACATCTTCCAACTCACGGCGTACATCGATTCCGATTTGTTTGAGCATCGAGGCCTTGGCTCCAATAATCATACCCTTGTATCGATCTTCTGTTGTCCACACCGTGGCGGCCACGTACTTGCTGCCATTGTCGCGATCGCCGATGTCCGTTACTTCAATGTGAACGGAGTAGGGGAGTTCTTGCTCGAGACGCATGAAAACTTTTTCACGGATCAATTCTTCAAGCCATTCCTTGTGCGCCATGTCGGTGATTTGGAGATCCGGGTAGAACGGTTCGCCTTCCGGAAGCATTTCAAAAATAGAGTCGACGAGGCGGTTCAAATCGGAACGGCGCTTGGCGGAAACTTCGATGACTTCTTTTTGACCAACGTCGATGCGGCGCATGGCATTTGTGTGCGGTCGCTTTTCCTCGGACAAGTCCATCTTGTTGATCGCAAGGATGATCGGCGTCGGAAGTTTGCGGAGGATACGCTGGATGTTGTCTTCTTCGGCACCTGGCTCGCGTGTTGGGTCGGTGACGTAGACGACGACGTCGATTCCTTCCAGCTGTTCTTTTACGGATGCGTTTAGCTTTTGCGAAAGCTCGTCTTTTTTGCCGAGGAAAACGCCTGGAGTATCCACAAAGACGATTTGACCGCGAGCGTCATGCAAAATACCGCGCACCGGACGGCGCGTGGTTTGGGGTTTGGGTGTGACAATGGCGACCTTGGAGCCGACGAGGGAGTTCAAAAGCGAGGATTTGCCTACATTTGAGCGGCCAGCCAGCACGACGAAACCGGATTTCATGTGATTATATTAGTCTGTAAACTGTAAGCTGTAAACTGTAAAACTAGATAAAAATGCAGATGCCCCGCGCGCCGACAGCTGTCGACGGGCGGGGCAGGTGGTCAGTCGAGCTGAGCTCGATCAGGGCATGGAGAGGAAGCGGCGAGCGCCTTCTGTTGCTCCGATGATTTCGTTCACGGCGATTTCGCTGTCAGCATCGCACTCCTGCGTCAGATGTGGCGACGGAACATACATGTTGGCGTAGATGTTCCGCTTTCCGACGTGTACGATCACAGGTCCTGGATGGATCTCTGGCGGTAGAAGATCGATGATGTAGGCTGGATGTCCGTTGACGTTGAGCCATGCGTGAGGATCACCGCCTGGACGATGGAAGCCGTCTACGGCTACGACACCTGGTACGAGATACGCGATGACGCGTATCAAGACGGCGACGGTGGTTTCCTTGCGGAAGCGCTCCGGGATCGACTCGTAGGCCTTGCGGACCTGATCGAGAAGGGTGACGAGGGAAGGATCGATGTTGCGCATTCGGCTAACCTCCGAGCGTTAGCTAATCATATTTTATTCTTTATGTCAACGCTCAAGATTGCTTCGTTCCTCGCAATGACAATCGAACTACGACCTCGACATGCGGGGTATGTGGAAAGAGGTCGAGAGCTTGGAGGGACTCGACTTTGTACTTGGTTTTGAGTTGCTTTAATTCATCGACGAGACGATGGAAGTTGCAGGAAACATAAACGATCATCGGCGGTTCATTTTCGATGAGGGCTTGAAGGGCTTTTGGATGGAGGCCGGCGCGTGGCGGATCGATGATGACGGCGTCGGGTTTTTCCGTGGACCAATCAAGAGCTTCGGTTGGACCAGCGCCCCAGCGGGTTTTATCGGCGACGCCGTTTGCGTCTGCATTTTTATGAGCGAGTTCGATAGCAAAAGCATCGAGCTCATGACCATAGACGGTATTCCCACGTTTGGCTGCGGCAATGCCAAAGAAGCCGAGACCGCAATACAGATCGAGGAGTTTGCCTTTGGATGGAATCAAATCGAGAACGGTTGATTGGAGTTTGGCTGCCATCGCGGTATTTGTTTGGAAAAAAGAGTTTGGGTGGATGGCGTAGCGGATGCCATTTGTTTCTTCGTTCAGATATTCATTGCCGTGGAGCAAGATGAAAGATTTGGCGTAGGAGACGTCGGTGATTTCCGGATTTTCGCCAAGGTAAATTGTGGTGCAGAGCGGGGAGAGTCGTTTTACGATCTCGGCGCGCATTTCATCGTTTACGCGATTAAAATCGTGCACCAAGAAAATGAGCATTCGTTCATTGGTATTTTTGCCGAGACGAATGACGGTGTAGCGGACATCGCCCGTGTATTTTTTGGAATCCCAAGGTTCGAGTTTGAATTCTGTGACGAGATCGCGGACGATTTGCAGGATGGTTGGCGTTTCTTTATCGAGCAGCATGCAAGTCGACAGATCGATATAGCGATTCCATTGACCATATTCTTTTAAACCCAGCTCGCCTTTCCAGCCAAAAACGTAGTCCATTCGATTGCGATAATAAAAGGTGTCCGGAGCTGATTCAATTTTTTCGATGCGCTCTTCATGTCCCGCATGCTCAAAAGCGCGATTGATCATCATGAGCTTCATTTTGATTTGCGCGTCGTATGCCATGTGTTGCCAAAGACAGCCGCCGCAGGTTCCGGCGTGAGGGCAAGGCGTTTCTACGCGGTCGACTGAAGGTTTTTCGACTTTGGAAAGACGGGCGATTTTATGACCTTTGTCGCGCTTGATGAAGGTTGCTTCTACTTCATCGCCCGGAGTGGTGAAGGGGATGAGGATGTTGGGATCGATAAGACCGCGGCCTTTGTCGTCGAGGCCGGTTACGGTTCCGCGGATGATATCGCCAAATTTCATGGTCGCATGAAAACACGAAACGGCCGTCTCGAGAAGAGATGGCCGTTCGAAGTAGATAAGAGAAGAGGAGAGGACTCAGGTGTCGGCGCGGAGCGAGCTGATGGCCGCCAGGCGAGGCTCGCTCTTGGCGGGCGCGCGGATGACGCGCTTGCGGCGCTTGGGCATACGGCCGGAAACCTCGAGCTCGTAGACCTTGCGGCCGAGCATGTAGTGCTCGCTGCGCTTGTCCTCGGCGTTGGCATCCACACTGGCTGCGGCGGCGTTGTAGCCGCGCGTCCACTCCGCGTTGGCGGAGAGCTGCTCGACCTCGTCCTTGATGATGGTCGGGCAGTTGCTATCGTGCCCATAGGGCACCGAACATTTTTCGCACGGGTCTTTGATCATCGCACTCCTTCTTCCCTTGAAAGATCGGCGGCATGACAGTATGTCGCCGGGGTTACAACGTAATTCTCGAGATATGATCTGTCAATCCAATCTGCCATGAGCAAAGCAAAAGCCGATGGTGAGTACCATCGGCTTTGGCAGAGGGTCGAGGCTTCAGGCCTCGGCGGTGAAGGTGGTGGTGAACGCCGAGGCGTCGGGGAGGTCGATGATGGGTCGGCCCTCGCGCGCGGCGCGGCCGCGCATGAATGCGAGGTTGGTGCCGCGCGTCCAGATTCCAAGGAAAGTGAGGTTCTTGAGGCCGCAGTGGAACGCGGCCGTGATGTCGCTCATGTCCGAGTGCTCGAACACGATGTCGTCTTCGAAGGTCTGCCGTTCCATGGGTCGCATGGGTTCTCCTCGTCCAAGCCGGCGGATTGTCGGCTAAGGGACTTGAATTTATACTCCATTTAGGCCATTTTGTCAACCATGAGACGGGAGCTACATCTCATTGCCCATGATATCAGGTCCCTCGAGAACGTGGGGGCCTTGTTTCGCGCCTGCGATTCTCTAGGGGTAGCCAAGCTTTGGTTGGCGGGTTTTACAGCTGCGCCGCCCGATGCCCGTATTTCCAAGGTTGCTTTGGGGGCGGAGCTGGCTGTCCCTTTTGAAGCCGTGACGGATATTTCCGAGGTATTTCGTAAACTGCGTGAACAGGAGATTCCCGTGTACGCTCTTGAGCTAACAGAAACAGCTATTGATTTAGCCAAGTTTGCGCCACCGGATCGCTTGGCGATATTGCTCGGTACGGAGACAACGGGGGTTCCGCCATCACTTATCGAGAGATGTGAAGGGACGATCAAGATTGGCCAACATGGGATTAAGGAATCGTTGAATGTGGCGGTTGCGGCTGGTATTGCGGCTTGGGCGGTTTTGAATGCTCGAGGCTAGTATGCGTGTTTTACTTTTAATATCGGATACGGGAGGCGGACATCGGAGTGCCGCTGTTGCGATAGAAGCGGCGTTGAAACGACTGGATCCTTCCATCGAGATCATTATCCGCGATGCCCTGATCGAGACATCGACGTGGCCATTGTCCCACTCCCCGCAAATCTATACGTTTGCGATGCGGCATTTACGTTGGGTTTGGGCATTTAGCTGGTATCTAACCAATGGCAAGCGCCGTGCGCGTTTAATGGCCGATGTGTTTTGGCCGGTTATGAAGCGGCGCATGATTGAACTTGTTACCAAAGATCAGTCAGATTTAATCGTGAGCATTCATCCGTTCATGACGCGGGCGGTATCGCGAGCTATCCGGGCTTCCGGGAAACCGATTCCGTTTAGTATCGTTGTAACGGATTTAGTGACGGGTCATGCAACTTGGTATGACGAGGATGCGGATTGGATTTCTGTGCCGACGGAAGCCGCCAGGGATCGTGCGATGGCGTTAGGCGTAAAAGCGGAGCGTGTTTCTGTGATGGGGCAGCCGCTGCATCCGCGCGCGATGGAATTGCATCATGATCGTGAAGCGCTGCGAACGTCTTTTGGTTGGAAAGAGCCGGTTGTGTTGTGTGTTGGCGGGGGAGACGGGATGGGCGGACTTGGAACATATGTGCGCGCGATGGCGGAGGCCAAGATCGCCGCACGGCTCGTGGTGATTTGCGGAAGAAATATCAAATTACAGAAGGAGCTTGAAGCGGGGTCGTTTTCTATTCCAGTTGAAGTACATGGTTTTGTTTCAAATTTACCTGAGATGATGTCGGCAGCGGATGTGTTGGTGACCAAAGGAGGCCCGGGATCGATTATTGAAGGATGTCTCGCCGGGCTACCCATGGTGATTTACGACTATATCCCCGGACAGGAATATGGAAATATGCGATTGGTTTGCGATTCCGGATTTGGAAGTTATGTTCCTGATGCAAAAGCGATG
This sequence comes from Candidatus Uhrbacteria bacterium, assembly GCA_016699205.1. Taxonomy (NCBI): domain Bacteria; phylum Candidatus Uhriibacteriota; species Candidatus Uhrbacteria bacterium. Next base: position 1,043,191 of record CP064964.1, read on the forward strand.
CCGTCGGCGGTGATGTATTGGTTGGAACATCGCGAGGCGCGACAGGAAGTTGGCAAGCGTGCCAAGCGTTCTGTAACAGCAGATTCCTCGATGAGGATTGCAGCAAAATTGCTTGATCTCGCGACATCTGTAAGACTCGACAGATAAGCGGTTTTTTGTTAGATTGGCTGTTGTTATGAAGGTTTCTATCGTTATTCCGACCAAGAACGAAGAATTGCTTTTACCCAGACTTCTTGGGGCTCTTGCGGCCCAGACATATCAGGGTTTCGAGATTATTGTCGCTGATGCTTTTTCTACCGATAAAACGCGCGAGATTGCTGCGTCCATGGGCGCGTTTGTGATTGATGGCGGTATGCCGGGACCAGGCCGCAATCTTGGTGCAAAGGTTGCTAAGGGTGATTTGTTGTTTTTTATGGATGCGGATGTTCTGCCGTCCAGTAACCGATTTTTAGACGATGTTGTGGCGGAGTTTGATCGCCGAGGTGCTGATGTTGCGACTTGCGAGCTTGAGCCATTGTCTGATCGTTCCGATGACCATTTTGGTCACGATGTCTACAACTATTTTGTTCGTGCAACGGAAACGGTGCGGCCGCATGCGCCTGGCGCGTGCATTCTTGCGAAACGTCATGTACATGAAGCGATCGGGGATTTGATGAACAGGTTGTTTTTATCGAGGATTGTGAATATGTCCAGCGTGCACACAAAAATGGTTTCCGTTTCCGTCAGATGAGAACGCAGCCGCTGCTTGTTTCCGTGCGACGCTTTGAGAAAGATGGTCGATGGAGAATTGCGGCAAAATATATTTACGGAGAAATTTACATGATGACGAAAGGTCCATTCCGTGAATTGCCGTATCAGTACGAGATGGGCGGTGAAGAACCCAAGCGTTAGCATGGCTATTGTTTGTCGAATGCCGATTTGTGCGATCGGCGAGCTGGCTCCCGGATCGACGCGGGCGTTTTCTTTTGGTCCGGCTACGAAAGGTATCGCTTATAATCGCGATGGCGTGATCAAAGCGTATGTGAACCGCTGTACGCATATGGGCGGACCGGTTGAGCTGCATGGCGGCGGGACATTCCGCTGCCGATGGCATGGAGCGGATTTTGATCCGTGTACCGGAGCCGCGGTTGACGGACAGGCGCCGGAAGGGACATTTTTGAAGGCGATTGAAATAATCGAGGAGAATGGACAGTTGTTTGGCGTGCTAGAATTGCCTGAAGATCCCTTTGCATGATCACCTGGTTTAAACGCGTCTGGAATGGGGAGACCGACGGCCTTACGGCTGCGGCATTTATTGTCGGTGCTTCCTCGCTTGCTTCCCGTTTGCTCGGATTGGTACGCGATCGTGTTTTAGCCGGGACATTTGGCGCTGGAGCATCGCTTGATGCGTATTATGCGGCGTTTCGTTTGCCAGATACGGTTTATAACTTGCTGATTCTTGGTGCCATTTCTGCCGGATTTATTCCGGTTTTTACCGAGTATTTGGAAACCAAGGGAAAGGATGCGGCGGCTAAGCTCGCGGGACAAGTTTTAACGACGGTCGGAGCCTGTCTTGCTGTTGCGAGTGCTTTTGTGGCGTTATTTGCGCCTGCGATTTTACCGATGATTGTTCCGGGATTTGATGCGGATACGCTTGCAAAAACGATTGAGCTGACGCGCGTCATGTCGATCTCACCGTTTTTGCTAGGACTTTCAGCAGTGATCGGCGGAGTGATGCAGTCGATGAAGCGTTATGTCGGTTTTGCGCTTGCGCCGGTGTTTTATAACTTGGGAATTGTTGTCGGAACGATGGTTCTGGCGCCTCACATGGGTATTTTGGGAGCTGCTTATGGCGTTGTGTTTGGAGCCGTAATGCATTTTTTGGTCCAGGCATCGACTCTAGGTTCTTTCCCACTTGGGAAATTGCCGTGGCCGTCTTTTTCTTCCAGAGGCGTCAGACGAATTATCGCGTTGATGGGTCCGCGTACCGCGGCTCTCGGTATTTCACAGGTTAATTTGGTTTTTTTGCTGTCCATCGCTACCACGATTGAGCCAGGTGCCGTTTCTGTTTTTAATCTTGCGAATAATTTGCAGATGTTTCCGGTTGGCTTGATCGGTATCTCGTTTGCGATTGCGGCATTTCCGGCCTTATCAAAAGCGCATGCCGTTGAAGATGATGATGGCTATCGCAACGCGCTGTCTGCTGCTGCGCGTAAAGTAATTTTTTTAATTATTCCCGCGACGGCTATATTTATTCTGCTTCGTGCGCAGATTGTGCGTTTGGCACTTGGAGACGGCCAATTTAATTGGAATGACACGATTCGTACCGCGGATGCGCTCGCTTGGTTTGCTGTTTCATTGCTTGCGCAGTCGCTTGTGCCGCTTCTCGCGCGAGCGTTTTATGCGCTGCAGGATACGTGGACGCCATTTTGGATCAGTGTCGCAGCTGAAGCCGTGCTTATCGGTTTGGCATTTTTTTTACGCGAGCCGTTTGGCGTGATGGGGTTGGCGATGGCATTTTCCGCTGCCGCTCTTGTGCAGTGTTTGCTGCTTGGATTGTTTTTACGTCGATTATTTGGCCAACTTGGAAAAGGGGAGTCGCTTATTTCCACATACAAAACCGCGATTGCGACCGTCGCGCTTTGCACGGCGGCGTTTCCGGTACGCCAATGGTTGGGAACGATTTATAACCTGGAAACGACTTGGCAAGTTGTTTTACAGACAAGCGGAACATTGCTGGCAGGCGGATGCGCTTTTTTGCTGACGGCTTGGCTGGTCCGATCGCCGGAATTGGTTGAATTTCGCATGGCAGCAGAGAGACGCTTGTTTAAAAAGGCTAAAGTTGCCGAGGGGGCTGAGGAAGCGAGCGGCATGGCTAAGACCCATTGACAGCGAGGTAATAATTTGATTCTATCATCTCTGGCTTGAAACGGAGGTTTTATGCCCGAGCATGTTTGGGAATCAAAGCCCGAATACGAGGGTTCGCCTTACGAGAGGCGGAGATGCGCCGTCTGTCATCTCGATGATGGACGAAATAAAAACGATGGTACTTGGCTACCGCATGCTGAGAACTTGAAGTGGCGCGTCACGACGCCGTGCATCGAGCCTGTACCCGAGAAGATCAGCTATCATCTGCTGGTCGAGGAGATCTTCTCCGCCTTCTCCGACAAGCGAAAGGCCCAGGATCTCCTGAACCGTATCCGCTGTATCGGCGTGCCGGGCAATTGGGCGGTGGGAATCGTGATCAGCGGCCGAGTGACCTACCCTGAGGTCAAGGAGCCGTTCAAGGACTACGACTACGGTTTTGCCGAGGTGCTGCGCTGGCTGCGGGCCCGGCAATTCGATCCCTACAGGTATTCGGATCTTCACTATCGAGAACGGCTCGCAGATCGGAGCGATTGCTGCATCGACAGCGACTGAACAGTGCGCCCGTCCAGAACTCTGGACGGGCGTTCGATTTTCCGCTAGATTGAGGCCCAATGGAACAGTCTCGCATCCGCAATTTTTGCATTATCGCCCATATTGATCACGGCAAGTCTACGCTTGCCGATCGTTTGCTTGAGATCACGGGAACGATCGAGAAGCGCAAGATGAAGGAGCAATTGCTCGATACCATGGATTTGGAGCGCGAGCGCGGTATTACGATCAAGCTTCAGCCGGCGCGCATGGCTTACAAGGCCAAGGATGGTACGGAATATGAGCTTAATTTGATCGACACGCCTGGACACGTCGACTTTAATTATGAAGTCTCGCGTTCACTCGCTGCCGTTGAAGGTGCGGTTTTGCTAGTTGACTCGACACAGGGCGTTCAGGCGCAGACGATCGCTAACTTGTATTTGGCGATTGAGCAGAATCTGACGATTATCCCGGTGCTGAATAAAATCGATTTGCCAAACTCGGATGTGGAGCGTCGTGCTGCTGAGTTGATGCAGTTGATTGGCTGCAAGCGTGAAGAGATTTTGTCAGCTTCGGGAAAGTCGGGTGCGGGTGTTCCGGAGATTTTGGAACGTATCGTAAAAGATGTTCCGCCGCCGCAGGGTTCACGCGAGAAGCCATTCCGCGCGATGATTTTTGATTCCAAGTACGACGACTATCAGGGTGTTGTGGCTTATGTACGTTGTATTGACGGACATCTTGAGAAAAATAGCGGCGTCGCATTCAAAGCTTCCAAGGCGATTGGATCGGCATTAGAGATCGGCTACATGAATCCGCAGCATTTTTCTAGCGGGCATATGGAGGCGGGGGATATTGGTTATCTTGTGACGGGTTTGAAAGATATTGGGGCTGTGCGTGTCGGTGATACGGTTGTGAGCGCGTCGCAGGCAAGTGAGACGGAGGCGTTGGCCGGTTATAAGGATGCGCGTCCGATGGTATACGCCGGCGTGTTTCCGCAAGAAGGAAATGAATACGAGAAATTGCGCGATGCGATTTTGAAATTGAAATTGAATGATGCAGCACTGACATTTGAGCCGGAACACTCGATGGCTCTTGGATTTGGTTTCCGCGTTGGTTTGCTTGGCATGCTGCACTTGGAAATCGTGCAGGAGCGTTTGAGCCGTGAATTCAATATGGACGTCGTTATTACGACGCCGTCTGTAGGATATGAAGTTTTGTTGACGGATGGAACGGAGATGTCAGTGAAATCGCCGAGCGGATTTCCTGATCCGTCCCGTATCGAGCTGACGCGCGAGCCTTGGTCGCGAGTCGATATTTTGTGTCCAAAGGAATATTTGGGAAATGTTATGGCTCTTGTTCAGGATCGACGCGGTATTTACAAGAATACGGAATATCTGGATGTGACTCGTGCGCTTTTGCATTATGAAATGCCGCTGGCCTCGGTTATCGTCGATTTTTATGACAAACTGAAAGGTGTGACGGCTGGATACGCATCGCTCAACTATGAGTTCATGGATTATCGTGAATCGGATGTGGTGAAGCTCACGATTATGGTTGCTGATGAGCCCGTAGAAGCTTTGGCGACGCTGCTTCATTCAAGCGAGGCTCAGCGACGCGGCAAGGAAATTGTCGAGACCTTGAAGGAAGAGCTGCCGCGGCAGCAGTTCGTGATCAAGCTCCAGGCTTCTGTTGGAGCCAAGATTATTGCGTCGGAAAGAATCTCTGCCTTCCGCAAAGATGTGACGGGTTACTTGTATGGCGGAGATGTCACGCGTAAAATGAAATTGCTGGAGAAGCAGAAGAAGGGTAAGAAACGTATGTTGGCGCATGGAAAAGGCTCGGTTGAGATTCCGCCGGATGCGTTTATCAAAGTATTGCGCCGCGGATAGTACCCTTGATTTCTATCGATATCTATGTTATCTAAACAAGGCCACCCGCTGATCGTTAAAGTGTTTGCAGGATTCATGATCTTTGCAACCATTTTATTCTTAGTGGGACCGTTCCTGAACTAATTACACGGAGGATTTCGTGTCGCCAAAAAAAGACGTGGATACGTCCTTGTCCAGTGCATGCGAAGAGGTCGAGGATCGTGAACCGCAACGCCCAGTGTGGTGGCGCGGTCCGACCAAGACCACCGGCCTTCTGTCGCCTCGCGAGCTGCGCGAGATGGCGAATGCCGACTGCCGTTTCCTCGACGAGGAAGCGTCGTGAGCGGCGCCTCGATCACGCCAGAGCTGCGCGCAGAAATGCGTGAACGCGTCATCCGCTACGAACAGGAGCTGCGTTCGGATCAATCGTTTTGTCAGCCTTCGCAGATCATCGATCGGGATGCCGTCCCTGTGAAGCTCGGCGACTACACGGAAGAGCAGATCGATCTCATCATCAGGATCGAGCGCTCGCTCGACCATGGCAAGCCTGGCGAGACTGAGGACGAGAGGCTCGCACGCGCTCTTCAGCGCTACATTCTTGGTGGAATCTGAAGCTCTATGACCCCGCTCGACGACTGTCGGTCGGGGTCTTGCTTTTTATCTTCCACGAGGCATGCCGGATTGCGACAATGCTGACTCATGGAAAAGCGTTGGCAGGTGGCGGAATCTTGTCCGCCGGAATTTGTTCAAACTATCGGCCAACCGATCGTGGCGCAGTTGTTATGGAATCGCGGAATTCGGGAGCGGGCTGAGGCGGATGCATTTCTCTCGCCGTCCTGGGAGCACCATGTTCATGATGCCCTACAGTTCCGACAAATGGAGGCGGCGGTGGTACGCGTTTTTGATGCGATGGAAAAAGGGGAGAGGATTACCGTTCATGGTGATTATGATGCGGACGGTGTGACGGGATCGACCTTGATTATCAATGTTTTGAAAGAGATCGCCAAAAAAATGGGAAGCGAGGCTGTGGTGGATTATTATATTCCGCATCGCGACAAGGAGGGGTATGGATTGCATCGCGACACGGTTCCTAAATTGAAAGAAAGGGGAACGGCTTTAATCATTACGGTTGACTGCGGGATTGCCTGTGTTGAGGAGATTGCCTTAGCAAAAATAGACGGGATCGATACGATTGTCGTTGATCATCATACGTTTGGTGAAACGGTTCCGGACGGACATCTGATTCATCCAGGTTTGCCGGAAGAGACGTATCCGTTCAAGCATCTCGCGGCGGTTGGCGTTGCGTATAAATTTGCCTGTGCTTTGCTGACTCGGGCGCGTGAGCGCGGGTTGGATTTTGTGGAGGGGTGGGAAAAGTGGCTGCTGGATCTTGTGGCGATTGCGACGGTGACGGATATGGTGCCGTTGGTCGGGGAGAATCGCGTGCTTGAGACATTTGGGCTTACGGTTTTGAATAAAACCAAGAGACCGGGATTTTTGGCGCTATTTGAAATGGCGGGTGTTGAGCCTGGGCAGATTACTTCCGAGACCGTCGGTTTTGCGATCGGGCCGCGTATTAATGCCGCGGGACGCATGGACCATGCGACGGTTGCGCTTCGACTTTTACTTTCAGAATCGATGGATGAAGCGCGGCTTATCGCGAGAGAACTAGAGGATTTAAACAAAGCGAGACAAGACGCGACGAAGAAAATGATGGTGGAGGCGGAAAAAATCGTTGGTGATGATGTGAAGGATAATGTGATTGTGGTTTGGAAAGAGAATTGGTCGCCGGCTCTTGTCGGACTCGTTGCTGGACGATTTATGGAGAAGTTTTCTCGACCGGTGGTCGCTGTCGGAAAGCATGGGGATCATTGGATTGGGTCGGGGAGATCGATATCGACTTATAATATTACGGATGCCGTGAAAGCTTCTGGTGAAGGAATTCTGACAAGAAGCGGTGGTCATGTGCAGGCTTGCGGATTTGCATTGACAGACGGTGATCAGTTGTCAGTTTTCAGTGATCGGTTAAAGAGCATGCGCGATCGATTTCTGCCGAAGAGCTGACGCCGTTGCTTTCTATCGATGCAGAAATGACGCTGGCTGCGGTTGCGATGGATGTGGCGGAAGCGGTGAAGCGATTGGAACCATATGGAATGGGAAATGCGCTTCCGATTTTTTTATCCAAGCGCTGCAAGATTCTTTCTTCCGACACGATGGGTTCGACGGGAAATCATTTACGGATGCAGCTTGCGGATGGTTCGGGGAGAGCGGTGAAGGCGGTTGGTTTTAAGATGGGTGGTCGAATTCTTGAAGCTTTGATGGGGAAAGAGATTGATGTTGTTTATAATCTTTCGATTAATGAGTGGAATGGGCGGAGGACGGCGGAATGTCGATTGATTGATTTTCGGGCGAGCGCATAAATAGAAAATGCTTTGCGTTAGCCAAGAATTTGACAAAATAGCTGTTTTTTAGTATAGTTGATCGTTAGTCAAAATTTTCACTATTTTGGCTAATTTTAGTTCGGAAGTGGTCCTTGGAGGTCGACTTGTGGGCGCGGATGGTCTGTGTCCATGATTGAGTGCCTTTCAAAGGACGCGGTTCACGGCAATACCGTGACGGGAGGCTGATATGAGCTGGAGCACACGTAGTCCTCTGGAAGCGGCGGCGCTATCGAGGGCGGAGACCGCAGAAAAGACTTACGAAGCAGATCAGCGCTATCGTCTGAGCCAGCAGGTTCCGATGGCGAGTGAATCTGGCCTGAGAAGCGAGTTCGACCAGGGGAGAAAAGATTTTCTCAAAATGAACTTCGATGACTATCTTCACAGGATCGTTGTCGATATCGATGCGGATCTCCCTACCTTGCGCCGTATCGTCCGATGTCCATTTCACCCCCCGACCAAGAATGGGTTCGGCTGCGATCAGCCATGGTTTGAGAATGACGAATTCTTTTCTTTGAGAGGATATCGTTACAATTGGACTCGGCACAGATCCTGCAAGGATGAGGTTCTGTACAAGTCAAACCCTGATCGCGACTGCGCGCCTCATCTTGATTGCGATCAGAATCGCGATGTGTTCATTGCGCCGGTTCCCCACCACTTTTTGGCTTCTGGGATTTGCGATGTCTTGGAGCCTCTTGCTGCCTATGCAGACCGGCGAGGATTCCGGTTTGCAATGGAGTTGGAGATGGCCGCATTTGCGGCACAGCACCCTTGGTCTGTGAACAACGGGAATTCGATCATCGCGCTCGGCGCATCCAGGCTGCACTCATCGCCGTACTCATTTCGTCATGAAGATGTGGATGTCTATCTTGAGATCCACAATGAGGGTGCTATTCGCCACCTTCACCGGATGAGCGGCCCATCGCTTGATCGGCATTGTGATGCTGTCCGTCGTTTTGCAAACGACAGCTTGAACTGTGGTCTCGTGTACCGTAATCATGTCCTGCAAGAAAACGACCGAATTCTCTTGGTCAAGAAGACGGGTCCGTTGTAGGTTGAGCGTTTCTACTTGGCAGTCCGTACCGACTTACTGGTACGGGCTGTTTTCGTTTGTGATATCGATGCCAGATCGACTACAGAGCGGTTGACAAAATTGATGAAATATGATTAAAATATTTTTGTCCTTTTCAAAGGAGGTGCTCATGGAGCGGGTCTATCCGATCAATGTCGAATTGATCGAGTGGCCGACGTACCAGATGTATCAATCGCTGTTCTATGGCGTTTGCAGCCAGCTCGATCGTCGGGTCAATGGCGGAGTGCTTCATCCTGCAATTGCCCATATCAAGCCTGTCACAGGAAGGATTGATGTCGTTAGTGCTGTTATCGATCCAACACGGATCGTTGCTTCAGATGATGTGATTCGTTGGGGCCGTTCGCACTCACTGCGTCCGTTGTTTCCTTGGGAGTATTACACGTTCATCGCTCAATACGTTGAGAAGATGCGTGATGTCCGGACTGTTTGCCTTGGTTTCCAGTATCGCAAACGTGGAAGTCTGTTCTTTTCCAGAACCAAGTACTTTGTTCCGCATGCGTATCAGATCGGACAAGATCTCTGTCTTGACTCGGCTGAATATGAGCATCTTTGGCTTAACGGAACCCACTTTCTTTTTACGAGTTACTGATCCAGGAAATATCGTGCTGTTTGTAACGTCGTAAGTTCTCGCGTCTCTTGTTCTCCTGAAAAAGGATTGAGCATGGGACGCGTTTTTGGTTATTGACGATTTTCGCGCTAGAATCCCGCCATGCATGTCATTATCCGTACCGATGGAGGTGCTCGAGGGAATCCGGGACCGGCTGGGATCGGTGTTGTTATCGAGGACGCAAAAGGGAAGGTGTTGGAGGAACATGCCAAGTTTTTGGGTGTGAAGACCAATAATCAGGCAGAATATGAAGCCGTGATTCTGGGATTGCAGCGCGCGAAGCATTTGAAGGCGGAGTCTGCGGAAGTTGTGGCTGATAGCGAGCTCGTGATCAAGCAGGCGAATGGCGAATATAAAGTGAAGCACGTAAATATTAAGCCGCTTTTTGCCCAAGTTCAGGATTTAGTGCGGCAGATCGGATCGGTGAAGTTTAGGCATGTGAAAAGAGCTCAGAATGAACATGCGGATGCCTTGTCGAATAAGGCGATGGACGAGGGTATCACAAGGTAAAGATGGTATTATTGGGGTATGTCGAATCCATTTGAGCTATCGCATCACGCAACATCCCCCGCGACGAAGAGTGGGCGCTTCATGGAAGTTCGATCTGCCGTCGAGAGTACCCCTGCGTTAACCAAGTCATTTGGCTCAACGGTTGAACTTCATTTCTCGGGGGCAGAGCAGCAGCGGTATATGTCGAATGCTGTATTTGGTGAGGCGCTCCAGGATAGCCTGACTCATTTGTTTGATTCGGGTTTTAGTCCATCGGTTGAAGAGCTTGATCAGAAGATGGATGAGATTGGGACTGAGTTGAATACGAGTCAGAGAAAAATTCTCACCGGCAGCATGCATCGGATGAAAGAGGCGATACAGTCCGTTAGTCCTGAGTATAGGGTCCGTTGCCAGTCGCTCGCTCAAACGTTTTACGAGGGGCTTGCGGGGTCGGTGGAAGAGCTTGGCGGATTTCCCCCGGAGATAGAAATTACATCACTTGGTGCCGTTATGATTCGTGTTCAGGATCTGGGCGCATGGCGACGGATCTGCGATTTTCAAGGATTTGAACCCGGGCTCGCTGGCATAAAAATTCTTTCTCCGGAAGGTCAGTCAGCCGTTTCAGATGACGACGCAAAGGATTTCGGACGCATGATCGTTCTTGCGCCTGAATATATTACACATATGGGCGGAGAATCGAGTGATGCGTTTGCGAAGCATGAACTATTCCATGATGTTTATCATCTCGCGATTGCGCCCGAGCAGACCGTTTCGTATCGAGATCCTTTTGAAAAGGAGGTCTTCATTTCGGTGAAAAATGAACTGTTGGCGTATCTTATTGGGAATTCCCGCTGGAATTCAAATTTGAACGACACAGCCGGTTCTGTGATCGTGCGTGAAACATTGGATCCTCAATTACAGAACCGCAGGCCTGAGGAGATTATCGCCTTCGCTTCTTATTCGAGCAGACTTCAGAGAGAGGGCGCGACCCCAGAACAGGCTCGGGAGCGTACAAGACAGTTTTCAAATGAGCTATTTTCTGCCATGCACGCGATTACAAAGCTTGCCCTGCTTCAGGATCGGTCGTTTGAGCAAGGCGTTTCACGTCTTTTGGTTTCGCAGTCATTTAAGGAGATTGCGTTCCATGCTTCAGAGCTCAGCGGTGAGCGCGAGGTGGTGGCTGAAGACCTTTTGAAGGATTCCGAGACTCAAGAGCCTGCTTCTTTCGCATATATCATCGAGGCTTTAAGCAATGCTGTGCGCTTTAGTATTCCCATCCAATCTCTCGAAGCTGTACTAGTTCTCGTCGAGCAAGCTATAGACCAATTTCGTGGTTATGACTCGCGAGATGTACCGCCTCAAATACTACAACTACAACGACTTGCTCAACTGGCTCGAGAAAGCGTTATGAAGCCACAACATGAAAAGAATGCCCAGGCGAACGCCCTCTCGAATAAGGCCATGGACGAGGGGCAGGGTGTGCTATAATCGACCTAACTATGGGGCTTTTTTCTTCTGCGCCGGTTTCGACGAGTTATTTGGGTGTGGATATCGGTTTTGCCGGGATGAAACTGGTCGAACTTAAGAATGAGAAAGGACGAGCGCGACTCGTGACTTACGCGTATGCCAACGTGGCTTCCGATAGTCTTGAGAAGTCGCTTTTGAATGATATTCCAAATGCCGCCGATCTTTTGAAGAAGATGGTTGGTAAGAGTAAGGCTACGGCAAAGAAGGCTGTTGCCGCATTGCCGATTTCTTCCGTTTTTTCATCGATTCTTTCTGTGCCGACGACGAATGATAAAGAATTGAAAGAGGCGGTGCAGCTTCAGGCAAAGAAATTGATCCCGCTTCCGTTGGAAGAGGTTTCGCTTGATACAAAAGTGATCGACAAGACAGAGAAGGGTGCGGATGGCGGAAAACCATCGACGCGTGTTCTTGTGACAGCTGCTCCAAAGACATTGGTTTCAAAGTATGTCGAGATTTTTAAACAGGCTGGACTTGAATTGATATCGCTTGAGACGGAAGCGTTTGCGGAGATTCGCGCGCTGATCGGAAAAGATCGTTCTACGATCATGGTGGTTGATATCGGATCGCTTCGTACAAATATTATGGTGGTGGAGGGCGGAATTCCTTTCATTACGCGTTCGATCGCTACGGGAGGAAATGCCATTACGCAGACGATTGCCAAGACGCTCGGTATTCCGATGGATCAGGCGGAGAGCATGAAGCGCGATATCAAGTCGATGCAGGCTTTTGCACCGACGGGCGATCTTTCGCCGATCCTGACGGTGCTCGTAAAACCGATTTTGGATGAGATCAAATATTCTTTCACATTGTATCAGCAGCAAGCTAACGGAAGCGGGAAGCGTATCGAGAAAATTATTTTGACCGGAGGTTCAGCACTCTTGCCGCGTTTGCCGGAATTTTTGACGCAGCAGATGAATGTGAATTCGTATTTGGGAAATCCATGGGCGCGTGTTGTCTATCCGCCGGATTTGCGACCTTTGCTTGATGAGCTCGGACCTCGTTTTGCGGTGACGATCGGTTGTGCGATGCGTGATCTTGATAACTAACCATGAAGCGGAAATTGGCTAAAGCCCGTAGCCGCGGGCGTGTCTCGCGACGCGATTCTGCGGCGGCGGAATCTTTGCATCGCCACGGCTTATTGCCTTCGCAGGCTGTGGTTGGTACGGGTTTGCTTGAAGCGGATGAGGCTCGTGATCTTGGTTTTGAATTGCCGAACTTTAGCTCAGTGACGCCGGCTCAGGATACAAATCGATTACTGCGCATTATTTTGCATGATGCTGATGTTGTGCGCGCGCATCAGATCCGTATTTTGCCGACAGATCGAGAAGCCGATATTTTATTTGATAATGGCGGCGAACGACGCATTCCGGCTTCTGTGCTGCCTGCGCTAGCGATGCGCGCTCAGCGCATCGGTGGAAGACTTGGCTGGCATGTGCAGGTTATTCCGGCTGGAACGGGTCCTGCGCTACAGCTGATTCGCAAACGATCAACAGGGGAACAGCATCATCCAGCCGACTGGTCTGGTGTTTTGGATGGTTTTCGCGGGAAGCCGGAGGGTTTGCTTGTGATCATCGCGCCTGATGCGTATGTGTCGAGGCATTTTCTTGCCAAGTATCCACTGGTTGAATCTGTTGATGATTGGCGCGAGATGAAAGGCGATAAGCCTGTTTTATATGATGCGGATCGTGATGAGGGGCGTGAGCTGGCTTTGCATGCGGCGATTTCTGGTCGGATCACCATCGCTTTGATGGCTCGTTCTGCGAATGACTGGTGGAGTCAGGCTTCGGAAGCGGGTATTCCTGTACGCGTGGTGCGCTCGCGCTTGACGACACTTGGCCCGGCATGGGAATCATTCCAGATATGAAGCGCACCGTGCTCAGCGTCGAGGATGATGCTGTCTTTGCGGATATTCTTGCCAAGAATTTGGAATCGGGTGGTTTTGCCGTGATGAAATCGAGTAACGGGGAAGATGGTTTTAAACGTGCCGTAAATGACAAACCGGATGCGATTTTGCTTGATATCGGTTTACCAAGAAAAGATGGATTTGAATTGTTGGAAGCGCTCAAGACCACGCCTGAGACCTCTTCGATTCCGGTTTTCATGCTGTCGCGCCTTTCATCACGCGAGGATGTTGATAAATGTTTCTCATTGGGGTGTGCTGATTATATGATTAAGTCACAACATCATCCGGAAGATGTGGTTCGCCGGTTGAATCGACATTTTGGATTGGAAGATGGTTTTGCGCGCTGGGAGGTTTTGGTGGCCTTGGGCGTTGTTTTGCTTGCCGCGAGTCTGTTGTGGTGGCAGCTGGGTCATCCAAAGGCTACGCCAGAGCCACAGGCGCCTGGCGTCGAACTTCAGTCGCCGTAGTGGTATAATCGGATATATGACGTTTCGACGTGGATTTACGGTGCTTGAAGCATTGATCGTGCTCGCGGTGTTTGGTTTGCTGGCGACGCTCGCGGTTTTATCGCTCAATAGCGCGCGTGCGAGTTTGCGTGATGCGCAGCGACTTTCTGATGTGAGCGTCGTGCGTTCCGCTCTGAGTCAGTACTGGTTGGAGAACGCAACGTATCCGCAATCGGCCGGAATCGATCTTGGAATGCCGGGAGCAAATGCAGAGAAATTGTCTGCAGCCGGATTTGTGGCGAGTGCCGATCCGACGCAGCCGGTTTATTTGACGCGTATTCCGACGGGACCAAAAGTAAATGAATATTATCGCTACCGTGCGGGTCCGAATGGTTACTCGATCCGATTCCAGACGGAAACCAGAACAGACTTGGGTCCGGCAAATGTTTACTACGCACATGCGACCGGAATCGATCTTGAGGACGTAGAAAAGTAATGCTCACGCAACATAGTCACACATCATGATAATCGAGAGCGCTGTATTGTTTGCTTTCGTTGTCTATCTTTTGGCGTTGGCCTGGTATGACTGGCGCAAGAAATTGCTGCCGGTTGAACCGATGATTGCGGCGACGCTCATCGGTTTTTTGCTGAATGTGTTTACTGGCGAGGCGCTTTCTTCTGTGATTGGCGCCTTGGTCGGTGCGGCTTTTGTTTGGATTCAGGTTTTTGTCTCGAAAGGAAAATGGATGGGGAGAGGTGATATCTGGTTTGCGGCCTCGATCGGTGCTTTTGTTGGATGGCCTGGAATCGCGGTGGCGTTGTATTTGGCTTATGTCGTTGGTGGAGTTATTGCGATTGTTTTGTATGCCGTCGGGGCTTATAAGCGGGGAATACACATTGCCTTTGCCCCGTTTTTAACCATCGGTGCGATTGGGTCGATGCTTTGGGGCGATCAAATCGCCGGTTGGTTTGCACGTGGATTTGGGATAGGATAGGGCTATGACGAAGCAGGACGCGAAGGAGCGTATCGCCAAGTTGCGCGAGCTTATCGCCAAGTATCGGTATGAAATGCATGTGCTCGATAATCTCTCGATTAGCGAGGCGGCTTTGGATTCGTTGAAACATGAACTCTACAAGCTTGAGCAGGAGCATCCGGACTTGATCACGAAAGACTCGCCGACACAGCGCGTTGCCGGAAAGCCGGCGGAAGGGTTTAAGAAAGTCGCGCATCAGGTACCGATGCTTTCTATTGAGGATGTTTTTTCACGAGAAGAAGCAAATGAGTGGTTGGAGCGCTTGAAGAAGCTGGAGCCGAGAGCGCATTTTGATTTTTTTGCGGAGATCAAGATGGATGGTCTGGCTGTATCGCTCGTTTATGAAGACGGATACTTTGTGCAGGGTTCGACGCGAGGTGACGGACGAGTCGGTGAAGACGTGACGCAAAATTTGCGTACTATAGAAGCGATTCCGCTTATTTTACGAAAAAAGATTCCTGGACGCGTCGAGATTAGAGGCGAGGTGTATCTGACGAAAAAGCAATTGGAACAAATCAACAAGAAACAAAAAAAAGAGGGCGGGGAATTGTATGCGAATCCACGCAATACAGCGGCAGGAACGATTCGCCAGCTTGATCCGTCTATTGTTGCCGAGCGAAAGCTATCTTTTTACGGATATTCTTTGATTACGGATCTTGGTACCAAAACACATGCGGAAGCGCACAAGATGATTGAGGAACTTGGTATTCCGCAGAATCCGTTGAATCGACATTGTAAGAATTTGGATGAGGTCGAGCGCATGCACGAGGAGATTTATAAGAAGCGCGATACGTTGGCGTATTGGTTGGATGGCATCGTTGTCAACGTGAATGATGATCGACTTTTTGAAACGCTGGGCGTTGTTGGTAAGACGCCGCGTGCGATGATTGCTTGGAAGTTTCCGGCGGAGCAGGGGACAACGAAAGTGAAAGATATTGAGGTTTCTGTCGGTAGAACGGGAGTGTTGACGCCGGTCGCGTTGCTCGAAGCGGTGCAATTGCAGGGGACGACGGTGACGCATGCGTCGTTACACAATGAAGACGAGATTCATCGACTAGGGTTGAAGATTGGGGATACGGTGATTGTTGAGAAAGCTGGCGATATTATTCCAAAGATTATTAAAGTATTGCCTCAGCTGCGAACCGGGCATGAAAAAGCGTTTCACATGCCAAAGAAATGTCCGATGTGCGGGTCGCATGTCGAACGTAAGGCTGGGGAAGTGGCGGTGATTTGTACGAATCGCAATTGTTTTGCGCAGCAACTCGCTAAGATGCTTCATCTTGTTTATGCGTTTGACATGAGGGGGCTTGGGGAGAAGATTGTTGAGCAATTAATTCAGAAAGGGTTTGTGCATGAGCCGGCGGATGTGTTTAAGCTGGAACCGGGTGATTTTTTACAGCTAGAAGGTTTTGCGGAAGTATCGGCGAATAAACTACATAAAGAAATCCAGGATCATTGTGAAATTGATTTGGATCGATTTATTAACGGGCTGGGTATGAAGCATGTTGGGGAAGAGACGGCTCGTGATTTGGCGCAGGCTTTTGGTACCATCGATAAATTTCGAAAGGCGGAGCTGGATGAACTGCTTGCGGTCGAGGGCATCGGGGAGATTGTCGCAGAGTCTGTTGTGGCATGGATGAAGGATAAGACGAACAGTAAGCAGTTGGATGATCTTTTGAAGGTGGTGCATGTTCGTCATGTGAAAAAAGCAGGGAAGGGTCCGCTGACCGGTACGAGCTGGGTTATCACGGGTACGCTCGAGTCCATGTCGCGTGATGAGGCAAAGGAGAAGATTCGGGCGATGGGTGGGGATATTAGCGAGTCGGTTTCAAAGAAGACTTCATTCGTTGTTGTAGGGGATAGTCCGGGGTCGAAGTTTGATAAGGCTCAGAAACTTGGTGTGACGATTTTGGAGGAGAAGGATTTCTTGAAGAAAATAAAATAATCCCGCCGATCAGCGGGATTATTTTTTATTCAGCGGTGAGTGTTTGGAGGAGCGGATCTTCTGCGATTGGCGCTGGGGCTGGCATCAGGAGGTTGTGGATCTCTTCAATGGTTTTCCAGATGAGCGGGGCGACGATCGGTTCATTCCCGGTTGAGGCGATGTTGATGCCGAGGGAAATCTTGTAGGTGCGGACAGAGGCTGTTTTGCAGACGTCGCGCTTGAGGCGTGCGTTATAGGTGCAGGTTTCAACCGGTTCCTCGATGTTGCCTCCTACTTCCATGCGTTCCACGCGATTTTTGGTGACGTTTAAGTTTACGACCATGAAGAGTTTGCTGAGATTTTTGCGGAGCTCGACGTATCGCTTGTTGATCGCCGTTACTTCCTCGCGATAGTATTTGTCGCGCTTCAAGGCTTTGATCTCGGCTTGCTGTACGGCGTTGATAAGGCTTGGGTTGATGCGGACGCGCAGACGGGTGATGTCATCGCCAGCGGCGTTCTTCATGCGCTTCTCGACGGCGATGACGCGGAAGATTGGAAGTTTGCGGATGGCGGCTTGGGCGGTGATTGATGCCGGGAGCTCGCCGGTGATGTTTTGGGAGGAAATGAGCGGGAGATTTTTCAAATCGTTTACGCCATTTGGAGCGTCCATCCCAACCCACGTGCCAATGATGGGAGCGATATCGACTTCAAAGTTGGACTTGAGGAAATCGACAACCATGGTCGGAACTTGGGCGAGGCGGAAGTAGAGTTTGTCGCCGGTCATTTGCCATTCGATCGACATTGGCTGATCAAGCGCGAAAGCGATTTCTGATCCGCTTTCTACGCCTTTCATCGAGAAGCGTTCAAGCGAGAGCCGACCTTCTCCATTCTGTTTGTCCAAAACGCGCGTGCCGAGCTTGATGGCGATTTGGCCCGTCATGCCGCTGCCAGGCTTTCCGATCACGCGCTCGCCAATATCGAGCTTCATGTCCAAGTCGAGCTTGTAGCTGGTCATGGAATCCATGGCTTTGACGGCTTTGTCGAGAGATTGTTCAGGGGTGGCAGCGATTGCTGTCCATGGGAGGACAAGGGCGGTAAGACTCGCTGCGGCAAACCAACGCTTAAAGTGGATCATATGGCGGCAGTTTAACAGAGGGAATCGCCTTTACCAAACAGCTCAGGGACGGTATTCTCATGCGGTATGGCATTGACTCGAGACGAGATTACTCGCTTGGCAGAATTGTCCCGTTTGGCGCTCACAGACGAGGAATTGAAGCGTATGGAGGAAACGATCGATCCGGTACTTGAGTATGTCGGACGATTATCCAAGATCGATACGACTGGTGTTCCTGAAACTGAAGGCGATGTTTTGGTGCGTTTGCGCGATGATGTTGTTGATGGCAGCTCGGAAGGCGAGCGTACGGCGATTCTTTCTAATTTTCCGGACAAGGCTGGCGATGTTTTGCGCGTGCCTGGTGTCTTTGAAAAACCAAAAGGCTAATTATGGGACTTCTTCTTGAGCAGACGATTCGATCCGCTGCGGACGGTTTGGCGTCCAAGGCGTTTTCGTCGATGGAATTAACGAAGGCGTATCTCGCACAGATTCGCGGATTGGATTTGGGCGTGCATGCCTACTTGGACGTTTTTGAGGGTACAGCGATGGATCAGGCGCATGCATCGGATGAGCGCCGCGCGGCAGGGAAATCGGCTGGCGTTTTGGATGGAATCCCGCTCGCGATCAAGGATAATATTTTGATACAAGATCAGCGCGCAACGGCCGGATCGCAAATCCTTGCCAATTATCGCGCCGCTTATGATGCGACGGTGATTACAAAATTGCGCGAGGCTGGGAGCGTATTTTTGGGCAAAACCAACATGGACGAGTTTGCCATGGGTTCATCGACTGAACGCTCTGCATTTGGTCCAACAAAGAATCCGCGCGACTTGGCCCGTGTTCCGGGAGGTTCGAGCGGCGGAAGTGCTGCAGCGGTTGCCGCTGATATGGCGATTGCTTCCCTTGGTTCTGATACGGGAGGATCGATTCGTCAGCCGGCTTCATTTTGCGGAATTGTCGGATTCAAGCCGAGCTATGGATCTGTTTCTCGCTCGGGATTGATGGCAATGGCTTCTTCACTCGACCAAATCGGGCCAATGACCAAGACGGTTGAGGATGCTGCTGTGTTGTTTGAGACGATTCGCGGAACGGACAAACTGGATCAGACGACGGTTGATTTTGGTCAGATCAGCTATGAGACGCGACAAGACATGAAGGGTATTCGCGTCGGGATTCCGCGTCAGGCTTGGGGTGAAGGGATGACGGCGGGTGTACGTCGTCAGACGGAAGAGGCTTTGGAAACGATGAAGAAAGCCGGAGCCGAGCTGATTGAGATCGATTTGCCTTATGCGGATGAAGCGCTTGCTGTTTATTATGTCTTGATGCCGTGCGAGGTGTCGGCTAATTTGTCGCGTTTTGACGGCATGCGTTACGGACAGCGCGAGACTCGTCCGACATTGATTGAAACGTATCTCAAGTCGCGTTCGGAAAATCTTGGTGAAGAAGTGCGACGCCGCATCATGCTTGGGACGTACGCTTTGTCGAAGGGTTATTATGATGCGTATTATCGACAAGCTCGAAAAGTGCAGACGCTGATCAGACGCGCTTATGCATCGGCTTTTGAACAGGTTGATGTGATTGTGACGCCGACGGCTCCATCCACGGCGTTTAAGCTGGGTGAGAAAATGTCTGATCCGCTGGCGATGTATTTGGAAGACGTATACACGGTTGGCGCAAACGTGGCAGGTCTTCCGGCGATTTCCGTACCTTGCGGAACGGATGAGGGCTTGCCGGTTGGATTGCAGTTTATCGGCAAGATGGGTGCGGACGGCGGATTGCTTTCAACGGCACGCGTGTTTGAGCATATTAATTTGTGATGTTATTTCAATTCGTATTTGACGGTGGCAACCTCACTAATTCTGTTCTTCCGAGCGGAACTGTTAATTTTGGTTCGGTACTGGGTATTGTTTTGCTAATTATTGTTGTTGGCTTGGTCCTCGTTATCGGCATTGCAACGGCGTTTCGCGCGTTTACTCGACCCTCACTTGAGGGATTGGATCCAAAGCGTTTGACTGCTATGTGGGCGGAGATTGAGAAGACATCGGATCATGGATTGATGGGAGCAAAGCTCGCTGTTGTCGAGGCGGATAAATTGCTCGACACGGTTTTGCGCAAACTGCACTTTCCGGGAGAGACGATGGGGGAGCGTCTCAAAACGGCTGCGTATAAATATCCAAATATTTCTAAAGTTTGGGGAGCGCATAAGCTACGCAATCAGCTCGTGCATGATGCAACGTTTGAGATCTCGATCCGTCAGGCCAAGTCGGCTGTCAGGGATTTTTATGCTGCGCTAAAAACACTAAATGTCTTTTAATGTCATTGCGAGTAGCAGCGAAGCAATCTTGAATCGCAGGATTGCTTCGTCGTCGGACTCCTCGCAATGACAATGGATATATGATTCCCTATTTTGAACTGACTTCGTTTCCTATTCTTGGCGTGACATTCCAGACATGGGGAACGATTGTTGCCTTGGGGTATGCGCTTGGTACTTATGTTGCTTGGAGACGGGCTAAAGAGAAGGGTCTTGATCCTGAGCGGATTTTGGATCTGGCTTTTGGATTTTCATCGGGGCGTTTTTAGGGGCGCGTATTTTTCATGTGGTGTTTTATGATCCGATGCATTATCTGGATCAGCCGCTTGATGCATTGGATCCGCGTAAGCCTGGATTTGCGATGTTTGGCGGGCTGCTCGGTGCAGCCGGTGTATTTTTCTATTACTGCCGATCGCGCGCGATTAGTTGGATTGCGTATGCTGATACACTGGTTTGGGGATTGCCGTGGGGCTGCGGGGTCGGTCGCATTGGTTGCTTTTTGATTCATGATCATCCCGGGACGCTTACGCATTCGTTTCTGGGCGTAAAATATCCGGATGGCCAGACGCGTCATGATCACGGTTTGTATTTGTCGATTATCGGTTTTGTAACAGGCTTTTTGTTTCTTTGGTTGAATCGCAAACAGCGACGTCCGGGTTTCTGGTTCGGTAGCTATATGGTGATCGAGGGTATTACGCGTTTTGGATTGGATTTTTGGCGTATTGTCGACAAGACATACTTGGGATTAACGCCAACGCAGTATGTGGCGATACCGATGATCGGGTTGGGCTTGTGGTTGATTCTTCGGAATACCTCACCCTCGGTCCCTCTCATTCGTAAGGAGAGGGAGGTCGTGTGATAGAATGTCGGCATGTTTGATTGCATCGTGATTGGTGGAGGACCGGCTGGAATGGCGGCGTCTGTCTATCTTGCGCGTCAAAAAATGAACTTTGCGATGTTCGCCGGAAATCTCGGCGGACAGGTGATTTGGTCGTCGGATGTCGAGAATTATTTAGGTATCCACCAGATTAGCGGTATCAAGCTGGTTGAGGCATTTGATAAACATTTGGAAGATTATCGTGAGGCGATGGAATTGCATGAGGGGGAGAAGGTAAAGCGCGTGACGAAAACCAAGGGCGGTTTTTCCGTTGAGACAGAGCGCGGCGCTTATCCGACAAGAACCGTTTTGATTGCGACCGGTGCCGATCATCGCAAGCTTGGCGTTCCAGGAGAGGATGAATATACAATGAAAGGTATTTCGTATTGCGCGACATGCGATGCGCCTTTATTTGCCAACAAGGTCGTACATATTGTTGGTGGAGGGAATAGCGCTATGGATGCAGCGTTGTTTGCCGCTAAGTACGCGAAAGAAGTTCACTTGGTAACGATCAATGCCGAGCTTATGGGCGATGAGGTTATGAAGCAGCGTTGTTTATCGCAGGCTAATGTTCAGGTGCATGTTTCAACCAAGACGGTCGGATTTGCGGGTAAGGCGATGTTGGAATCAATTATTTTAGCTGGAGCTGATGGAAAAGAGCGGGAAGTGCCTACGGAAGGTGTTTTCATTGAAATTGGTCTTATGCCGCAGTCAGAGATGATCGACTTTGCGGCAAAGGATAAGTCGGGGCAGATTATTATCGATTCCCACAACCGCACGAATGTTGACGGGGTTTGGGCGGCCGGAGATGTTACTTCCGTGGCCTTTAAACAGATCGCGGTTGCGGTCGGAGAGGGGTCAAAGGCGGCTCTTGATATCATTCGTTACCTTCAATCTACGCAGGCTTGACAATAGAGCTGAAATTCTATGGCTGGCGTTGCGTAGTAAGGGTTGTCATGCCATTCTTTTAACCTATGCAAGATGCTTCCAACAAGAATTTATTGATCGGTGTTGCTGTAGTTGCGGTGCTCGTTTTTGGAGGGTTGGTGTGGGCGATTATGTCGGCTCCGACATCTGCCCCGCTAGCCAATGGTGAACTCATTTTTGATGACGTGAACGATCCGTTCATCGGACCTGAGAATGCTACGACGGTCGTCCGTCTGTACAGTGATTTCCAGTGTCCCGCGTGTCGAGCGGCCGAGGGTGGAGTCAATTACGCTATCGAAAAATACAAGGACAAGATCAAATTTGTCTGGAAAGATTTTCCTCTCATGACGATACACCCGAATGCGCGTCTTGCGGCCAATGCCGGACGATGCGCACAGGACCAAGGTAAGTTTTGGGAGATGAAGTCCAAGCTCTATGACGGACAGTCTAGCTGGGACTCGAGCCGCGACCCTTCAGCGGACTTTAGAGCTTACGCCTTACAGATCGGATTAAATGTCGATCAATTCAATACCTGTCTTGATAGCCGGGCGAATGATGCAAAAGTCATGGCCGCTTACCAAGAAGGCGTACGGAACAATGTCGATCGGACGCCTACGACGTTTGTTGGCACGGAACGCTTGTTTAGCCTGACGCCGACCGAATGGGATCAAGCACTTGCCAATAAGCCGTAAATAGATAGACGGCCCCTTTCATAACTGCTATTCTTCTACAAATTTATGTCTCAAAACTTTTTTGACGGCGGTCCAAAAACAATGTTCTTTACCGGGCTTTTTCTCGGAATCGCCGTGTCGGCGGTTGTCGGGTTAGGGGTGACGTTGAATCTTGTCATGGGTGGTAACGCTTTAGCTGTCGGCGGTAATTCCGGTGCGTATGTTCCTCCGAGCGGAGCGCAGGCTCCGGCTGCTCAGGCTCCCGTCGCTGCTGGACCGTTGAAGCCAGTGAGTGCCAACGATCATCTTTTGGGGCCTAAGAACGCAAAGGTTACCTTGGTTGAGTACTCGGATTTCCAGTGTCCGTTCTGCTCACGTCATCTCCCGACAGTGAAACAAGCGCTGAAGGATTTTCCGAACGAAGTAAACTTGGTTTATCGCCACTACCCGCTTTCCTTTCATCCGGAAGCTCAGAAGTCAGCTGAAGCTTCGGAATGTGCAGCTAAACTCGGCGGCAACGATGCTTTCTGGAAGATGCATGATGAATTGTTCACGAATCAAGCAACTCTTAGCCGATCTCTTTATACCGAGCTTGCCAAGAAAATTGGTTTGAACACGGTTAATTTTGACAAGTGTCTCGATGGAGGTGAAATGGCAGCCAAGGTCAATACGGATTTGCAAGATGGTACAACGGCAGGTGTTGAAGGTACGCCGGCAACCTTTGTTAACGGTCAGCTTATTTCTGGCGCTGTACCGTACAGCGAGTTGAAAGCTGCTATCCAGGCTGCTCTTAAATAAGACCTCATAATAAAAAAATTCCTCCGGCCGGAGGAATTTTTTTATTATTCGAGCCCTGCCGTGAGATACATGATGGCGAGACCGAGGAACATCGCCAGTGTTTGCCAGGCACGCGTGCTAAGTTTTGGCTCCTCTTTAATTTCTGCAAACAAGTTTGTGCAAGCCATGTAGATCATGAATCCGGCGGCAAGCGGGATCGTCCACGTTGTCAGACGTGTCACAAATCCGGCGGCAAACCATGTTCCGACAACGCCTGCAATCATGGCCAAGGAAACCAGCAAGTTAAGCCAGAGCGCTTTCTTTTTGGAAAATCCAGAAGAAAGGAGTATGCCAAAATCGCCGAGCTCTTGTGGAATTTCGTGTAAACCGATCGCGACGGCGGTATTAAAGCCGAGCGTAGGATTCACAAGAAATGCCGACATGACGGTAATGCCGTCTGTAAAATTGTGTACGGCGTCTCCGATGAGATTCAGATAGCCGACCGGTTTTGCGGGAGTGTGATCATGTTCGTGATCGTGTAGTTCACGGCCTGCGTGGCTGTGATAAATCCAGAGCATGGAATCGAGGACAAAGAAGAGCAGGATGCCTGCTAATGCCCAAGTCAGTGCGTTAGGGGACGCTTCAATCGATTCAGGTAGGAGATGAAAGAACGCATTTCCGAGGAGCGCGCCGGCAGCAAAAGCGACAACAGCATGCTGAATAAACGCGGTCTGGCTCTTTTTCCACGCGAGACTGGCGTAACCCAGTAACGATAGAAGGCTCATGATGATGGCGGCTGATAAAGCTGGTAGCAGGGTTTCCATATGTGGATAACCTAGCATAGGTCCTTGACAAATGCAACTCTGTTGCGTTAAATAGGTTCATGCAAGAACGCCAAACCAAGTCCAAGCTCGCCATACGGGAGGTCCTGTCAGCTTCTCAGAAGCCGATGGCGGCTATGGAATTGGTTGAGGCTTTAGGAGGGCGCGGTTTATCGGTTAATAAAACGACGGTTTATCGAGAGCTTGAGAAATTGCTTTTGAAAGGCGAGATTTCGGAGGTTGATTTTGCAGATGGTCAGAAGCGTTACGAGATGACGCATGGCGATCATCACCACCACGCGGTTTGTATGAGCTGTGAAGCGGTTGTCGAGCTTGAGATTGAGCCGCAATTGGAACAGATTCAGTCCTCGGTAGCCAAGCAGAGCGGGTTTCGTATTCAGAAGCATTTGGTTGAGTTTTTTGGGATGTGCGGATCCTGTTCTAAAACCGTATGAAGATTGCATTTGTCGGAAAAGGCGGAAGCGGGAAGACGACGATGTCGTCATTGTTCTGCCGACATCTTGCTTCCCATGGCAAGACGGTTTTAGCGATCGACGCCGATATTAATCAGCATCTTGCCGGGGCTCTTGGTGTTCCATCTGACCAAGCTGCCGCGATTCCTGCGATGGGAAATCTCTTAACCGAGATTAAAGATTATTTGCGCGGGACAAATCCATTGATTGGCTCTGCTTCACAAATGGTCAAAACAACGCCGCCAGGGAATGGATCCCGGCTATTGCGTTTGAGTACGGTCGAGGCTTTTTTTGATCGTTTCGCCATCAAGCATGAAGGTATGCGTGTGTTGGCGACTGGCGGATTTCAGGAAGAAGATTTGGGCGTCAAATGTTTTCATGCCAAAACCGGTGCAGCAGAATTGGTGCTGAATCATTTGGTTGATCGCAAGGATGAGTTTGTGATCGTCGACATGACGGCTGGCGCTGACGCATTTGCATCGGGTCTTTTTACCAAGTTTGATCTTACGCTGATTGTCGTGGAGCCGACCCTGGCCTCCGTAAGCGTTTATCGACAATACAAAGGCTACGCTTCCGAGTTTGGCGTTCCATTGGCGGTCATTGGAAACAAAGTCGTCGACTCGGAGGAGGAGGCGTTTTTACGAGAACAAGTGGGGGATGATTTGCTCGCCATTATTCCGTATTCAAAAGCGGTGAAAGCGCGTGATCGCGGAGATGCAACAGCTGCTGACGCGGATCGTGAATTACTGGCAGCGTTCCATGTCCTTGAAGAGCGTTTGCAGCAGACGCAAAAAGACTGGAACCGTTTTTATCGTCATGCGGTTGAATTTCACCTGCGAAATGCCAAGAGTTGGGCAAATGCGAGTACGGGTATTGATCTCGCAACACAGATCGATCCGGACTTTGGTCCAGAGAACTTTGTCGCCGCATCAACTTGATCGTATCCGGCCCTTTTGTCACGCGAAAGCGTGGCTGAAGGGTCGGACGCGATCGCGCTTATGCGACGCGAGGCCGACACCTCAAAGGGGGTTCCATGTCCCTGTCTGTTCCTTTCGAGATCACCGAGCGCATCAAGGGTGCCACGGACGAGATCGTCGATCACGACACGTTCGTGAGCATCTGTAAGACGTCCTTGCCCGGCGCCGTGAAGATGTACGAGCTCATGTGCGAGCGCCTCAAGAGCGAGCCGAGCGGCTCGTATCGCAAGTGCTTTCACGGCTTCACCGATGTCGAGCGCGGCCATGTCATCCGCGCCTGCTACGGTGATGCGATCAATCGCGAGCTGAATCTCCACTACGGCATCGTGCTCGTGCGGACGGCATCCGGACGCGTGGTCGGCTTCACGCCCGAGTCATTCTCGCGCGAGGACTTCCGTTCCCGCGTCTTCAACCTCTCTGCGCAGAAGGCACATGGCGACGATCCGGTGGAGACGTCGGCGATCATCGACCACGCGGACACGCTGCGCGAGATCGAGCGGCTCTACCCGCTCGCCTACGCCTGCATCGCATCGCACGAGGGTCGTTCGTTCAACCACCGTGCTACCGAGCAGCCGCTCTTTGGGCAGCTGGTCGAGATGATCTCCATCCGTCCGTACCGCTTCCTGCTCGAGGATGCGTTCGGTCCGATCGCCACGGTCAACTGCTGCAAGCAGGCGGGACGCGGCAAGAAGGGCAAGGAGAAGTCCAAGGACGAGAATACGCCGTCCAAGCCCAGCGACACGCTGGGCGAGCTGTCCTGGGACTTCATCGTGAGCCGGACGCATCAGCTCCAGATGCAGGAACCGGCGATGTTCGACTGCTGATCAGTCCGCCTAGCGGACTTCCTCGCCGACCCACCCGTAGAAGCCGGGTGGGTCGGCTTTTCTTATCGTCTGGACAAGGGCGAAAGCTCGGCGTAGCGTTAATCCTTGTCGCCGGCTCTTGACTGGCGATAACGAGGCAAACATGCACATTCCGAGTGTGTCACCTGAGCTTGCTGAAAGCGTTCGCGTCAATGGTGCGATCAATGATCAGGAGTTTGGAGGCCTTATCCTGCACTGGTTTCCGGCGGCTTGGACGCTGTGTTTTACGCTCAGGCGTCAGACACATCCGAGGCCCGTGTCAGACAGACGCGAGGAGGATGAGACCGTGCCGGTGAGGCTCTTGAATGCTCTTCTGCATAAGTCCGAGCATCATAGCCCGCGGCCGGTTGAACCGATGATCAGACGGGTCTCGATTCCCGAGATGGTCGGTATCAAGGCTGTGTCCCAGGTGTACCAAGTCATGGCCAGCGATGCGATGCATCGATGCGCACAAACCGTTCATGAGGGAATGTTCCGACTGGAGTCGGAAGAGATCCTCGTGATGATTCCTGAAGGTCTCAAGGCTCCTCCGATCGAGCTTCCTCCTCTTGCTTTCATTGAGGAGCGCTATCATCTTGCCTGCGACCAGATCCGCATCGTCCTCGCGGACATGGAGGATTCAGACCGAGGGTACGGTCTTCTCGACTGTTCCAAGGCGCCGCGCAGTCTCGAACAGCTCGTGATGCTGATGGCGATTTATCCGTATCGTATGCGCATCGAGCGCGAGTACGGCGTTGAGCTGGCCTATCAGTGGCCGGGTATCCTCGCTGCCGCACCAGCTGGTACGAGAGGCCGTCTGCGCGAGTTCCGATCTGCCGCCGAGCAGATCCTCGCGATCCATCGCAATCCCAAGAGCACCGTCTGAACGATAAGAGCCCCGTCATGTATTCTGCTGACGGGGCTCTGATGTTATCCAAAATGGAATACAGTATCCGGACTTATTGCGTACGCTTGACGTATCCGACTGAATATAGTAAGCCTAAAAAGCGTTGCATCGTGGAAAGGATAGGTCGGTATGTTTTCATCGTGGAGAGACGGTATGCCTTCATCGCGTGAAGAAGGGGAAGGCGAGTCAGACAAGAGGGTTCTCTACGACAGCGCTGTCGAGCTGAATCCCAGTTCCAACTACACGACGGTCATCGAGGAAGAGCCGGACGGCCGTATCTTGATCCATGACCGGACAAAGTCGGGGAGCGGGCATTCCGCATGAGCAAGCTCGAGTTTCAGCAGCTGCTCGCTCATGCCCCGAACATTCTCAACAAGCTCAACAGGTAGTTCAAGACGGGTCGGTTGGTACCTTTGTTTTTACGAGCCCCGTCCCGCAGCTGCGGAATGGGGTTTTTTGTTTTGGTCTATTACGATGAGAGCAGGATAATGCTGGCGGTAATGCCGTAAATCAGAACGCTTAGCGTATCTTGAATGACGGTGGCAATTGGTCCTGCGCCGACGGCTGGGTCGAGGTGCTCCATTTGGACAAGTTTTGTGACGATAAGCGCTGTATGCGGCGCGATGGCAACGGCGATGAACATGGATATACCAACAACCATCGCAAGCATGGAGTCTTGGAACCAGATATATGCCGCGATACCGCTCAGTATGCCAGATATCGATCCAAGTATTATTCCGACGCCTGCTTCTTTCAGAAGGTAATTTTTGAATTTTGCTTTACGTGATCGGAGGTCGCGGCTAAAGATGCTTTGTGTTTGTGAACCCACGGCTGCGGCAATATAGACGACGAATGGAACAAAGAAGGCGATGCGAATGTCTTTGGCCAGCACGTCTTCAAAGGTAGAAAAGACAACGGCCAAGACAACGCCAAGAAATAGACCGACTAGAATGGATGGTAAGCGAAGACGAACAAGTTTTTTACCGACTCGGTATCGTCGTCGGCGTAGATGATGCGTTTCCAGCTCATATTAATCTCCTGTCATCTGTTTCTTTAGAAGCGTCACATTTGGAACCGGCCAAGGATCGATCTTGTGACGTCTGGCCAAGGCGACGCTTGTCGAGGCTCCCAGGGCAATAGCGGTCCACGCTTCTTGCAGACGGTTTTTGCCGATCACATCGATGGTGATGGCACGAATGCCGTTTTTCTGCAGGATTTCTGCCGTTAGCTTGATGCGTTTGTGATTGCGCGGATGATAATGCTCGGATTGAAAGAGAACAGCGACGAGCTGTTTTTTGACGGAGTGGGGAAATGTAATACCTTCCAAAAAATGATGGTCGAGTTCTGGAATCACTTGTGCTGCGGAAAGCTGTTTTCCATTTTCGTTTATTTGATTATTGAATACATGCGCCGCGCCAACGAGATGCTCGGCCGACATGAGTAAGACAAAAGATTTTTCCAGATGTCGAGCAAGATCAAAAGCCAAGCCCTGATCCTGGTTTTCAATAAGCTTCGCGACTTCATTGATTTTCCGTTCATCGATTTTTATGATTCCGGTTTTGGCGAGGATTCCGGCGATGCCAATCGTCATATAGCCGATGGCCATGCGCGGTTGATTGGAGGGATTCTCAACGGGATCGATCACGAGTGTTGGGAATTTGTGTTTTTGGCTAGCGCAAGTAACTCGCCGCCATTGGTCATGACGATGATGCGGGCTTTGCGGCGGATGGCTTCACGGGCTGCGGAAAGCGTCTCTTCTGTTGTGCCGGAATAGCTAGAAAGAATGACGAGCGTGTCGCGGCCTACGTGGCTCGGGAGACGATAGTCATTGCTGATTTCAAAAGGGATTGAGATCTCATCACGGAAGACGGACTGAATCACATGCGCGCCCAAGGTTGATCCGCCCATGCCAGAGACAACGATAGAAGCCGGCTTGTGATGACTTGTAGGAATGTTAAGGCTTGAGACTTGGCGCCAGGCATCGCGTAGCTGCGCGCCGAGACGCAAATCGTCGGATAAAAGAATAGGAGCCTTCATGGCTCCTATTCTAGCACAAATAATTAGATTTTTTAGCGCCAAACAGCGAGGATCACTCCCATGATGATGAGTGAGACCAAGCGGTATCCGGTGTTGATGAAGTAGAGCTTCCAGGGTTTATTGCCCCAGAGCTGCTCATCCATTTGCACAGGCGCAAAAAATCCGAGCCAGGTCCAGAAACCAGACATGACGCCGCCGACCCAACCAAATGTCTGCGTATAGGTCATCGCAAATTCTGTTGTAAATGATAGGACGTAGGCTAAAACAAGCGAACCAATGCTCATCAGGGCATAGGTCTTATTCATGCCTTTCATCGCCTCCTTGCTCATTTTGGATGGATCAATACCCATTAGTTTCATCCAAGGTTTGCCAAATAAAGGGCCGTACCAAAGGAACCCGAGAACGACGGTGGAAATGGCGGCGACGAGTATAGCGAGGTAGTTGGGGGTAAAAGTCATATGGACAGCATTCTATCAGCTTTTACGTTTTCCGTGCATCAACATGTCGACAGCTTTGTCGAGTGTACCGGCAGCCGTCAGTTCGCCGTTGTTTACAAAGAAGATGCCGTCAGCTTTTTCGATCGTGTTCAAGCGATGGGCGATGATGACCTTTGTTGTCGATCCTGGAAGCTGATCGAGGGCTTCTTGGAGCAATTGCTCCGTGACGGTATCGATGTTGGCGGTGGCTTCATCGAGAATCAGGAGTTCTGGCTTGCGCAAGACGGCACGCATGAAAGCGATGAGCTGCTTTTGACCCAAGCTGATGGAGTCGGCGCCGGAGACGGGCGTGTCGACGCCTTTTTCAAAGCGGGCGAGGAGACGCTCAAGGCCCATCGAGTTGATCGTGTCGATTTTTCTTGGTGGCTTGCTGCGGCAAAATCAGGATTGGCGTAGAAGATGTTTTCCAGGACGGTGCCCGTGAACAAGAATGGTTCTTGCAAGATGAAGCCGATTTTTTGGTGCGATCGCTTTCAGGGTAGGAGCGCAGATCGCGGCCATCGAGCAGGATGGTGCCGGAGGTTGGATCGTAGAGACGCGCCATGAGCGAGGCAGTTGTGGTTTTGCCGCCGCCTGTCGGACCGACGAGTGCGTAGGTTTTGCCGCGTTCCAAATCGATGTTGATGTTGCGCAAGACATCCGGACGCTCTGGATAGCCAAAGTGTACGCCTTGGAATTGTACAAGGGCTGGATTGGCGGCCTTTTCGCCTTCAATCGTCGGCAAGTCCATTGTTTCATCCATGATTTCGAGACGCGATCCCAGGCGGCTAATGCGAGCTGGAAGGAGTTCCAGAGCATGGCGATTTGGCGGAGCGGACCGTAGAAGCGCTCGACATAGATCAAGAAACTCAAGAGTAAGCCAAGCGTAAGGCTTTGTTGGGAGACGAGCAGGATGCCGTAGCCGAGAACGATCAGAATCGCCAAGTTGGAGAAAAGATCGTAAATCGGGGAGTAGAGGGCGCTGGCGATGCCGGCGCGTGTTGCTGCTTTGAAGTTGATTTTGTTGGCGATGGCAAAGCGGTCGCGGAAGAAGTCGCGGCGATCAAATGCGACAACGACTTTAAAGTGTTCCAAGCTTTCTTGAATTTCTGCGCTCAAACCGCCGGTTGCACGCAAACTTTCTGCATTGCGCTTTTAACCCAGCCGGAAGTGGCTTGCGTAAAGAGATAGAGTGCTCCGGCCGGGACTAGCGCGGCGAGGCCAAGATGCCAGTTCAATGAGAGCAGGAAGATACCGGAACCGACAATCATCACGATGCTCATCGTGAAACGCACCAAGGTTTCGAGAAGAATTGGTTGAGTTTGTCCGTGTCGTTGTTGATGCGGGAAATCAAATCGCCAGCTTTATTTCGGTTGAAGAAGGCGATTGGTAGCGATTGAGTTTGGCAAAATCATGTTGCGCAAACGGAAGAGCATGCGCTGACCTACACGGCCCATGAGCTGCATCTGCCAATAGCTTGTGCCGAGGGCGATCAAGAATGCGACGAGAAGCGCTGCGACGGTTGTAAAGATGCCTGGATAGTTTGCGGTGCGTACATAAGCATCGATGGCGTGACCAAAATGTAAGGCACGCTCAAGTTGATGCCGGAAGCGATGAAGATCGTAAGCGCCGTCAATGCCAAAGGACCAATCTCCGGTTTGAGATAGGGGAGAAGCTTGCGGACACCGACGAGCGCGGATGTCTTTTTGCGGGCTTATCGTTCATATTGGTTGGTGCTGCGCTGGGAATTGTAGATCTGGACGTATTCCGGAGAGATTTCCATCAATTTGTCGTGCGTGCCTTGAGCCAAGACCTCGCCCTCCATCAAAAAGGATGATGTGGTCGTAATCGCGGACAGAAGAGATTTTGCGTGACCGAGACAAGTGTGACGCTTGGATAGTTTTTGCGGACATTCTCGAGAATGCGGTGTTCCGTGTTGGAATCGACGCGGGCGGTGAAGTCATCGAGCAAGAGGATTTTTGGTTTGATAGCGAGAGCTCGTGCGAGCATCAAGCGCTGCTTTTGTCCGCCAGAGAGACTTGTCCCGCGTTCCGAGACGAGGGTGTCGAGACCGTTGGGGAGTGTATCGAGGAAATCTTTGAGTTCTGCGGTTTCAATCGCTAAGTCAAAATCTTCTTTGGCCACCTCACGACCAAAGGCGATGTTTTCACGAACGGTTAAATTGAAGACGATGCTGTCTTGGAAGACCATGCCGATTTGCGAGTGCAGGCTGCGGCTATCGTATTCTGAGACGGATTTACCATCGTACAGAACTTCGCCGGAAGTTGGCGGCGTGAGTCCGGTGAGGACATTGAGGAGCTGGGTTTTTCCAGCAGCTGTCGGACCGAGGATGGCGGTACGGGTTTTGGCCGGAAGGGAGAAACTGACATGCTTCAAGACAGGCGTTTCGCCAAAACGGATGTTGACGTCGCGCATCTCGATATGGCCGTCGATCGCTGCTTTCCATTCACCGTCGTTCTTGATTTCCGGAGCATCGAGCACTTCTGCGATACGGATATAGGAGGCGTTTGAGCGGGCCATCATGTTGCTCATAAAGCCGAGCATCAGCATCGGGAAGATGAGAATGCCGACATAGCTATTGAAGGCGGCGAGCTGGCCAATCGTCATTTCTCCCACGATCACAAAATGTCCGCCAAGACCAAGGATGACGAGTGTCGCAAGGCTGGAGATAAAGGTAATGAGCGGGATCAGGCTTGCAAAGACGCGCAAAATTTTGAGACCGTTTTCTTTCGCGTCCGTATTCACGACGAGAAATTTTTCCGTTTCCGATTGCTGGCCATGCAGAACGCGAATCAAGGTCGCGCCCAGAATACTTTCATTTATGGTTTTGTTCAGACGATCGATGATCATCTGCGATGCTCCAAACAATGCGCCGACTTTGGAGAAGATTCCGTAGAACATGAAGCCCATGATCGGAATGATAAGAAGAACGGTTAAGCCAAGCTTCCAATCTGTGGAAATAAGCATGACGCTCGCACCAATCAAAATGAAAAGCGAAGACACGACAATGACCATGCCTTGCGAGACGAACATTTTGATGGCGTCGATGTCGCTTGTGAGATTGGTGAGGAGTTTGGATGCCGTCGTGTTTTGGACAAAGGCAAAGCTTTGGCGGGAGATTTTGGCGGCCAACTGCTCGCGCAAATCGCTCGCGACACGTTCGGATGCAAATGCCTGGATGATGCCGAGGATGTAGTCGGAAATGAGCATCGTGGCACAGATCGCCAAAAAGGGGAGAGCGATGGCGACAAGGTTAAAACTTCCGCTCGTGTATGCGTCGATTCCGCCGGCAACCATACGGGGCAGCATTAAGCTCAAGCCTTTGCCGAATATCGACAGGCCAAGCAAACCGATGATCCAGCCCTTGTATTTAGGGAGGAGGCTCATCAACGTATTTTTCTTTTCAGCAGGAGTCTTCTTGTTGTTCATAAATAGGGTTAACTTCAGCACTTTCCAAAATATTTTTCGCCCCAGACAGCCATGTGCTTGAGGACGGGGAGCAGGTCTTTTCCTTTTTGGGTCAGATTGTATTCCGTACGCGGAGGGACCTCAGAATAGATTGTTTTAGTGATAATGCCGAGTCGTTCCAGGTCGGAGAGCCGGTCGGAGAGGGTGGTTGGATTTACGCCACCGGCTTCCGTTTGTAATTCATTGAAACGCAGGGTTTTAGCGAGAGCGCAAATAATAGCCTCGGAGTCCATTTGTCTCCGAGGACGGTTGTAGCAAAGGCTACGCATTTGGATTTGTTGTCTGATTCTTTGGGCATGATCTTGACGGTTTGGCGATCCATGCTATATTTTTTATAGCTAGTCAGTTTTTTTATAGGAATTTAAGGACATTGTCAATATGAATGGTCAAGAAATCATTAAAGCGATGAACTGGCGTTTTGCTACCCAAGTATTCGATGCTTCAAAAAAGGTTTCCGATGAAGACTTGAAAACGATCCTCGAGGCCGCTCGATTGACTCCGAGTTCATTTGGTATCGAGGCTTGGAAATTTCTTGTTATCGAGAATCCGGAATTACGAGGAAAAATCCGCGAGGCAGCTTGGGGTCAGCCCAAAGTTACGGAAGCATCGCATTTGATTGTGATCGCACGTCGTACGGATGTTCGCGAGCACATTACGGATGAATTGCTCGCTCGCACCTCAAAGGCGCAGGGTGTCGGTCTTGAGGCTTTGGATGGTTTAAAGCAGATGGTGAATGGAAATATGGCAGGCCGATCAGATGCGGAGATTGATGCATGGACCAAGAGTCAGGCGTATATCGCGCTCGGGGTAATGATCGAGACAGCTTCATTGCTTGAAGTCGATAACGGACCGATGGAAGGTTTTGATCCGGCAAAAGTTGATGAGATACTCGGCTTAAAGGCTAAGAATCTTACCTCGACCTTGCTGCTTGCTCTTGGATATCGCGATGAACATGCTCCCGTGCGTCCCAAGTCCCGCCGTTCGATGGAAGAGGTGGTTGAATTCATCAAATAAATTATATTCTTATGCAACCAATGTACGCATTTAGCGTTCCTGTTTTTCAAAAGATGTTGAAGACGGCGTTGAATCTTTTGGATAAGGCCGAGGCGCATGTAAAGACGAATGGGGGAACGGAAGCGGATTTGTTGGAAGCTCGATTGGCGCCGGATATGTTTCCATTTGTGAAACAGGTGCAAATTGTTTGTGACAATGCCAAAGGTGCATCATCGCGTCTCGCGGGAGTGGAGAATCCATCTCATCCAGACACGGAGACGACGATTGCGGAATTGAAGGCGCGCGTAGAAAAGACGATGGCGTTTCTCGATACATTGAAAGAAGAGCAGTTTGCGGACGCGGCTGATCGAAAGATCGTGCTGCCGTATTATCCTGACAAGCATCTCCTTGGAATGGATTATTTGCAGAGCCAAGCACTTCAGAATTTCTTTTTTCACGTCAACATGATGTACGCGATCTTGCGTATGAAGGGCGTGCAGATTGGAAAAGCGGACTATATTGTTGATGTTCCGTGGCAGGCTGGTGCGTAAAGTAGCTATATAGAGAGAAAATAACCTATTGACCCTGACATTGCGTCAGGGTTTATAGTATGCAAAGGTTCAGGCCAAACCTATGCCATATACGGTTAATCAATTAGCGAAGCTCGCCAGTATCAGCGTGCGCACGCTGCATCACTACGACCAAGTCGGGTTGCTTAAGCCTGCCCTGCTTCGCAAAAATGGTTATCGTGAATATGGGGAGACGGAGCTGCTTAAGCTTCAGCAAATTCTGTTCTTTCGCGAGTTGGATTTTCCGTTGGAGGATATTAAACGGATTATGTCCTCGCCGAGTTTTGATACACGGCAGGCGCTGCTGGATCATCGGAATATGATCGAGCTGAAAAAGAAACGTCTTTCCGGATTAATCAAAGCGATCGATAAAACATTAATTCAACTAGAAAAAGAAACCTATGGACGAGCAAGACTTGAAGGAGACGTATGACACTTTTGGTGAAGATACCGTCAAGGAGTACGCCGATGAGGTGAAGCAGCGTTGGGGGAATACGGAAGCGTACAAGCAGTCGATGGAGCGCTATAGCAAAATGACTAAGGCGGACATGGAGGAATATAAGAAAGGTGCGGACATCTTCATGAAGAAGGCGGCGGAAGTCTCTGAAAAGGGTGCGCTTAGCCCGGAGTTTCAAGAGATGATTGACCAACACTTCAAATCGTTAAGCGCTTGGTATGAGCCGAACTTTGAGATGTATCGTGGATTGGCCAAGATGTATGTAGAGGATCCGTGGTTTGAGGCTTATTATGAGAAGTATAAGCCGGGGTTGGCGAAAGTGTTTAGTGAGGGGATGATCCATTACGCGGATAAGAATGAGCCGAATAAGTAAAATAAATCCCCGCTCTTGCGGGGGATTTATTTATCGATGTAAGCAAAATACTTTCTTAAGAACGCGTTTGATGCCTCACTTATTGCGTCGAGTGAGATGTTCCAGAAGCCTCCATCGTCTGTGCCATGTGCGATATCTCCTTTATTTCTGAAATCCCATGCCTTTAGCGCCATGTTTATATCGCTTTTCTGACTTTGAGCAGTTTGCCTGTAAATATCATTCTGTCTTTACTGTTTATAAGATGATCCGAGGTACTCTTTCTTCTATCAATGCTGGCACTTATTAGCTCAATACATTTAATAAAGTTTAGGGCAATCTCTAAAGTATTAAAATTGCCAGTATATCTATTTCGAGATGCGATCGTTATGTATTTTATGCATCGCCTAAATACCCGATCAGTGCAGGCGAGATAGCGTTTGGATTTTGCAAGAAAGCCATTGGGTAAGTCCTTCGGAAAAAAATTTCTAACGTTAATTAATGGTGCTGGTGGGCTTATTCTGATCAAACGTCCCCTCACTTTAAAAAGATTCCTACTATCTCATAATCAAAATAGTTTTGGCGTCGAATACGTTTCTTGCCAAGTTGTTGAGTTGTCGTTTTAGGGCGAGGGATAGGGAGGCTATTAGGTCAGTAAAGCGATCTTCTGCTTCTTTGAGAACGAAGTATAAATTTTCTTCGCTGATCTCGGTGCTTACAAGGTAGGAAGATTCGAAAGTACGTATTGAAACTGGTTGTTGAGGATAATGTATGAAAGCATCCACGCCCTTACTTAAAGAATGGCTAGCGCTTCTTTTTTCAATAATAGGAATCTCTGGCAGATCCCTTTCTAAAAAGGCGGTTGTCTTTTCAATATGACATTCTCCAATCTTCACTTTTCGCTCAGGTAAAAAATCGCCTAAGATTTTTGCGTAGACGATATATTTTGTTTTTTTTCGCTGCTCACTCATAGAATTTTTTCACTTCATCCGTTATCGCAACAACCATATCTCGATCCAGCTTTTCGCATGTCCAGCAGACCGGCATCGCATGGTTCTGATCCTTCTATATTTTGGATCCCAGAAGCGATTCATGTATTACTTTTTCGATCTCTATATTTCTGGACCAAGAATCCAATGAAGGTTCCGATCACATAATACCCAAGAAACAAGATCAGTGTCCTGAAGACAAAAGAATATCTCAACCGTATTGCGACAATTTGCTTCCCGGTGTCATTACTTGTTTTTCACAACCGTTTTCTTCGGTCCAATAGGTGCAGACCGGAACGGTGTTGGGACAATATGGTTCCGTGTTAACCATGAATCCGTTCAGTAGAGAATAGCTATGGCCAGTAATGAAAGAAAGATAGATCGTTCCGTTAGTTAAAACGGGACTCAGACCGACGCGTGGCGCCGATATAAGAACGATCAAGAAAAACACATAGAGGCTGGCGCATGCCGCTAGCCCCGCGAGTCCGCCTTTGAGCCAAAGTGATCCCGACTTTTTCATCTTATTTCTTCCAAAGCTCCACCACTGGCTTGAATCCACCAACAGCCATACGTTTTTCATCAAATGGCATGACCATCTTTTCTTTAGGATGCTTTTCAATCCAGTCGTTCATTTCTTTCATGACCTTTTTATTTACTTGATCGCGATGCTTGCGCGACTTGTAGATGATAAAGGAATACCAGATTGTTTCACTTGGCTTGGGTTTGACGAGCTGCATGAAGGTCGTTGGCTTTTGTCCACCCATGCTTGGGTTCATGTCATCGCCGATACATTCAACGTAGGCGACGGCGCCATGTTTCATCCAGGATTTACCACCTTCTTGGGCCATCTTGCGATACGCGGCAATATTCTTCTTTGGAACCATGAGTACGAAACCGTCGATGTAGGACATAGGTTTAAGGATGATGATTAACTCTTCTTTTATCCAAGCGGTCGAGGCGGAGAATTCTAACGGCGGCGTAAATCACGAGGGCGATGACGAGGAAGTCGACAAAAGCCATGATGAACTCGCCGTAGAGGATCGAGGCACTGCCAATCGTCCAAGTGGCTGTTTTGAGACCGGCTGCTTTGCCCAGAGCCAGGCCGATAAGCGGGTTCAGTATATTCGTTACCAATGAGGAGACGAATTTTGAGATAGCTCCGCCGAGAATAAAGCCCACCGCCAAACCGACAACGCCTTGCTCGCGGATGAATTCCAAGAATCCATTCATGGGAGAGATTTTTTCCATAGTGCTATCAGTATAGCGTTATGTTTTCAAAAATCTTCTTTTTCCTGCTTGCTCCAACGTTTGATTTTGCCTCACGTTTACGTGCGGCTGATTCTGTTTTTGACGGCCGGCTCCAAGCGAGTGTGACAGGTCGATGGCTGCGCGTGTATGCCGCGCCTTTGCCGGCATTATTGCTTGAGAACGCGCTCGGCAACATTGGTCGAGATTCCCGTGTAGAGGCTGCTGTCACTGCAGCGCAGGATGTAGACGTGCCAGCGCTTCATAATTATTGGGGCGGCAGAGCTCCGGTGCAACGCCAGTTGATGCTGGCTGTTTCTGTCTGTTCATTGACGACGCACGCAGGGAAACAGCCGGGCTGAGTTGCATTCAAGTTTGCATCGAACCACCACGTTTTCGAATTTGGATTGTAAGTACCTTTTCCGATGGCGCCGCCTCCTTTAATACACGTGTTCTCCGCAATTTGTCTTGCATCTGTTTCCGACATGACGCTTTTTGGTATTGGATTTGTTATGGGAGCTGTCTCCGGTTGTAGATTCAAGCTCGTGATTGTCAACTGGAGGACGGTAGCGAAAATCACCCAAAGTAAATAGGGGATATTGATGAGAGCGATCCATCGCTGATGGGGATAGATTGATATGAGCGCCCAAATGAGCGTCGCAAGCACCAGTAGTATATCGAGAGCTGCGAGTAGGTTGTTCTGTAATCCAAACTGCAGTGGAGTAAAGATTGCATTGAAGCAAAGATTGAGGAGAAATGGCCAAATAATGTTGATCGGAAGCCGTTTTTTCGCTGCGAGATAAAAGACGTAACCAAACGAGATGGCGATGACGATATAAAGGACGGTCCAAACCGGTCCAAAAAGATATGAGGGAGGTGCCCAACTCGGTTTTATAAGGGTTTGATACCAAAGGTAGGTGTCCATAGAGCTATTCTTGCACGATCTGACTTATTCCGCTAAGATTCTGCCGCAATGAATGTCCGGAGGGGTCGCATAGTGGCCTAGTGCACTTGCTTGGAAAGCAAGCATACCGCAAGGTATCGAGAGTTCGAATCTCT